>JBBSQJ010000171.1:0-8550 GCA_038257965.1 Propionibacteriales bacterium
CCACGATCACTCGGGCGTCGAGTCGGCTCAGCTCGACCGCGCTCGGCTCGCAGCGCCTGACCACCAGCGGCTCCAAGATCACCCGGCGGGTCCATTCCGGATCCCAGCGGCTGCGCTCCGCCCGGCTCGGGGCCGGTCTGACCCGGGTGCCGCCGGCACCGACGGTCGAGCCGCTGCAGGCGATCATGAAGAACCCGATGGTGCCGGAATCGAAGCGGGTCTGCCCTTCCTGCGGGGCGGCAGTCGGTCGTTCCCGTGACGGAGCGCCCGGACGGACCGAAGGCTTCTGCCCGCGCTGCCGCAACCCCTTCTCCTTCACTCCCAAGCTGAAGCCGGGCGACCTGGTCGCCAACCAGTACGAGGTGGCGGGCTGCCTGGCCCACGGCGGTCTGGGTTGGATCTACCTGGCCAAGGACCGCAACGTCTCCGACCGCTGGGTGGTGCTGAAGGGCCTGCTCAACACCGGGGACGCCGATGCGCTGGCGGTGGCCATCGTGGAGCGACAGTTCCTGGCCCAGGTCGAGCACCCGCTGATCGTGGAGATCTACAACTTCGTCAGCCACGACAGTGGCGACGGGGTCGCAGCCGGCTACATCGTGATGGAATACGTCGGCGGCACGTCGCTGAAGCAGATCCTCAAGGAGCGGATGCGCACAGCCGGCGGTGCGTACGACGCGCTACCGGTGGACCAGGCGCTGGCCTACGTGCTCGAGGTTCTGCCGGCGTTCACCTATCTCCACGATCTCGGGCTGGTCTACTGCGACTTCAAGCCCGACAACCTGATCCAGATCGGCGACGCGGTGAAGCTGATCGACATGGGCGGCGTGCGCCGGATCGACGACGAGGAGTCGGCGATCTACGGAACTGTGGGCTACCAGGCACCGGAGGTGGCCCAGGTCGGCACCACGGTCGCCTCCGACATCTACACGATCGGTCGGACGCTGGTCGTGTTGATGATGGAGTTCCGCGGCTACCAGACGAAGTATGTCGCGAGCCTTCCACCGGTCGAGGACACCCCGCTGTTCCAACAACACGACTCCCTGTACCGGCTGCTCGCCAAGGCTTGTGCACCCGATCCCGCCGACCGGTTCGCCACCGTGGACGAGATGCGGGTCCAACTGCTCGGCGTGCTCCGCGAAGTGGTCGCGGAGAACACCACCGGCACGTCGCTGACCTCGGCGGCGTCCATGCTGTTCGAGGCCCCGGCGATCAGCAGCGCCGTGCTGACCCCGGACGAGTTGCCGCGGCTGCGGACCGACACCACCGACGCGCAGTTCGCCTGGCTCAGCAACATCACCGCCGAGTCCCCCGAGCTCCGGTTGGCCGCGCTGTCCAGCGCGCCCGCGGTCTCGGTCGAGGTCCAGCTGGCCAGGGCCCGCGCGATGCTGGAGCTCGACCGGCCCCAGCTGGTCGACACTGTGGTCAACGAGATGCTGGCGGCCGATCCCTGGGAGTGGCGAGCCGTCTGGATGAGCGGGCTGTCGCTGCTGGCGCGCGAGGACTTCCGCGGCGCGCAGTCCGCATTCAACGCGGTGTACGGCCAGGTCCCGGGCGAGCTCGGTCCGAAACTGGCCCTGGCTCTGGCCTGCGAACGCGGCGGCGAGGCCGCGCTGGCCGAGCGGCTCTACGCCACGTGTGCACGGACCGACGCCAACTACGTCGCCCCGGCCGCCTTCGGGCTGGCCCGGCTGCGCATTGCCCGCAATGACGTCCACGGCGGTGTCGAGGCTCTCGACCTGGTTCCCCCCACCAGCCGCGCCTATCCCGAGGCGCGTCGGTTACGAGCCGTGCACCTGTACGAGTCGGACTCGAGTCTGCCCGTGCTCGCCGAGGCGATGAACTCGATCACCGGCGTCCGCCTCGACCCCACCGAGCATGCCGAGCTGACCGCTCGGATCCTGGAGCGCGCGCTGGACACCGTGACGTCGAAGGGTCCGCAGAGCGCGATTCGGATCGGGACCTACACCGCGGACAACAACGCACTCCGCGACGGTCTGGAGCAGACCTACCGGAACCTGGCCCAGTCCAGCGACGACGAGGCGGAGCGCTACCGTCTGGTGGACGAGGCCAACCGCGTGCGAAGGTGGACCCTGACATGACGGTGTCCGATGGCCGCGCTACGAGCTCCGACGCCGCGCTGCACTGCCCGACCTGCGGTGCCGAGGTGCACGCCGGCGACAGTTTCTGCGAGGCCTGCGGGACCAGTCTCGCCTTCGCTGCACCGACCGATGCCGCCGGTCAGACCGTGCCGGGTGACGACGAGCTGTTGGAATCTCCGATCACGCTGTCCCGCTCGATCACGGCCCAGACGCCGCAGAGCGAGTCGACCTCGGACACGGCGGTCGTCACCCGACCCACGTGCACCGATTGCGGTGGCCCGGTCGGTGCCGACGGCTACTGCGAGCTGTGCGGCACGAAGGCACCGAGCGAACGCGACCACTACAGCGAGCAGCCGGCGTCGTGGGTGGCCGCGGTCTGCGACCGGGGCATCCGCCATCCTCGCAACGAGGATGCCTCCGCCTTGGCCGCCGAGGGTGAACCGGGTTCGCGAGCCGTGCTCGTGGTCTGCGACGGGGTGTCCACCTCCACCGACTCCGATATCGCCAGCCTGGCGGCCGCGCGAGCTGCGCGGGACGTGTTGGTCGCCCATCGTCCGGCCGGGATCGGCCTGCCGGCGAGCCGGTCCGCTGCGCTGGCCTCCGCCATCGAGTCGGCGGTCGCCGTGGCCAATGACGCGGTGATCGCCCACACCGCGCCGGACAGTCCCAACGCCGCGTCGTGTACGTTCGCGTGCGCGGTGGTCGAGGGGTCGGCACTCACGTACGGAAATGTCGGTGACAGCCGGGTGTACTGGATCCCCGATGCGGGGGACGACGCGCCCCGGTTGCTGAGCGTCGACGATTCGGTGGCTCAGCTGCGGATCGACTCCGGGGCCTCGCGAACCGACGCCGAGGCCGGGCCGCAGGCGCACGCGATCACGAAGTGGCTCGGTCGTGACGCGCCCGACATCGTGCCGACGACGGGCTCGATCGAGTTGGATCATCCGGGTTGGGTGGTGGTGTGCACAGACGGCTTGTGGAACTACGTCTCCG
Source organism: Propionibacteriales bacterium (assembly GCA_038257965.1). Taxonomy (GTDB): domain Bacteria; phylum Actinomycetota; class Actinomycetes; order Propionibacteriales; family Propionibacteriaceae; genus Microlunatus. The sequence goes on from JBBSQJ010000171.1 coordinate 3,093, forward strand.
AACCCGCGGCGTTGCAGTCCCTGATAGGCGACCAGTCGTCGGCGCTCGGCGGCGATCTGGATCCGCTGCCGCTCGCCGAGGCGCTCGTCGGCTGGGCCTGCGACCAGGGCGGCAAGGACAACATCACCGTTGCCCTCGCCCGCCATGCCGCGAAAAGTGGGCAGTAGTTGCAGCGACACGCCGGGTAGAGCTGCATGACCTGCACAGTTTCGCCGAGCAAACCTGACGGCAGAGGTCTGACGAGACCAGGGCTGCGCCCGGAACCCGCAGCCCAGGCATACTGTGACGTTCAGCCTCGAGGTTCGGCCCAGGCCGTCGAGCCCGGCGATGTGCGATGACGAGGAGAGGTGCTCATGGCCGAGTTCAACGCGACGGTCTATCAGAACGAGTTCCTGCCCGACGGTGGCACCGACGTCAACGCCATCGTCACCGTGACGTGCGTCGACGCCGGCATGGCGGGCCAGACCGGCGGTGGGTCCGCCGGCGAGATCGTCATCGTCGACACCTCGGGCTCGATGGGTCGCACCCGGCTGGAAGCGGCCAAGGCGGCCGCGTCCGCCGCGATCCAACAGATCGTGGACGGCACCTGGTTCGCAGTGGTGGCCGGCACCCACGTCGCCTATCTCGCCTACCCGTACGTCCGTTCCGGCGCCGGTATGGTGCAGATGAACCCGACCAGCCGGTTCGAGGCTCTGCAGGCTATCGCGCAGTTCCGCTCCGACGGGGGCACGGCGATGGGCACCTGGCTCACCCTGGGCGGCCGGCTGTTCGACTCGATTCCCATGCTCGCCCAGAAGCACGCCATCCTGCTCACCGACGGCGAGAACCACAACGAGACCCCGGATCAGCTGAGCGCGGCGATCTCCGGCGTGGCCGGCAAGTTCCAGTGCGACTGCCGAGGCGTGGGCGTGGACTGGCAGGTCGCCGAAGCGCGCCGGATCGCGCAGGCGCTGCTCGGCACGGTGGACATCATCCCGTCACCGGAGGAGATGCCGCAGGTCTTCGCCGACCTCATGCGGCGGTCGATGAGCCGCGGTGTGCCGGACGCCCAGCTGCGGGTGTGGACACCCCAGGGTGCCCAGATCATGTTCGTCCGCCAGGTTTCGCCGACCGTGGAGGACCTGACCGATCGCCGGGTCGACGTGAATCCGCTGACCGGCGGCTATCCGACCGGGTCGTGGTCGGACGAGTCACGCGACTACCACGTCGCGGTCCGACTGGGCGCGAAAGCAGTCGGTCAGGAGCAATTGGCCGCTCGGGTACAGGTGGCGATCTCGGGCGCGGTCGTCGCCCAGGGTCTGGTCAAGGCCAAGTGGTCGGACTCCGACGAGCTGACTGCCCGGATCAATCCCGAGGTGGCGCACTACACCGGGCAGACCGAGCTCGCGGAGGCGATCCAGGAGGGACTGGCCGCCAAGGCTGCCGGCGACGAGGAGACGGCCACCACCAAGCTGGGCCGTGCCGTCGCCCTGGCTGCGCAGACCGGAAACGAGGGGGCGACCACCCGATTGCGCAAGGTGGTCGACATCGACGACGAGGAGACCGGCACCGTCCGGCTCAAGCGCAGCATCGACAAGGCCGACGAGATGGCTCTCGACACTGCGTCGACCAAGACCACCCGGGTCCGCGGCTGAGACCACGGGGGTGGACTCGAACAGGATGGTGATCGTGAGATGAGTTCGGTCTGCCCCAACGGGCACACCTCGACTGCGGACGACTACTGCGATGTGTGCGGGGTGCCGATCGACTCGGCGCAGCAGCCGGCGACCGCTTCGCCCGCGGTGCCACCGGCGACCGCGGCTGCTACCGGCACGACCGGGGCGCTGGCCTGCCCACACTGTGGCACCGAGAACGTCGCCGAGGCGCTTTTCTGTGAAGCCTGCGGCTACGATTTCACCACCGGGACGCTGCCCCGCACCGAGTCCGGTGCCGAAGCGCCGAACGAGTCCGGTGCCGAAGCGCCGAACGAGTCCGGTGCCGAAGCGCCGAACGAGACCGGTGCCGAAGCGCCGAACGGGAAGGGACCGACCGGAGGCGTCGACGCACCGCCCAGCGCATCGACCCCTCGACCGCCGGGCATGGACGCCGGCACATTCGGCTTCGTGGCCGAGGTCTGGATCGACCCAGCCTGGTACCAGGCCCAGCAGAGCCCCGACCCGAATCCGTCTCCCGGGCTGCCGGAGATCGTCCCGCTGCGAAAATCATCGGTTCTCGTGGGACGAGTGTCCCGCAGCCGCAACATCCACCCCGAGATCGACTGCGAACCCGACTCCGGTGTCAGTCGTCGGCAGTGCCAGCTGACCACGGACGGGACGCGCTGGTGGGTCGAAGACCTCGAGTCGGCCAACGGCACGTTCGTCGCCGGGGGCAGCGAACCGTTGCCGAGCAGTCCGATCCCGGTCGGACTGAAGCAGGAGATCCAATCCGGCGACCGGGTCTACGTCGGCGCCTGGACCCGGATCGTCGTCCGAGCGGCCACGTCGGAAGAGCAGGAGAGCCTGGTCTGAGGATCACGCCGGCTCGGGTGCTACGCCTGCGGTGAACGGAGCTACATCCTCGTCGACCCAGCCCGTACGCTCGACGTCGGCACACTCATGCGCCGCGGGCCAACGCACATCGTGAGGCACGAACCGTCAGCAGGGAGAGTTATCCGTGGAGATCAAGGTCGGCATTCTCAACGTCAGCCGCGAGGTCATCGTCGAATCCACCGCGACCGCGGCCGAAGTCGAGAAGGACTTCGCCAAGGCGGTCAAGGAGGGCGGGCTGTTCAGCCTCACCGACGAGCGCGGTCGCAAGGTGCTGATTCCGGCAACGCAGGTCGGTTACGTCGATCTCGGCCAGGAGAATGTCCGCCACGTCGGGTTCGGTTCGGTCTGAATCGAGCGCGCTCAGGCTTGCAGGCCGAGCTTGGCCATCCGCTTCGTGTGGTTGGCCACCAGCCGGGAGAACATCCGGCTGATGGCCGGCAGGTCCATGCCGGGTCGGTCGCTCGTGCCTGTGAGGAGCGCCGTCAGCGCGTCGCGGTCCGCGGCGACGCGCTGCGCCTGGCTCAGCGCCTCGCCGACCAGTCGGCGACCCCACAACGCCAGGCGTCCGCCGAGCTTGGGGTCCGCGGCGATCCCCAGACGAACCTGGTTGACCACGAAATCGTCGTGCCCGTGGTCAGCCAGCACCTCGAAGACCAGCGCCCGGGTGTCCGGGTCGACGAACGCGGCCACCTCCCGGTAGAAATCGGCGGCGATGCCGTCGCCGACGTACGCCTTGAGCAGGCCCTCGTACCAGTCCTTCGGGTGGGAGTACTCGTGGTAGGCGTCGAACGGGGCGTGGAAGGGTCGCATGGCCACCAAGACGTCGACACCGAACTCGGCGAGCCGCTCCTTCATCCGGTCGAAGTAGGCGATCTGCTGCGCAGACATGGTCGCCATGTGGATCTTGTCGCTCAACGTCGGCGCCTGCTGCGCATCCTCGGCGAGCCGCTCGAAGGCGGTCAGCGCGCCGTAGGCCAGCGCTCCGAGAAGGTCGACCGCGCCCGCGCGATAGGAGTCGTCGGTCGGTGCGCTCGGCGGTGTGACCGTGCCTGACCCGTCGCTCATGGCCGCAGCCTAGTGGTTTCGTCGGAGCCCATCGGCATGACCACCTGAGCTCCAGCCCTTGATCGTGCGGCCGCCACCGGAACCGCTTCGGAACGTGTTTCGGCGCCGGTCCGGGCCGGGCGGTGAGGAATTGGAGGGATTCGCGGTAGAATCGCACGAGTGAGCCGCCGGCTGGCGTGCGCAGCGGCTCGTGCCGCGCCGATCGCCGGTCCAGCGGCCCCGACTCTGCACCGGACAGCCCGGGGCAACGACAACAGACTTCGATAGGCAAGCAACTGAACACCGACGAACAGACCGCCGAACCGATTGCCGCCGAGCAGACCGCGGAAGACGCCCCCGTCGACGACGAGACCACCCTCGAGAGCCCAGCCGCGCAGACGTTCTCCGATCTGGGCGTACTGCCCGCGATCGTCGAGAGCTTGAGCGAGGTGGGCATCCTCCACCCCTTCCCGATCCAATCGATGGCGATCCCGATCGCGCTGACCGGCACCGACATGATCGGTCAGGCCCGCACGGGGACCGGCAAGACACTTGCCTTCGGGGTCACCCTCCTGCAGCGGATCGTGGTGCCGGGAGAGCGCGACTTCGAGCTGCTCGCCAACCCGGGCGCACCGCAGGCGCTGGTGGTCACCCCGACCCGCGAACTCGCCAGTCAGGTCAGCAAGGATCTCCAGGTCGCGGCCACGCATCGCGTCGCCCGCGTGCTCACCGTGTACGGCGGCGTCGGCTACGAGCCCCAGCTGGAGGCGCTGGCCAACGGTGTGGAGGTGGTCGTCGGCACTCCCGGGCGTCTGCTGGATCTCGCCGACCGTCGGAGCCTGGACCTCAGCCACGTCAAGGTGCTGGTCTTGGACGAGGCCGACGAGATGCTCGATCTCGGGTTCCTGCCCGATGTCGAGCGGATCATCTCCAAGGTGCACGAGCTGCGCCAGACGATGCTGTTCTCGGCCACCATGCCGTCGGCCATCGTGTCGATGGCTCGCCATCATCTCCGCTACCCGGTCAACATCCGCGCCGAGTCCGCACACGACACCACGACGGTGCCGACGACGGCCCAGTTCGTCTATCGGGCACACGACCTGGACAAGCCGGAAATCATCGCCCGCATTCTGCAAGCGCTGAACCGCAACCGGGTGATGATCTTCTGTCGCACCAAGCGGATGGCCCAGCGGGTGGCCGACGACCTGGCCGAGCGTGGCTTCGCGGCCGCGGCCATTCACGGCGATCTGTCCCAGGTGCTGCGGGAGAAGGCCCTGAAGAAGTTCCGCGCCGGCGGGGTGGACGTGCTCGTGGCCACGGACGTCGCCGCTCGCGGCATCGACGTCGAAGGCGTCACCCACGTGATCAACTACGAGTGTCCCGACGACGACAAGACCTACGTTCACCGGATCGGGCGCACGGGACGGGCCGGCGCGTCGGGAATTGCGATCACGTTCGTGGACTGGGCCGACGGGACGCGCTGGAAGGTGATCAACAACACCCTTGGTCTGCCGTTCGAGGAGCCGCAGGAGACCTACTCGACGTCGGAGCATCTGTACCACGATCTGGGGATCGACCGCTCGGCCCGCGGTCGGATTGCACCGCCCGAGATCGGAGCGGACGGCGCGCACGAACCGCGCCGGTCCCCAGAGCGCCAGCCGCGCGAGCGTGCCCCCCGTAAACGCACCCGTCAGCGGCTGCGCAATGGCGTGCCGGTCGCCGGCGACGCCTCCCCGGCGAAGAACCCCCCGGAGCAGGTCGATCCGGCCGGCCCGGCCGAGCGCACCGGCGACGAGAACGACGCGGCACCAAAACGTCGCCGCCGTCGCCGCCGCAGCTCCGGAGCCCCCGCGACCACATCCTCAGCGGACTGAACCCACCGGTTC
>JBBSQJ010000172.1:0-8438 GCA_038257965.1 Propionibacteriales bacterium
AAGCCTTCATCGACGGCTGGAACGAACGCTGCCACCCGTTCGTCTGGACCAAAACCCCCGACCAGATCCTCACCAAAGCGCACCGTAAACAAACTTCAAACACGCGACACTAGGCCGGAGTCTCCCAGATCGACGCCAATCTGTTCGAGGCGGCCTCGATCGACGGCGCGGGCGCGTTCCGGATGATCCGGTACGTGGTCATCCCCCAGCTCAGCTGCACCACCGCCACGCTAGCTCTGACCGGCTGTATCGGGGCGTTGAAGACCTTCGACATCGTTTTTCTCACCACTGGCGGCGGACCTGGCCGGAGTTCGGAGTTCCTGACCACCTATATCTACAAGCAAGTGATCGATCAGTACCACGCGGGCTATTCCGCGGCGCTGTCGGTGGTGCTGCTGGTGTTGGCGTTGATCTTGACTGGGATTCAGATTCGCGCCTATCGGTTCGGAGAGGACTGACATGTTCGAACGCCCGCGGATGCGGACCCGGATCATCGTGCAGGTGCTGGCCACGCTGATCGTCGTCCCGTTTTTCCTCGTGCTAGTGCTAGTAGCCATCGTGGCCGGTCCGGCAACGGCAACGGCTTCCTGGTCAACTACCGTGCCGTGCTGACCCAGACGCCGTTCCTGCTGTCTGTTCGCAACAGCTTGATCATTTCAATCGGTGTGATGGTGCTTGTGTATACGTGCACCATGCTTGCGGCCTATGCCTTCGCGAAAATGAACTTCTCCGGAAAGCGGTTGATCTTCAACGCGATCCTGGTCGGCCTGGTGCTGCCCAGCATCGCGCTGATCGGTGCCGCTGTTCGTGATCGTGGCCCGGTTCGGTCTTTCAATCACTACCTGACCGTGATCATCCCCTTAGCTGCGGTCATCGTGCCGTTTACGATCCTGCTGACCCGCAACCACCTCACCTCAACGCCGGATGAGATCCTCGAGGCGGCTAGGCTCGACGGCTGCAGCAGCTTTGCCACTCTCGTCCGGGTCGTGCTGCCACTGGCCAAACCGATCACCGCGGTCGTGATCGTCTGGGCCTTCTTGCAGGCATGGAACGAATCCTTCCTTCCGTTGCTCTTCTTGCAGGACCCGTCGCTACAGACGGTCACCACCATCCCGATCTACTTCACCAGCACCTACGGCTCCGATCAGCCAAAGATTTTCGCCGCACTGGTGATGATTTGCCTGCCGATCGTCTCGCCGGGGTCTCCCTGGCGACGGTCTCGCGCCATGTCAACAAGTCCGTCGGCGTCCGACCCTCGACCGCGGAACGGGTCCAACGCGCCATCGACGAAACCGGCTTCACCTTGAACCATGTAGCCAGTTCGCTGGCCAGCAAGCGGACCGGGCTGATCCGCTTCCTCACCAGCGATCTGCTCAACCCCTTCACCGCCGAAGTGACTCGCGCGATGACCGAGGAAGCAGGTGAGGCGGGATTCAGCCTGCTGACCGCAGTAACCTCCGGTCGGGAGGACCGCTTCCTGCGGATGCTCGGCGAATTGCGTCAACACGGGAGCACACGATGTCGGAGGAGGCGATGACGTCAGCTGGGCTGGACTCCACGCTGACGTCGAGGTCGCCGACCGCAGCACGGAACGCCGCCAGAATGCCGGCCGAGCGGGACCAGACACCGACCCGGCTGATCGGTCGGACACCCGGATCGCTGCGACGTGTTCGATGGCGAGCAGTCCCGTGCCGACCAGGCCGAGCGTGGTCGCATCGGGGTTGGCGAGGGCATCGGTGGCTACGGCGGTGGCCGCCGCGGTGCGGGCGCGGGTGAGTACGGCACCGTTGATGACCGCGAGACACTCGCCAGTAGTCGACTCCAGCACCAAGACGACTGAGCGCTGCGTCGACAGCCCGAGGCCGCGGTCTCAGGAGCGTCAGTCAGGGCCTTGATGACCGACAGGTGCAGCCGCCCGGACTAGGCGACCATCGGCAACATGACCGCGTTGCATGGCTGCTGCCCAGAGCGACCGGGGCCGGTTGGGACCCGTGCCCCGGACGCCAACTCGGCATGCGCAGCGCGAACGGCGTCAATGGTCTCCGGCAACAGCAACGAGCCCGGCCAGATCGTCGGCAGAAGAGATGAGAGTCACCGGGGCGCCTCCATGACGTCATCGGCGGGTGAGTCGCCGGGTGGGTGCCGAGCAAAGCGGATGTTGTCCGTGGTAAGTCCCGCGCGGTGGGCGCCGCAGACCGGACCGTACGTCCACTGTGTGCTGCCAGAGTACGGGTTAACCACCATTTCGTATACAAAAGATGGTGCAGCTGGTGGACTAACTGTCCTCTCGAGAGATGAGGAGCGGGTCAGAATGCGGAACTAGGCGGCTGGACCTGAGCCTCAGTGCGTTGGATGGCGTGGCGGTAAAGGCGTTCATCTCTTTGATGATGTGCTCACTCATCAGGAGCCCGCGTTCGGTCCGGATCCGACGCCATCGCCTCGGCGATGGCGTAGTGGTCAGCCCACGACGACCCAAGCCCGCCGACGACGTCGAACTCGAACCCCCAGGCGATCTTTCTGCAGGAGATCACGCAGCATCACTGCCAGGTGCGCATTTCCCGAGGCGCGCAACCACCTCGTGGAACTCCATGATCGACGATCAAGGTCGGTCCACCGCTCGCTCGCCGCGTGACTGGCGGCCGCGCTCGATCACCTGCCGCAACTCGTCGGCCATCTCATCCCCAGACTGCTCCCCGGCCAGGGAGGCTTCCAGTCCGCGGCGGATCTGCATCAATTCGGTGACGTCCGCGTGTGACCGGCGGACACCGAAGCTCCTTGAACTGCTCGATGACGACAAAGTCTTCCGCTCTCGAGCTGCTGCAGGGCCTCACGAACGGGCACCCGAGACACCCCGAACCGAGCGGCGGGGAACGTCCTCTCTCAGCCGGTCGCCGACCGAGATCCGGCTCTCGATGATGTCGGCGCGCTGGGCATGAACGACCGTAGCGGACAAGGGCTGCATGCGGTCAAGGATAGTTAACCCGCTGCCGGGAGCACCCGTGTCCCTGCCGTCCCCTTCCCGTTCCGCAAGCGAGCCGACCGCTATCGCTGGCGGGCTCGGCGACACGGTCGTCAACGTCGTCCCCGGATAGAGGCCGCGCCGAAGTGCGGGCGTGGATCTCACGGTGCCGCGACACCCTCGACGAAAAGTCGTATACAAAACGGGTAAGATAGGGGACACTGAGAACGGCAACCCTGCGGCATCCGGCCCCACCGACCACCAACAACGGGCTACCACCCGAGGAGAACAGCCATGACCAGTTATCACGTATCCGCGACCTCCCACTGGCCCAACTACCTGCCTGAGTACATCGCGGTCGACAACGGCTACTTCGCCGACGAGGGCCTCGAGTTCAGCCGAGACGCCCCCGATGACTGGACCGGCGTCCTCCGCAGCCTTGCCGACGGCAGCGCGCAAGCGGTCCTTGGTGGCCTCTGGGTGCCGGCGATGTACCACGGCCGCGGCCACCAGTTCGTCGCCTTCGCGCAACTCAACGCCCGCAACCCGAAAGCGATCCTCACCCGCGAGCCACAGCCCGACTTCCAACTCTCTGACCTCGTCGGCAAGCTTGTGCTGGCCCCGGGCGCTGGCGGCACCGCCCCCTACATGCACACCGCAGGGCTCATCCGCCAAGCCGGCATCGACCTCTCCGCCATCCGATTCATCCGCGACCTCAGCGGCCAAACCCTCTCAGATCTCTTCACCGGCGGCCTGGGGGACGCGATCATCGTCGACCTCGTCAACGCCCACCTCCTCGAACACCAAGGCATCGGCACGATCGCCTACCGGCACGCCGACGCTGGCGGGCCGATGCCCAACAGCGTCTACTACACCCTCCCGCACTTGATCGGAGAGCCTGACTCGCCGCCCTGGCGCTTCAGCCGCGCCATCCAACGCGCCATGGACTGGATGAACGACCACGACGGCGGCGACTGCAGCGACCTTCTCACCCGCTACTGGCCACAGCTCCCCCTCGAGGTCCTCATCGAGAGCGTCGACGACCTCAAGAAGTCAGCCATCTGGTCCGACGTCCGCATCGATCCCGACAGCTTCGACAACTGGATGAGCATCCTCGCCGGCGAATGGCTGCTCGACGCACCCCTGAGCTACCACCACATCGTCGACCCACGCCCCGCCGATGCCGTCCACCAAGCGACGCGCTAGGTAGCCAGGCGCAGGCTGTCCACCAGCAGGCCCATCACCGGGGCGAGCCGCTTCCCGGTCGGGCCGTCCTCCACCGCCCAGCAGAACCGCAGCGCCTCGATCACCTCCGGCCCGTAGGTGAACACACCGGCTCGCGCGGCTTACGTTGCGGTGGTGGCCCTCCCGCCCCTCGCCGCAGCGCCTTGCGGGAATGGTCGCGGTGCCACACGTTCACCACGGACAGGTGATCCAAGATCTTCAGCTTCTCGCCCTGGTGGCCTTGCCATACTTCGCTGCCCGCGTCTGAGTGATCTCTCGGCGTGCCGCAATCCCAGCTCTATCCCACACCATTGCGCGCGGGCATTTTGGGATGAGTCAACGGCTCGCAATACGCGGGCACTTTGGATGAGTCAACGCGTGACGTCGGCAATGGCATGATCCGGGTACGCTCGGTCGGGGCATTTCCTCCGCTGTGGGCCTCTTGATCGCACGCTGGATTGCTGTTCGCGCTGCCTCCTGTGCTGGCTGTATGTGGACGCGGTGTGTTCTGGCCGTTCATTCCGAGGCCGGGGAGTGGCTCCGAGCCGGGCAAGTACTGGCGTGTCGTGGCCTCATACGTGGTGCAGCGTCTTCTGTGGCGCTGGGAGCAGGTCTTGCCCTGTTGGCGTTCATGGTCAGAGGGCTGTTCGGTGCCCAGGTGGGTTAGACGCACGTGGACAAGTTCCGGATTGCCACCGAGTGTTCTGTCGGCTTTGAGGTCCTTTCCGGGCACTTCCGGCGGGCGAGTCACAGCCCATGCTCATTGTTGTGAAGACCGCAGGCGCGCAACCTGTCGTCGACGCGGTCTCCGATCTGGATGGCATTGTTCGGGCCACCATCACCGCAGAGACCATTGAGGGGAGTGGTCTCGCATCATGGTGACCGGTGAGTACGCACCCGGCACCCCGGAAAGTCGCGATCTTGCGCAGGCGCTGCGCGACACTGTCGGCGACATCCCCGGGCTCGAAGCCCCGGTAGGCGGCGCAGAAGCCGCCGACGTTAACGCACGTGCCGGCAATGCCCGTGACCTGCTTGTCGTCGCCCGCTCGTGATGTGCGATTGAATGTTGGTTCGTGCCTGGCCTGCCGGGTCGCCAGGTTGGCTTGCTGCGCGAGCTGGATCATCTCCGGTGCTGTCGGCCCGGACCTTCTCGTCGGCCAGGCGCCCGATCGTGGTCCGCCGCGAACGTCTGCCTGTCGACCTCCGTCTGGATCTCGACCCGCACTAGCTCGGGCACGGCAGCATTCAGCCGCAACCCACGTTCGGCGTTGTACTGCTGGTACCGGCGCCGCGTCTCGACCAGGGACGCCGTCGGGTCCCCGGGCGCCGGGACTGCGGGCTGCGTCTTGGCCGCCCGATTGAGCGAGAACCCGGACCGGGCCGTCCTGCTGCTCGAGGCCGGTCCGGACCGCCCGACCGATGTCGGCGAGAGGGACTGGATGCTGAAGGCGCGGGTCTGCGATCGGCGGATCGAGGCGTATCGTCGCGGACGTGTCGTGGGCGGGTGCGGATCCGTCAATGACGGCGGCGTGCTCCGCGCCCCCGCGCAGGACTTCGCGCGTTGGGCCGCGCTCGGGCTGCCCGCGTGGTCGTGGCCTGAGGTCCTGAGGAGCTACCGGAGGCTCGAGCGTGATCTGGCCTTCGGCGCCAGTCCGTACCACGGTGACGCCGGTCCGCTGCCGGTCACGCGCACCGCCGCAGTCGACTTCGGGGCCGCCGCGCAGGGCTTCGTTGGCGCGCTGACCGACCTCGGGCATGCGTTCGTGGCGGACATGAACTCGCCCGAAGCGGCAGGTGTCGGGCCGTACCCGAAGAACATCGTCGACGGTCACCTGCAGTCGACCGTCCGCACCCACCTCGACGGCGCACGTCGGCGGGCCAATCTGCGGATCGTGGCCAACCTGTCGGTCGACAAGATCGTCATTCGCCACGGACGAGCTGTCGGCGTCGCCAGTCACGGCCAGTTCTTCGGCGCCGACCAGGTGGTGCTCGCCGCGGGTGCACCGCTCAGCCCGACCCTGCTGCTGCGCTCAGGCATCGGTCCGGCCGGTGAACTGCGTAGCGTCGGCGTCGAGCCGATCGTGGACCTGCCCGGGGTCGGGCGACAGCTCCACGACCAACCCGGTGTCGTTCTGCCCGCCCTGCCCCGGTCCGGTGTCCTCAGCCCGGACGAGCACCGCGCCGAAGCGATCGCCCGACTGTCGCTGCTGCCCGGGCACCGGGGCAACCACGCGCTCTACTGCTGTCAGTTCGTCGGGCCGCCGCCCGGCGGCGGCCCAAGCATGCTTGCCGTCATGATCGGCGACCTCGCGTGCCGATCGCGTGGCCGCGTCAGCCTCGCCGACGCCGACCCGGCCACGCCACCCGAGGTCGACCTCGGCTTTTGCGGCGGTGCAGAGCCGGCCAGCTCATATCCGACGACCCAGACCGACGGCGACGTCCGGCGTGAGGATCTCTCCAGGATGCGGTCAGGTCTCAGACACGCATGGGACATCGTGCATACGGCCTCCTACACGGCGATCGCCGAGAAGGTCTTGCTCGATCGGTCCACGATCGCCGACGACAATGTGCTCGACGACTTCCTGTTGGCCAACACGTTCAGCCGGCTGGCCACCGCCGGTGGCGCCGTCATGGGTGCCGGGCCCGAGGCCGTTGTCGACGAGCATCTCGAGGTGCGCGGCGTTGACGGTCTACGGATCGCTGACCTGTCCGTCGCGCCCATTGCCTTGAGGTCGACCTCAGCCATGGAGGCGATGATGATCGGCGAGCACGCAGCCGCCCTCTGGGGACCCTGAACACGCCAGATAGGTCTGACCATCGATCGGGGCGATCCCAGCCAAGCGTGAACACCCGGCCTGGCAGCTGGAGATCGCGCTGCTCGTCGGCGGCCGCCTCACTTCAGGGCTGGCCCGAGCGCGTCCAACGGGACAAGTAGGCGTACCAGATCGTCATCCTCGGACCTCCGGAGACTGCGGTCGTCCACCAGGGAAGTCGGCAGGAGCGGCAACCTTCCCGCATCCACCCAGCAGATGACAGGCTGAACGGATGCAGGTCGTACGGGACGCGCTGGTCGCCGTGGCCGATCCCGAGACCGCCGCCGTCTTGGAGCGCTACTTCCAGGTGCGACCGGGTGGATATGGGGAAGGCGATCACTTCATCGGCGTGAAGCTGAGCACCATCCGCTCGCTGGTGGCCGACCAGCGCGAAGTCGCGTTCGTCCCTGCGGACTGGCTGGACCTGCTGCGCAGTTCCGTGCACGAGGAGCGGCTGGCAGCCCTGGTCGTGATGGCGGAACGGGCTACCCGCGGACCCGACCCCGAGCGCCAGTTGATCTATGAGACCTACCTGGCATCGACTCGGTGGATCGACAACTGGGACCTCGTCGACGTGAGCGCGGCGCCTGTCGTCGGCGGCTGGTTGCTCGCCCGAGACCGCACCCCGCTCTACCGGCTGGCTCGTTCCCCGGTCGTCTGGGAACGCCGGATCGCCGTGGTGGCGACGCATCGCCTGATCCGAGCCGGACAGACCGCAGACACCTACCGGCTGGCCGTGGCGTTGCGTGCGGATCAGGAGGACCTGGTGCACAAGGCGATCGGCTGGATGCTGCGCGAGGCCGGGCACCGCGTCGACCAGGACGAACTGCTGCGCTTCCTCGATGTGTACGCGCCCGAGCTGCCCCGGACCACGCTCCGCTACGCCGTCGAACGGCTCCCGCCCGACGTCCGACGGCGCTATCGGCACCTGCGCTGATCCGAGGAACCCTCGTCGTCGCCACCATCCGGATCGGATGCGGCCGCGCGACCCCGTCCAACCCCATTCACCGTCCGAACCCAGTTACCGGACACGCCGTCGTCCCGACTCGTCTTCGAGGTCGATGCCGGTGCCCGATGGGATCGACGCTCCTCCGCGCGGTCAGGCCAACAGCCAGGTGATGCCGATGATCACCGGCACGCTGAGCAGGGTGGCCACGAAGATCACGTCGCGGGCCAGCAGCACGCCGCGGTCGTAGCGCATCGCGAACGTGAACACGTTCTGGGCGGTCGGCAGCGCGGCGATCACCGTCACCGCCAGCAGGTCGTGACCCTCGAGTCCGACCAGGTACGCGCCGATGAGGTAAGCGGCGACGGGCTGGACCAGCAACTTCAACCCGACCAGGCATCCGACCTGGAGCGGCGGCGCGGTGGCCCCCGGGCGGCCGCCGCGCCGCAACGCGAGCCCCGACGCGAGCCGCCGCGACGGCCCGGCCCGCCCCGCC
>JBBSQJ010000173.1:0-8241 GCA_038257965.1 Propionibacteriales bacterium
ACCGGCGAGCCGTCCCAGCGCACGCTCTTGCCGTTGGACTCCATGGTGAGCTGCTGCAGGTAGGCCGCGAAGCGGTGCAAGAGCTGCGCGTACGGCAGCACCGCGTGGGTCCGGGCGTCGAAGAAGTTGACGTACCAGACATTGAGCAGGCCCATCAGTGCCGGCACGTTCTCGGCCAGCGGGGTGTCGGCGAAGTGCTCGTCGATGGCATGGAAACCTGCCAGGAAGTCGGCGAAGTTGTCCGGCCCGATGGCCACCGCAACACCGGTGCCGATCGCGGAATCGACCGAGTAGCGGCCGCCCACCCAGTCCCAGAAGCCGAACGCGTTCTCCGGGTCGATGCCGAACGCGGCGACCTTGTCCAGTGCCGTCGAGACCGCGACGAAGTGCTTGGCCACGGCTCCACGACCCGCTTCATCACCCTCGAGGATGGCGCCGGCGGACAGCAGACCGCTGAGCAGCCAGTCCCGGGCCAGCCGGGCGTTGGTCAGCGTCTCCAGCGTGGTGAAGGTCTTGGAGGCGACGATGAACAGGGTCGTCGCCGGATTGAGGTCCTTGGTCTTCTCCGCGACATCGGTCGGGTCGATGTTGGAGACGAACCGGACTTCCAGCCCGGGCTTGACGTACGGCTTGAGCGCCTCGTAGACCATCACCGGTCCGAGGTCGGAACCGCCGATGCCGATGTTGACGACGGTCTCGATCGCTGCCCCGGTCACGCCGGTCCACTCGCCGCTGCGCACCTTGTCCGCGAACGCGTAGACCCTGGTCAGCACGTCGTGCACCTCGCTGACCACCTCCACACCGTCCACCTCGAGGGTGGTCCCGCGGGGTTTGCGCAGCGCGGTGTGCAGCACCGCACGGTTCTCGGTGACGTTGATGTGCTGGCCGGAAAACATCGCCTCCCGACGCTCGGGAAGGTTGACTTGTTCGGCCAAGCGGACCAGCGCGGCCATTACGCCGTCGTTCACCAGGTTCTTGGACAAGTCGACATACAGATCGCCGGCGCTGAAACTGAGCTTCTCGACGCGGGCGGGATCGTCGGCGAACCAACCATGCAGGTCCGGCTCCAGGGCTGCCTTGAGCTCGTTCAGCTCGGCCCAGGCCGAGGTCGTCGTCGGGTCCACCGGGTCGCTCATGTGCACTCACTCCATCGCCAGGGGGTCGATCGGTCCGTTGGGCAGCCTACTGAGGCCGATCCGAGCCGATGCCGCGAGGCTCGACGATTCCGGTGTGCAGCAGACCGGCCGGCCCGGGCACCACCTGCGTCGGGCACGTCACCGGGCTAGGCGCCGTGAGCGCGCCTGGATAGCTTTGCCGGTATGGATCCACGGCTGGCGAGAGCGCTGCCGAGTGCAGAACGGCCCTATGCCGTCGGCGACTCCGAGTTCCGTTCCGATCTCGAACGGATCCGGTTCGCCCAGTCCTACTCGCGACTCGCCGAGGTGACCCAGGTCGTCACCGCCGGCGCGACGTCGGGCGTGGTCCACAACCGACTCACCCACACCATCAAGGTGACCGCGGTGGCCAGGGCCATCGCAGTACGGCTGTTGCGCAGCGAGGATCGCGAGCTGCTCCGTGACCTCGGTGGCCTGGACCACGTCGTGGTGCAGGCGGCAGCCGGGGCACACGACCTCGGTCACCCACCGTTCGGGCACCTCGGCGAGCGGGCGCTGGATCGCTTGGCCAGGACCCGCTTCGGGCTCTCCGACGGGTTCGAAGGCAACGCGCAGACCTTCCGCATTCTCACCGAGCTCGAGGTCCACGGGCCGAGCGACGAGGGTCTGAATCTGACCGCGGCCGTGCGGGCGGCCGTCCTGAAGTATCCGTGGGCACGCCTGCACGTCCCCGACCCACACCCGACGGACTGGACGCTTCCGCCGCGAGGCGCCGGCCACGGGCGCGAGGGGACGGGCGCCGCGAAGTTCTCGGCCTACCTGGTGGACGTACCCGAGATGCTCGAGGTGCTGGCCGCCTTTCCCCGCCTCCCCCCGGGCCGACAGACCCTGGAGTGCGCGGTGATGGACCTCGCGGACGACATCGCCTACTCGCTGCACGACGTCGAGGACTTCCATCGCTCCGGAGTCCTGCAGTTCTCCCCGGTCTCCAGCGAGTTCCGGTCCTGGCTGGTCGAACGCGCCCACTACTCGCTGATGGATCCCCGCGACCTGGCCCGGGCCGACCGTCAACCCGGGGCCGGGCTGGAGCGGCTCCGCCGCCGGCTGCTCAGCCGCGACGACTGGATGTTCGACGAGGATGTGTACGCCACCGCGGTCACCACGGTCGGGGAGGAGTTCGTGGAGGGCGTGCTGGCCAGCCCGTACGACGGCTCGATGACCGCCGACCGGGCGATCTCCGGTTTCGTGTCCCGCTGGATCGACCACCTGATCGGCTCGGTACAGATCACCCGAGATCCGCCGATGCGTTCCGCGTACGCGGTGATGGACTCGCGCGCCTGGCACGAGGTGCAGGTGCTGAAGTTCGTCAACTCCTACTTCATCCTCGAACGGCCCGACCTCGCCATGTTCCAGCGTGGCCAGGAGCAGACCATCGAGCAACTGGTGGTCGGGCTCGACGAGTGGCTCTCCGATCGACACGACGCAGCCCGAGCCCCGCGGCGCCTGATCGACCTCGTCAATGCGGCCACCTACGGCTATCGACGGATCGGCGAGAGCCACCCGGAGTGGCTGGACGGCAAGGTCTCGGAGGCCCAGGCTTTCCGGATGGGCCGGGGCCGCGGGGTGGTCGACTTCGTCAGCAGCCTGACGGATGCGCAGGCCGTCGCGTTCGCCTCGAAGCTGGCCGGTGCGACCGGGCTGTTGTGGACCAACGGGGCGCTCTGAGCACCTGTTTTCGCACGCTCGGCGAGTCCGGGTCTCCTCGCTCGGACCGCTCGGTACGGTGTCGACCCGGGGCCGAGCCCCAGTTGCAGAGGAGACCAGTTGCACAGGAGACAGGGTCCATGAGAACCGATCGGTATCGGGAACGGCTGCATCCAGCCGCGGCGTCGACCGAGAACCGCCGGTATGACTGACTCCCCGACGACCGCCGACCGGGTCCGAGCAGTGGCCGTCCTGGTGGGCGCGGTGACCCAGGTCGCAGCGGCACCACTCACCCCGCTGTTGCTGGGCTCGCGTGCCGACACGGGTCTGATCTCCGACGCCAACAACACTGCCGCGACACCGGCCGGCTACGCCTTCAGCATCTGGGGGCTGATCTACCTGACCAGTCTCGTGCTGGCGATCTATCAGCTGATCGGCTCTGCTCCGGCGTCGGGTGGCCAATCGACGCACGGGATGGTGGCTGGCGCTGGCGTTCGCGTCCAGCACGATCTGGGTGCCGATCTTCGGGGCGCGCCTGATCTGGCTATCCCAACTCGTGATCTTCGCGCTGGTCGCCTTCTTGGCGACGGCACTGGTGCGGCTCACCGCGCTGGGGCCGGCCGGCTCGACGGCCGAGCGGTGGTGCCTTCGGGTCCCCGTCGGCATCTACCTCGGCTGGGCGATCTGCGCCGCCGCGGCAGGCCTCGGCCTCACCCTTCGCTCGTTCGGACTGGGCGAGGTCGGGGCGGTGCCGATCGGGGTCTCGCTGCTGCTCGTCGTGCTGGCGGTAACCGCCTGCCTGCTCGTCGTCCTCCGGCTGGACGCACTGGCCGGTTTCGCCTTCACGGCCGGCTGGGCGTTGATCGCGATCGCGGTCGGGACGTTCAACCCGGCCGTGCGCATCGTCGCCCTGGTCGGCGTGCTGGCGGTGGCGGCCGTCCTGATCGTGCGGACAGCCCAGAGCAGTCGCAAGGACGTCGTCCTCCTCGGCTGATCCGAAGTCCCTCCCTTTCCGCCGACGTTTTGCGTACTGATTTGCGCCTGTCACCGATGCTAGGAGCATGGAGCTTCTCGGGGAGATCTGGGATCGCGCGACCTCGCGTCAGCCAGCTCCGAGCACTGTGGTCATTCTCGCTTGCGCCTTGGTCGCGCTGGCGCTGGTGGCCGTCCCGGCCACCTGGCGTGCCGTGCGGATCATCGTCACGATCACCCACGAGGGAGCGCACGGAGTCGCCGCGTTGCTCACCGGCCGCCGACTCCACGGCATCCGAGTGCACGCCGACACGTCCGGCTTGACCATATCCAGCGGACGCGCGCGCGGACCCGGCATGGTGGCAACGTTGGCCGCCGGCTACGTCGGTCCCGCCGCGGTCGGGCTCGGCGCGGCCGTCTTGTTGCTGTCCGGGTACGCCCTCGGGGTGCTGTGGTCGCTGATCCTCCTGCTCGGGCTACTCCTGCTGCAGATCCGCAACCTGTACGGTTTCGCGGTCGTGGTGGGAGCCGGGATCGCTCTCGGCGTGGTCAGCTGGTACCTGCCTGCCGGCGGCCAGGCGGTCCTCGCCTACGTCCTCACCTGGCTGTTGCTGCTCGCCGCCCCCAAACCCGTGATCGAACTGGCCCGGCAACGCCGTCGCGGCCGGGCGCGCAACTCCGACGCCGATCAGTTGGCTCGGCTCACCCGGGTGCCGGCCACCGGCTGGCTGGCGGGGTTTCTGGCGGCCAACCTCGTCGGCGTCGTCCTCGCCATCACCTGGCTGCTACCGGACATGGTGAAGGCCGCCGGCTCGTGGCTCGGCGGCCTTGGGGTTGACTGATGATTCGCGCCAGCTGTGGCGTTGGGATTTCGGCCGTCAGCGAGAGGCTGCTGAATGACGCTGCGCGACGAGGACGAGCTCATCACGCAGGGCCGGTGTCGCGGCGTTGATGATCGCTCGATCGATCACGCGGCGATTGCGAGCGGTGCGGCGACGGTTGCGGAAGGAATCCGCCAGGCGAGACATTGTGGTGCTCCTCACATCTATTTCGATATCGAACGCTTCGATTTCGAATACATCATAGGTAACGGCGAGTGTCCGTCCGGTATTCCAGGGTTGTGAGGTAGAGCCGACGAGACTCAGGCCGCCTGGCCGTAGCGACGCGTGGAGATCACCACGCCGACCCGCTCGAGGTCGGCCTCGATCCGCAGCCGCTCGATGTCTCGCTCGAGACCGGCCGTCTCCTGATCCAGCTCGTGCTCCATCCCGAGCATGGTGCACGCCTGGGCGAGCACGCGGTCGTAGGCCAGCCGGTTGCCCATCTGGTGCGCCGCCGATCGATGCTCATCGGTGGCGATCGCGGTTCGGAGTCGACGCAGATCTGCCGCGAGTTGCTCGATCGGGACACCGTGCTGGTTGCGCAGGGCACGCAGGTCCCGGCGATGCTCCGCAGCCAGTCGCCGGTTGACACGCCAGTCGCGAATGCCCTCGTCCCAACGACCGGCTACGAGATCGAAGAAGGTCAGGATCGCGAGCGGTGCAAGCACGACACAGGACAGCGCGAAGATGCCCAGCGCCAGCTGCACCGCATCCACCATGGAGAAACCCTAAGTCGGGCACAGGGCACACACAAGCCGCACCGGCGCGTCTCGGGTCAAGACCACTTGTGCAGTGGGACCCTCCGGCGCCGAAAGACAGGGCGTCCGGCTCGACGAGCTCGGGCTTCGCGAACCGACGGAACTCGCATCGGCCGAGCGGCGACCGGCTGGATCAGCCGGCCGAGTTCCCGTAGACCGTGATGTGGACGTGATCGTAGTGGTTGGCAGTGGCCGAACCTCGATCGGACATCCCGCGCCAACCGTCCCCGCTGCGCTGCACGGTCCAGATCCGCTGGGAGTAGATGACTTCGCTCACGCCGAGCCTTTTGGCGTTCGCGCGCAACCAGGTCGCCATCCGCCGGCCCACGCCGGAGTCGGAGATCATCGCATCGACCGCGCGGCCCGAGCCGTGCTCGCCGAAGTCGCCCTGACGCACGCCGCCGAAGGAGGAGACCTGCGGGAAGCGTACGCACAAGGCCCGATGCACCTTGACCGCATCGGGAGTCAACCCGCTCTCCATGCCGGACCCACCCTTGCACGGTGCGTTCGAGATCGACCCACCGCCGGCGGACAGGTCGGGCCTCTTCTTGGCGAGATACTGCTTCTTGACCCACTGGCCATTGCCGTCGCGAACGATCAGGCGCCACCGGCCACTGGTGGTATCGGTGATCTTCACCTTGACACCGGCTTTCAGAACGCTGACCAGCTCGGCATGCTCGTCGGCCTTCGTCCGTACGTTCAGCGCCACCGTCGCGTAGCGCGTGCCGGTGACTTCCAGCGCGTGGAACTGCTCGACCTGTGCTTCGACCTTCCTGGCCGCGACGGGACGCCGGCCGGCGCTGCGATTCGCGCGATCATCACGCTTGGCTGTGGTGAGGTCGAGGGCGTCGGCCCGGAGCGGGGAAGGAGCGGCAGCCTGGCTCGGCGCAGCGGTCCCGCTGGAGACCGGCACCACCACCGAGGCGCTGGTGGCCGAGGTCGGGCTCGGGACCGCAGCGAGGGCCAGACCGGTGGCGACGAGGCCGGCGACGATGGCTCCCGGTGCTGCGACACGTGCCGCGCGCTGACGGCAGGGACGTGGGATCGCCCGTCTCGGTAACGGCCCCGACATTACACCACTCCCCGACAAATAGATATGAAAACGTTACGCTTGGGTAGGAGTGAAACAGACAGGCCTCGGTCCTGACAAATCGAGATCTCGTAGAGGTCACGCCTGAAGGCGCCGCCAGGCGAGCTACGCCCGCAATGTGTGGCGGACGTCACCGGCCGGTCACGACAGACCCGGTCCGGGTGTCCCCGGTCCGAGGTCCGAAACGACTGCACCCGCGACGGGCGTACCTTGACCTGAAGATCGACTCCCGCGTGCGAAGGTGATGAGATGGAACAGTTCGACGCAATCGTCATCGGCGCCGGGCAGGCCGGTCCCGGAGTCGCCGCCGCCCGTGCCGGGGAGGGCAGACGGACGGCCCTGATCGAGCTGGACCGGGTCGGCGGCACCTGTCTCAATCACGGGTGCAAGCCGACCAAGGCCCTCCGCGCCAGCGCGGTGGTTGCCCGGCACGTGCAGCGCTCCGCGGAATACGGGGTCCATGTCGAAGGCGTGCACATCGAGTTCGGCGAAGCCATTCACCGGGTGCACACGATGATCGACAACATGCGGCGGTCGTTGCAGGACTGGCTCGACGGTGTCGAAGGACTGGAGCAGTTCTCCGGCGTCGCCCGCCTCGAGACGAAGCAGGGGGGCCTACACCTGGTCCACCTCGACGGGGTGACACTGAGCGCTCCGGAGATCTATCTCGATCTCGGCGCTCGGGCATCGGTGCCGGCGATGGACGGTCTGAGCGACGTGAACTTCATGACCGAGGTCGAACTGCTCAACCTGTCCGAGCTGCCCGAACACCTGGTGATCGTGGGCGGCGGCTACATCGGCTGCGAGTTCGCCCAGATCTTCCGGCGCTTCGGCTCGAGGGTGACGATGTTCGCCGGTCAGCGCCCGGCCGCTCGCGAAGACGAGGACATCTCAGACCTGGTCTCCGACCTCTTGAGCGCGGAAGGCGTGCGGATCGTGCCGGGACGGACCGACGGGGTCGCACCCCATCCGGAGGGGATCGCGGTGACCGCGGGCTCGGAGACCGTCGTGGGGAGCCACCTGCTGATCGCGACGGGGCGCACGTCGAACATCGACCTGCTCGGTGATGCCCACGGTCTCGAGGTGGACGGGAGGGGGTTCATCGCCATCGACGACCGGTTCGCCACCTCCGTTCCGGGCGTATGGGCCCTCGGTGACGTGAACGGGCACGGCGCGTTCACCCACACCGCCTACCAGGACAGTCAGATCCTTCTCGAACCATCGCGAAGCCTGGCTGGGCGGGTGACCACGTATGCGATGTTCACCGACCCGCCGCTCGGGCGAGTGGGAATGACCCTCGCCGAGGCGCGCGAGTCCGGGCGGCGCGTGCTCAAGGCCGAGGTTGCGATGTCGAGTGTGAGCCGAGCCATCCTGGACGGCGAGACCGACGGCGTGATGCGGATCCTGGTGGACGCCGACTCCGAGGAGATTCTCGGCGCCACCATCCTCGGGCTGCACGGCGACGACCTGATCCAGGTCCTCAGCTTCGCCATGCAGGCCGGGGTGCGTTACCCGCAGATCCGCGATGCGCTGCCCATCCACCCGACCATGGCGGAGTTCATCCCGTTCATCCTGGGCTCGTTGGAGCCGCTCTAGGTGGCTGGTGTTTTTCGCGTGGCGTTGACCGGGGTTCCGGGTTGGGCCTTGGAGGATGGTCGGAGTCCGTCTGAGGGGTGTGTTGATGACGCTGGGGATGACGCCGACGCAGGGTGATCTGTTTC
>JBBSQJ010000174.1:0-8125 GCA_038257965.1 Propionibacteriales bacterium
CGGGGGTTGTCTTGGGCTATAGTTTCGCGGGCACCAAGGAAGTCCGAGGCAAGCCTCTGGGCCCCGTAGCGCAGTTGGTTAGCGCGCCGCCCTGTCACGGCGGAGGTCGCGGGTTCGAGTCCCGTCGGGGTCGCTGGGTGATCAGGTCTTTCGCGAGACGTCGATGACCCGGGTCACGCTCGTACCCGAGCACGGCCAGGTAGCTCAGCTGGTAGCAGCGTTCGCCTGAAAAGTGAAAGGTCGCCGGTTCGACCCCGGCCCTGGCCACCGCGCTCGCTCTCGCGCACCCTCCGGTGTTCGCGGTCCCGCGCTCGGACGCCTAGAGTGGCTACACGACGCAACCATCTACTGCAACGGCGAGACAGGATTCTGCACGGCAAGACCGGGTTCTGCTTGGCAAGACAGGGTTCTGCACGACAAGACAGGGTATGAAGCATCTCGTGAGCGCTCCAGCCAACGGCGAGACCGACGATCTCGCCGTGCGTTTCGTGGGCGGTGACGAGACCGCTCTCGAGGCGATCTATCGCCGCTGGTCGCCGCTGGTCTACTCGGTGGCGCTACGCTCGCTCGGCCAGGTGACCGAGGCCGAGGATGTCACGCAGAAGGTCTTCGTCGCGGCCTGGTCTGGTCGCGCCGGCTACCGCCCCGAACGAGCCGCTCTGGCCACCTGGCTGCTGGGGATAGCGCGCAACAAGATCGTCGACGCGCACAAGGGCAGAGCTCGTCAGGCACGGATCGCGGGACAGGTGGCCATGAACACCGACGTGATGGTCGCCGACGGGATCGACGTCGCTCAGCGGCTGTTGATCGCGGACGAGATCGGCCGACTCGACGCGGTCCCCCAGCAGGTTCTTCGGCTCGCCTTCTACGAGGATCTGACCCATGCTCAGATCGCCCAACGGCTGCAACTCCCGCCCGGAACGGTGAAGAGTCATATCCGTCGAAGTCTGATCAAGCTCCGAGCGCGGTTAGGAGGTCTGACCGATGCATACGAATCCTGAGCTGCTGGCCCTGCTTGCCCTGGGCGAACATCCAGATGACCCCACTGACAGCGCACACCTGGCGGAGTGTGAACAGTGTCGAGCCGAGCTGGAATCGCTCGCCCAGCTGATCGAGCAAGGGCGGTCCGCTCCCGACGGGAAGAGCCTGGACGTACCGAGCGAGGCAGTCTGGGCGGCGATCCAGGCCGAGCTGGGCTTCATCCCGGTCACCCGGTCCTGGCCCAGCGTTCCCGAGTCCGACCCAGTCACACCCCCGGCGGTCGCCGAGACGGCGCCGGGCTCGGAGGCGACGGTCGCCGAGACGGCGCCCAGCTCGGAGGCGACCGCATCGAGCGAACCAGCTCCCGCGATCCCGGACGAGCGCACCCAGCGGTCGCGCAGGCAGGGGCGTCGCGCGCTGTCCCTGGTGCTGGCCGCCGCCCTGGCTCTGGTCGCCGGGATCGGCATCGGGTTGGCGATCGATCGCGTCCGGCAACCGAGCGAGACAGTCATCGGTCACGCCACTCTGGACGCGCTGCCCGCATGGCCGGGCGCCAATGGGACGGCCACCGTCGCCGAGGATGCCGCCGGCAACCGGACCTTGGTCGTCGACCTGCACACCCCGCAACCGGCCGGCGGAGACCAGCAGGTCTGGCTCATCAATTCGAGCATCACGGCCATGCAGTCGGTGGGCTTCCTGAACGCCGACGGTCGGGGCAGCCTGCCTATCCCGCCCGGAACGGACCTGTCGAAGTTTCCGATCGTCGACGTGTCGGATGAGCCGGTCGACGACACCGACGTGGCCCATTCCGGCAACTCGATCGTCCGCGGCGAACTGCAGCGGTGACCGCGGCTGAGCCCGCGACGTGCAGCGGGTCCACGGACGGGCGCGCCTTCACCAAACGTCGTCCGGGAGCGCCGCCCGGTTTTTTCGACGTCGAGGCGGCCGGGCTCGCCTGGCTGCGCGCCGCTGGCGAGGGTGCTGCTCGGGTGGTCGGAGTGCGAGAGATCGGTGCCGACTACATCGTCTTGGACCGGCTGACGGCCGCGAAGGCCACCCCTGTGGCCGCTGAGGAGTTCGGTCGGGCATTGTCGGCGACCCATGCCGCGGGCGCCGCCGCGTTCGGCCAACCGCCCGACTATTGGACCGGCGACGGCTTTATCGGCCGGCAGCCGCTGACCTTCCGGCCGACTGAGACGTGGGGCGTCTTCTACGCCGAGCAACGCCTGTGGCCGTACGCCCGCCGTGCTCGGGAGCTGGGCACCCTGAGCAGCGGCGGACTGGGCGTGGTCGAGCAGGTTTGCGATCGTCTGCTCAGCGGTGACTTCGACGACTCCCGGCCGCCGGCTCGGATCCACGGAGACCTGTGGTCGGGCAATGTCATGTTCACAACGGCCGGCGTGACGCTGATCGATCCCGCCGCTCACGGCGGCCACGGCCTGGCCGACCTGGCCATGCTCGCGCTGTTCGGAGCTCCGCACCTGGCCACGATCATGGCGTCCTACGCTGAGGCAGCCGGTCTCGCCCCCGGCTGGCGTGAACTGATCGGCCTGCACCAACTCCAGCCACTCCTGGTCCACGCCGTCAGCCACGGCGCGTCGTACGGTTTCCAGGCCGAGCACGCCGCCCGCGCCCACGCCTGAGGTAGCCCACGACCCACGCCGACGCGGCGCGGCTGTGGTTCGCCAGCTTGATCTGCGCTTTTCCGTCTTCGGGCCGGACAGGGAGTCCCTAACAGCATCGACCGGCAGAGCTCAGCGGCTCCCGCGCCACCAGACACAAGTGTCCGGCCCTATCACACCGGTGAACGGGAGCTGACTGGTGACCAGCACGTCAACGCCATCGGCCAGGGCCACTTCCTCCTCGCCGATGACACAGGTCACCGTGACCTCACCGCGCCGGAACTCCAGCCGACGGGCATCGGGTGGGCTGAGCCACTCCAGCGCGCCGCGGCCGAGCTCGAACCTGCGCCGCAACCGCAGAGCCGACTTGTACATCTCCAGCGTCGAGGCCGACACGCCCTCCTGCAGATCGCGACTGTACGGCGCGTAACTCTCCGGCTGGGGCAGCCAGGTGGTCTCGAAGCCGCCGAAACCGTAGGCCATTGCCGTCGACACCCATGGCAAAGGCACGCGTGCGCCGTCGCGGCCGGGGCCGGCAGACAGGTCGGATTCGGTGTAGTTCTTGCGTACCCAGTTCGGATCCTGCCGGAACCCGTCCGGCATCTGGGTGTGCTCGGGAAGTCCCAGCTCCTCACCCTGGTAGAGGTAGGCCGAACCTGGCAGCGCGAGCATCAGCAGCGTCGCGGCCCGCGCCCGGCGCAGGCCCAGCGCCTCGTCGGGCTGCGGATCGGTGGCGCCGATCCCGCCCGTGCGGGGAGGGCGTCCATCGGGATAGCCGAGCCGTGAGGCGTGTCGTACCACGTCGTGAGTGGACAGCACCCAGGTTGCCGGTGCGCCGACCGTCGCGTACGCCGCGAGCGTGTGGTCGATGACGCTGCGTAGGGCGGGCGCGCTCCACGGCGTGTTCAGGTAGGGAAAGTTGAAGGCTTGATGCATCTCGTCGGCACGGACGTAGCGGACCGCCCGGCGGATCGACACATTGGCTTCCGCGCACAGCACTCGTGGCCGGCTCGGGTCCAACTCCGTGTAACGGTCGAGCAGCGCTCGCCAGCGGCGGTAGATCTCGTGCACGCCCTCTTGATCCCAGTACGGCGCCGCCGACTTGGCGTGTACCGACAGCGGGTTGTCGGGGAACGCGGGAAACGACCGGTCCTTGACCAGGCCGTGGGCCACGTCGACCCGGAAGCCATCGATACCGAGATCCAGCCAAAACATCAGCACCCGATCGAAGAAGTCGACGACATCGGGGCTTGACCAGTTCCAGTCGGGCTGCGACAGGTCGTAGGTGTGCAGGTACCACTGGCCGTCCGGCACCTGAGTCCACGACGATCCACCGAAGACCGAGCGCCAATCGGTCGGCTCGTCTCGGAACACGTAGCGACTGCGTTCCCGTGAGCCCGGGCGCGCGGCCAAGGCAGCCTCGAACCAGGGGTGGGCGCTCGAGCTGTGGTTCGCTACGAGATCGACGATCACCCGCAGGCCGAGTTCATGCGCCCTGCTCAGCAGCACCCGGAAGTCGTCCAGGGTCCCGAAGAGGGGATCGACGTCGCAGTAGTCCGAGACGTCGTAGCCCGCATCGGCCTGGGGCGAGCGGTAGAACGGGCACAGCCAGAGCGCGTCGACGCCGAGTGACGCCAATGCGTCCAGCCGATCGGAGATGCCGATCAGGTCACCGACACCGTCGGAGTTGCCGTCGGCGAACGAGCGCGGGTAGATCTGGTAGATGACGGCGGTCCGCCACCAGTCCGAATCCTCGGCCGGCTGCTGCGCTTCGAGCGGGTCAGGCCACATTGGCGTGGGGCACGAGCCGAATGCCCTAGTGGCTCCGGACGCCTCGCAGCTTGGGTGGCTCCATCACGTCGCCGACGATCACCCCGGAGCGCCCGAGCCCGAAATAGCGGGTGCCCAGGTTGATCAAGGTCTGGATCCGGTTGCGGTTACCCAGGAGGAACAAGATGTGCAGCGCGATCCAGCCGATCCACGCCACAAAGCCGTTGACCTTCACCCCGCCGGGCATCTGCAGCACCGCATCTGCGCGGCCGATGGTCGCCATCGATCCCTTGTCCTTGTAGGAGAACGTCTCCGTCGGCAGGCCGCGGGTCAACCGAACGATCTGGCGCGCTGCATGCTTGCCTTCCTGCAGCGCGGGCTGCGCGACCTGAGGCAGCGGGTTGTCGACGATCAGGCACGCGTCGCCGATCGCGAACACGCGGTCGTCGTTCGTGGTGCGCAGGTCGGAGTTGACTTCGATCCGTCCGGCCCGTCCGATCGGCAGACCCCAGCTGGGCAGCATCGCGAATCCCGAGATCCCGGCCGCCCAGATCACCAGGTCGACCGCCATCGAGCTGCCGTCCTTGAAGGTGACCGCATCGGGATCCACCTGCGAGATCGCGGTGTTGAGCCGCACGTCGACCCCGCGCTTGACCAGTTCTCGCAGCGTGTACGTCCGCAGCGACGGTGCGAACGGCGCCAGCAGGTTCGGACCCATCTCGACCAGCACCACATGGACTCGGGCCGGATTCAGCTCCGGGTAGACCATCGGGATCGCATTGTTGCGCAGCTCGGCCAACTGGCCTGCCATCTCCACTCCGGTCGCGCCGCCGCCGACGATCACCGCGGTGAAGCTGCCGGTGAGCAGATCCGAGGAGCTGGCGATCGTCTCGATGGCGCCGAAGATCGTGTCACGCACGCTGAGCGCGTCCGACCGGGTGTACATCGACATCGAGTTCTCGGCCGCACCGGGGATGCCGAAGTGGTTGGTCGTGACGCCGATGGAGATGATCAAGTAGTCGTAGGGGATCTTGACGCCGTCCTCGCATTCGATCTCGCGGGCGTCGTGATCAACGTCCACCACATTCGCACACCGGAACCTGATCTTGTGCCGCGCGCTGAAGAAGCGCAGCGAATAGGTGATGTCGCCGGCGTTCAGGCCACCGGTCGCCACCTGATAGAGCAGCGGCTGGAAAGTGTTGTAAGGGTGCCGGTCGACCAGCGTCACCCGGAAACCCTCCTTGGCCAGCTCCGCGGCAGCCGACAACCCACCGAACCCGGCACCGACTATCACCACGTGGGGCATCTCAGTCACGACTTCATCTAACCAGGGGAGCCAGATTCGCGAATACCCTGCCCCGACCGCACCCGACTCAGCTCGGTCGGCGCAGGCTCGCGGCCAGAACCGCCGGCTCATCGAAGGCGTACGCCTGGAGCCAGCGCTCCAACTCGTACATCGCGACCTGACGGACCGGGGGCGGCGACAAGAACAGGTCGTGCAGGCCGCCTTCGATCCGCACGATGGTGACGTGTCGGCCCAGGCGAGCACCGCGGGAGACGATCTGATCGACGTCCAGCACGGTATCCGCCGAGCGCAGACCTTCGTGCCACTTGCGGGCAAACTCGGTCGCGCTGGAGGCCATCACCAGCACCGGCATCGGCAGTTTCAGCCCGGCCGCCACCCGCTGATGGCCTTGCCTGATCGCCCGCAGCCAACCCGTGCGGACCGGCGGGCCGGGGCTGGACTTGAGCTCGAGGTCGTACGTCCACTCCCCCTCGAGACTGGCGTGGAGCGTCCTCGCGTAGAAGCCGAGATCAGGCAGCGGGATGACCGAGGTCGGCGCCTGCCGACCGAGTGCGTCGACCACCGGCGTACCGAGCGCGCGGATCATGGCGGAACCCTGCAGATCCAGCCACGGCGAGTTGAGGACCAAGCCGACGATGCGCTCCGGGTGGGTGGAGGCCCACAGGGCGGCGATCAAGCCACCCGTGGAATGACCCATCAGCACCAGACTGGAGTGATCGGCACCGATCATGTCGGTCGCAGCGTCGATCTCGGCCGAATACTCGTCGAGATCGGTGATGAAGCCGCGGAGCTGACCGTTGCGCAGGCTCCGCCCGTAGCGGCGCAGATCGAGGGCATAGAAGTCGAAGCCCAGGTCAGCGACGAAATCGGCGACGTGGGTCTGGAAGAAGTAGTCGTTCCACCCGTGCAGGTACAACACCGCCCGCGACGAACTGGTCGGCACCCGCCGGAGCAAGGTGCCGACCATTTCCACGTCGATCGGCTCACCGGGCGCTCGCGCGGCATCGGGCAGAGGCAGGTCGACCGACTCGAACCCCGGCAGGAAGTCCGGCTCCCAGGTCAGCGGGCGCTGCATAGGCACGTCCCCAGTTTGCCGTGGTCGATCAACGTCGGGCCCGGATTGTGTCGCGGATTACTTGATCAGACGCCAGTTGAGCGGATACCGGTAGGCCTCACCCTTGTTGGCCGCTATGGCGGCCATGATGCACAGCACCAGAGCGCCCACCCCGACCAGGATCGGGAGAAAGAACAAGATCCCGAAGGTGACGCTCGCCAGGATCCACCCCACGACCTGCGCGATCGTGTAGAGGATCGAAAAGTTGAGCGACTCCGTGCCCTGGTCCTTCACGAACGCGCTGCGGTCCTTGAACACGAGGTAGACGATCAGCGGTCCGATCACCCCGATGAACGGGATGCTGATGTGGCTGAGGGTCGCCCACAGCCGCTCATCGCTCTGTGTCATCGGCGGTTGGCCCATGGGCTGACCCACATACTGTTGCGGCGGTTGCCCCGGTTGGTTCGGGTAGACCGGCGGCGGTGGGGCGTACTGACCTGTGGGTTGTCCACCCATCTGCGGCTCGTAGGCCGCTGACGGCTGGTAGCCGCCCGGGGGCGGTTGGTAACCACCGGCCTGCTGAGCGGGATATCCCGGCTGTTGCGGCGGATAGCCCGGCTGCTGCGGCGGATAGCCCGGCTGCTGCGGCGGATAGCCCGTTTGCTGCGGCGGATAGCCCGTTTGCTGGGGCGGGTAGCCCTGCTGCTGGCCCGGATATGCCCCGGGCGGTTGGTAGTCCTGGCCCCCACCGTACGGAGGCTGAGCACTGCCTGCTGCACCTTGTCCGGCGGTTTGTCCGGCGGTGGACGGATCCGAGGGGGGTGGCGGAGAGTAACCACCGGCCGGGGGCCCGTATGGGCTGGCGGGAGTGGCCGGTGAGGCAACCGAGGAACCCGTCGACCAGCCCGGCGAACCGGCATCACCCGGGCCCGAACCGGCTCCGGTATCCGAAGCCGCACCCGACGCGGTCTGCTCGCTTCCGTCCGAGCTCGTGGACGACTCGCCGGACAGCACCGAGTCGCCGCCCGAGTCCGCGCTGGTGGCGGATTCGTCCGGCTGCTCTGGAGAGGTAGAGGTCATGCCGGAAAGGCTAGTCCCCTCGCGTCCAGCGACGGAGCTTATTTACCCCGACTTGCGGAGGTTCTCATACGCCTGCGCCGGCGGGATCACGTAGTCATCCGCACCGGCGTAGTCGTCGGGGTCGGAGTCTTCGTCGCCTTCGACGAGATCCGCGTAGGCCTCCGGCACTTCGTAGGACTCCTCGCTGCCGCGGAGCTCGCGCTCCAACGACGAGAAATCTGTGTGCGTCGAACGGTACTTGAGGTCGCGCGCGACCTTGGTCTGCTGCGCTTTTGCCCGGCCGCGCCCCATAGTGGGTCGACCCCCTCGCAC
>JBBSQJ010000175.1:0-8104 GCA_038257965.1 Propionibacteriales bacterium
AGGATGCCGACCGCGAACACATCGATTCCGAGCTCGTCCACGATCGCCGCGAGTTGATCCACCTGGACCGCCGTGTAGAACTGCGTCTCGTCGCAGATCAGGTAGTCGATCCGCATCCCGCCGGTCAGTTGATCGACGACGTAGGAATAGAAGTCGAACCCAGCGAACACCTCGACAGCCGGACGCTCCAGTCCAAGCCGGGAAGAGATCGTCGCCTCACCGGCTCGATCCCTGCTGGTGAACAACCGCCCCTGCCGACCACCGGCGGCATGGGTGTAGTCCAGCTGGAGCGCGAGCGTCGACTTGCCGCAGTCCATCGGCCCGGTGAAGAACACGAACTCCGCCACCCCCGCATCCTGCCAGGCGCATCCGCGGCCGAGCGTTGCTGCGTGCTTTGCAGAAACGTGGTCCGCTACCGGTCCCAGGACGGTAGGCGGGTCCAGGACAGTCCGACGCTGCGTGTGCGAGTGCCCTCAGTGATCGGCGAACAGCGGGACGAGCATCTCTTCGGCCGTGAGCGAGCCGTGCATACCGACCAAGCTCAGTTCCCGGGGGTACTGACGGGTCATCACCGCCCAGCGTGAACGCATGGCGACCAGCACGTGCCCGTAGCGGTCCACGAGATCGGGATCGACCTGACCGAACCAGCCGTCGTCGATCGCCTCCTCACGCGTGCGCACCCAGGCTCGATCGCCGATGATCGATCGCCACCGGGTGACGACGCGGTCGACCGGCTCGTCGTCGACGTACAGCTGACGGAAGCGACCCTCCCCCGCTATCGCCGAGACTCCCGCCATCAAGTCGGCTGAGTCCTCGATGATGATCTGGCCCGCGGCCGGCACGTCCACCATGCCGTGATCACCGGTGATGATCATGGCGACGTCGTCGTCGAGCGACGTGCGCAGCTGTTCGCACAGCACGTCGATCCGAGTGAGTTGTCGCAGCCAGTCCTCGGACTGACAACCGACCACATGCCCGGTGTGGTCGAGCTCGCGTTCATAGGCGTAGACTAGGCTGCGATCTCCGCGCAGCGCCGCCTCGGCAACCAGCGCGATCCGCCGCTCGCTGTCTCGCTCGTGCTCGAATCCCGAGAAATCCGGACCACGCAGTCCGGCCTCGGTGAGCCCGCTGTTGGCGAACCGCTCGAGGCCTACCGAGGTCACGGCCACACCGGCCTCCACCGCTCGCTCGAACAGGGTCGGCTTCGTCTGGTACGCCCGCGCCACGAGATCGGACTCCCAGGTCAGCGCGTTGAGGATCTCACCGGTCTGGGGCACGCGCGACGTGTACCCGACCAGACCGTGCTGACCCGGCGGCAGGCCGGTGCCCAGACTGGCCAGGCTGGTGGCGGTGGTGCTCGGCACTCCTGCGGTGATGGGGATCGCGGCGCCCAGCAGGGACGCCAGGTAGGGGGCGGCCTGGAGGCTGCGACGCACCGCGTGCCAGCCAAGACCGTCCACGAGCAGCACGACATAGCGCTGCGCGTCCGGGAGGCCCAGCACATCATCGCGACATCCCGGCACGCCGATCCGGGCACCGATGCTCGGCATGACCTCGGCGAGCGTCGAGGAACCGTACGCCGGAACGATCAACGGCGACAGGGTCGACGATGGTGCATTCCCCGTCGTCTGAGTCATGCCGTTTGCGTCATACGTTGGCCGCTCGCTGGAGCGTGGCGCCGAAGCGGATCAATCGGGCGACCCTGTCGACCCCGTCGCCGCCCGCGCTCATCCGGACCGTGAGATCGTCGCCGACCACATTGCCGGTGTAGCCGTGATCGGCCTCGCACTGCGGATCGCTACACGACGCCGGCTCGAGATCGACCCGACGGACCGCTCCCCAGCCGACGGTGAGCCAGGCCTCGTCGGAGTGCGGGTCGCCACTGCGGAAGCTCTGCGGCTGTCCGACCACTCGGGTGACCACCACACTGTTGATCTTGGACAGCGGCACGGATTCGGTGGAGGACGCGGCGAAGGTGCCCGACTGGGGCGGCTCGGCCGGCTGGTCGTCGGTGTGCCCGACGATCACTCGGGTAGGCGTCAGTGCCAGCACGGTGATGTGGCGATGGATCTCGTCGTGGTTGAAGGTCGGCTCGTGGTGCACGACGAAGTCCAGCAGTTCCTCGTTGCCGAGTGCCTGTCGGATCGCATCCTCGACGAGCTCGGGAAAATACCCGCACGCGTCGATCTCGGTGCGCAGCTCTTTGCGGGTCGCGTCCAGCCTCATGGGAGGCAATCCTGCCATGCACCACAGACGTCGGCGCCGTTGTCCCGTGCTGTCAGTCGGGATTGCGCTGGCGCCGCTGTCGTGGTCACAGGCCGCGGGCCAGGGGGTCGCGCTGATCGGCCGTGGGGGCGATGATCACCTCACCGCCCAGCACGGCAACGCCGTCGACCGACGCCACGCACGGACGCAGGGAGACCGAAGCGAGTTGCGGCAGGTCATCGGCGAGTTGGGCCATCCGGTGCAGCAGATCCTCGACGGCGGCGACGTCCATGCCCCGACTGCCGTGGCGGCCGAACAGGGTCGGCGCGGCCTTCAGGTCACGAACCATGGCCGCACAGTCGGCGGTCGTCAAGGGCGGCACGCGATAGGCCACGTCGCCCAACAGTTCGGTCGCGATGCCGTCCAGTCCGATCGAGACGATCGGCCCGAAGGCGGCATCCTCCCGGGTCTCTGCGACGAGCGCGACGCCGGGCGCGGCCATCGCCTGGACGACGGGCCGGGCTGCGGTCACCTCCGCCGATGATCCGAGCCCGAGTTGCTCGACCAGGCGACCGAGGTCTTCCCAGGCGGCGTCCATCTCCTCGGCATCGTCGATGTTGCGCAACACGCTGGCCTGGTCCGGCCGGCCCCGAACGGCCGACGACGTCGCCTTGAGCACGACGTTCCAGCCCAGTCCGGAAGCGGCCGTGGTGGCCTCCTCCAACGAGGTCACCGTGAGACTGGGGACCAGCTTGATCCCGTAGGTTCCCAGCAGCACGGCGGCCTCGTCGGCGGTCAGCGTGCGACCGCCCGGTTCGGCGGCCAGCCACGCGTTGACCAGCTTCCGGGCAGCGGCCTCGTCGACGTCGAGTAGCGGCACGGCACCAGGATCGCGCTCTCGCCAGTGGGCGTACGCGGTGAGCGCGGACAACGCATGAACGGCATCGACAGACGTGTCGAAGACGGGCAGCGAGCCCATCACGTCCAGTTCGCCCTCGGTCGCCTCCCTCGGCTCGAAGTCCAGCAGCACTGCGACGATTGGCTTGTCGGCACCGGCGGCTACGTCCGACAGGGCCCGGCGCGTCTCCTCCGTACCACCGGAGTACGCATTCACCGCCGCGCACAGCACCGACCCGCACGTGTCGTCGAGCATCGCCGCGCGGGCCGCATCGCCGAACTCCGCGGCACGGGTGGCCGGGTCGAGCAGGACCGCCTCGCCGTCCAACAGCAACCCGACGGCGGTGATCGTGTGGGTCATCTGCAGCGCGAGCGTCGCGGAGTTCGTGATCAGCCGCACCCGCGGTCCCCTGGGCAGGGGTTGCCGCGCCGCGATCCTGGCGATGTCGAACATCGCACCCCGGCGGTGGACGACCATCACCCCGGACTGCCGGAACAGGGAGTCCACCGCCTCGTCGGAGGAGTGCCGCAATCCGCCGCGGGCCCCGAAGTGGGCAGCCCGATGCGTGCGGCCGGGATCGAGGACGACCACGGGCTTGCGTCGCGCGAGCCGACGCGCGATCCGGGAGAACTTGCGCGGATTGCCGATGGAGTCCAGCGCCAGCAGGCAGGTCCTCGTGGCGTTGTCGTCCTCCCAGTACTGCATGACGTCGTTGCCGGTGATGTCGGCGTACTCGCCGGTGCTGAGCACGCTCGACATGCCGATGTCGTGCCGGACCGCGTAGTTGAGCAGGCCGATCCCGACCGCCGCGGACTGGCAGAACAGACCCACACCGCCCGCGCGTGGCATCGGACCCGGCGTCGCGTTCAGTGACGAGTCGCGGTCGGTGTTGATCACCCCCAGCGCGTCCGGGCCCAGCGCGCGGATGCCGTACGCCCGGGACAGGTTGACCACCGTCCGCGCCGCTTCCACCGCTGAGTCGGTGCCGGTCAGCACGACCATGGCATGAGCGCCCTTGTGGGCGGCGTCGATCACCACGCCACCGAGTTCGCGGGTCGGCACCGACACCACGGCCAGGTCGATACGGCCAGGGACCGTGGCCAACGAGCTGGCGGTATGCACGCCGGCAACCTGGACGTCGTCGCTGCTGACGGCGGTGATCTCGCCCCGGAAGCCACCCTCGAGCAACGAGCTGACCAGGCCCTGGAGCCGCGCACCGGGGCCGAGCAGGACCAATCGCCGAGACGCGAGCAGTCGCCGGATCGAGGCGCTCTCGGCGCGGTGCTCGCGGCGCTCCATCACCCCGACCGAGGTGTCGGTCGGCAGGATGGGGAACTCCACGTGCAACACGCCGTCCTCGATGCCCTTGGACACCTGATAGCCGGCGTCGGCGAAGACCGAAGCCATCCGCGCGTTCTGCGGCAACAGCTCGGCGAAGAACTTGCCGATACCACGCTCACGGGCGGCTTCGGCCAGGTGCTCGAGCAGCAACTGCGCGATCCCCCGCCCGTGCTGGGCATCCTCGACCAGGAAGGCGACCTCGGCCTCGTCGCGATAGGCCCGGTCGTAGCGCCCGACTGCGATCATCTGCATGCCCAGGGTGAGGATGAAGGCGACCCGGTCCACGTAGTCGACCTGCGTGAAGCGCTGGACATCGCGCTGGGACAGTTTCGGATAGGGCGCGAAGAACCGCAGGTACTTCGACTCCGCCGAGACCCGGTCGTAGAACTCGACCAGCAGCTGTGCATCGTCGGGCCGGATCGGGCGCAGGTGGGCCACACCTCCGTCGGTCAGCAAGACATCGGCCTCCCACTCGGCGGGATAGCCGGGAGGCAGACTCTCGCGGGGCAGTACGGAGTCCAAGGCGCTGCCCGCGGTGATCTCCGAACGTGGCCCGAATGCGTTGGTCGAAGGTCCGGGAGGCACGATGACAAGCGTACGCATGCGCACCGACAACGCCAGTCGGTCCGGCCCGGCTGTGGTCGTAGGTTCTCGGGCGAGCGGCGGACGGCGCCCCGGCGGCCTCCCGACACGTTTTCGGGATCACATCACTGATCCGGAGAAGCGGCAAGCGCGATGTAGACCCGACGGCACGGCGACGTTCGTCGCGCCGCCGGAGCAGTTCCTCTAGCCTTTGTCCGGGCGCCGGCGCGAACGGCACCCCCGCGACGACGCAGGAGGCCGGCCGTAGTCATGTTGAATCCGAAAGTGCGCGCAGCGCGCGATTTCCTGGTGCAGCACCGCGAGGACTACGGGACCGCCTATGCGGGGTTCACCTGGCCCGACCTACCTCGCTACAACTTCGCCACCGATTGGTTCGACGGTCTTGCCGAGGAGGATCCCGACGGGATCGCCCTGTGGATCATCGAGCCCGACGGAAGCGAGGCCAGGCTCACCTTCGCCGCGCTGCGCGACCGATCGATCGCCGCCGCCCGACTGCTGGCCGACGCCGGGGTTGGCCGCGGCGATCGGGTGCTCGTCGTGCTGGGCAACTGTGTGCCGCTGTGGGAGATCATGCTCGGGGCCATCCGGTTGAGCGCGGTGATCATCCCGGCCACACCGCAGCTCTCACCCGCAGATCTGGCGGATCGAGTGGCTCGCGGGGCGGCGCGGCTGCTGATCGCGCACACCGGGGACGCCGCGAAGTTCGCCGCGGTCGACGTGCCGCTCGGCCGGATCGCCGTCAACGGCGTTGGTGAAAGCGCACCCGACGGCTGGCGCAGCTACGCCGAGGTCGACGCGTTCGCCGACGGCGACCCGCTCCCGGTCGGCGGCACCAAGGGCACCGACTCGATGCTGCTCTACTTCACCTCCGGAACCACCGCGCTGCCGAAGCTGGTCGAGCACACCCACACCTCCTATCCGATCGGCCACTTGTCGACCATGTACTGGATGGGGCTCAAGCCCGGCGACGTCCACCTCAACATCTCATCGCCCGGCTGGGCCAAGCACGCCTGGAGCAACTTCTTCGCGCCCTGGCTCGGCGGGGCGACCGTACTCGTCTACAACTTCGCGCGATTCGACGCGACCGCCCTGCTGGAGGTCCTGCGGCGGGCCGAGGTGACGACGTTCTGTGCGCCGCCGACGGTCTGGCGGATGCTCATCCAGGCGGACCTGACGGGCACGAGGGTGGCGGTGCGCGAGGCGCTGAGTGCGGGTGAGCCGTTGAACCCCGAGGTGATCGAGCAGGTGCAGCGGGCCTGGGGCGTGACCATCCGCGACGGTTACGGCCAGACCGAGACCAGCGCTCAGGTCGGCAACCCACCGGGTGCGCCGCTGAGGCTCGGGTCCATGGGCCGCCCGCTTCCCGGCTACCGCGTGACCCTGGTCGATCCGGCCACCGGGGAAGTGCGCGATGACGAGGGTGAGTTGTGTCTGGAACTCGAGTCATCGGAAACGGGCCAGCCTTCGGCCGGACGCCCGCTGCCCCTGATGACCGGTTACAAGTCCGACGCCGACGAGTTCGACGCCGACCTGAACGATCTTGCGTTCGCCGGAAACCGTTACCACACTGGCGATGTGGCCAGCCGAGACGCCGACGGCTATCTCACCTACGTCGGACGAGCCGACGATGTGTTCAAGTCCAGCGACTACCGGATCAGCCCGTTCGAGCTGGAGTCGGTGCTGATCGAGCATCCTGCGGTGGCCGAGGCCGCCGTCGTGCCGGCACCGGATCCGATCCGCTTGGCGGTGCCGAAGGCGTACGTGGTGCTGGCTGCCGGCCAAACCCCGGATGCCGAGACGGCGCGCTCGATCCTCGCCCATTCGCGAGAACACCTGGCGCCGTACAAACGGGTCCGTCGGATCGAGTTCGCCGAGCTGCCGAAGACGATCAGCGGCAAGATCCGTCGCGTGGAGTTGCGAGGCCTGGAGCTGGACGACTCGCGCCCGGACAAGATCGAATTCACAGACGCCGACTTCTCGTGGTGACGAACGACGAGCACCGCAGGACCCTTCGAGAACCGATCAGCGCGTACGTCATCGACCAGCTCACCGTGATCATCGCCTCGCCCGGCCTGCTCCGGGCGAGGGAGCCGGTCGTCCATCCGACGCGGGTCGCCGTCCGACGGCTACGCAGCACCATTCGGGTCTTCGGCGAGCTGTTGGACGAATCCTCGGCGGGGCAGCTGGAGGTCGAACTCGTGTGGTTTGCCGGACTGCTCGGCGTGGTCCGCGACCTCGACATCTTGGAGAAACGCCTCGACGAGGAGGTCGCTGCTTTGCCGAGCGAACTCGTGGTGGGTCCGGTGACGTCTGCTGTGGAGCGCGAGATCGGGGCGCGCCGCCGGGCCGGCTGGAAGGAGATCGAGACCGCGTTGGACTCCGATCGCTTCCACGCTTTGATGGGCAGCCTGCACCGCTGGCGCGTCGACATCCCATTCGCTCCCGCCGCCGACCGCCCGACGGACGCGCTCGGGAAGTATGTCAAGCGAGCGAACAAGAAGGTCGTGAAGCGGCTGGCGGCCGCCCAGCAGGCGTACGCAGTCGGCGACCCGTCGGCCGACGACCTCGCCCACGGCGCCCGGAAGGCCGGGAAGCGCCACCGCTACGCCGCCGAGCTTGTCGAACCGCTCTGGGGCAAGAAGGCGACCAAGGTCATCGCCCGGCGCAAGGATCTGCAGGACGTGCTCGGTAACCATCAGGATGCAGTGGTCAGCGAGGCCTTCCTGCGAGACTTCGGCATCCGGGTCGGTGCCCGCCGCGACCACAACGGCTTCACCTACGGGATCTTGTTCGCCCAGGAGCGCGCCGAGTTGGCTCGGCTCCCCGAGCAGCTCGCGCCGTTCTTCGACTGAAGCCGGCGGACGCCACTCGTTCCCTACCCGACACCGGGAGCGGCGTCGGACCAGGCGCCGTTTCCATAGACTCAGCGCATACGTCAGTTCTGCGCGGCAGCTTCCGACGGACGGATCGCGACCATGACCACTCCCCCAGCCACGCTCACCGGCAGGCGTGAGCGCCGCCGCTGGCGGCGCTACCTCGCCCAGGAACGGGCCGAAG
>JBBSQJ010000176.1:0-7732 GCA_038257965.1 Propionibacteriales bacterium
AGATCACCCTGGCCGAGTTCGCCAAACGTGTCGGACGCGGAACGGCACCGGTCAAGGCGCGGCTCCTCGATCAGTCGGTGATTGCCGGCGTCGGCAACCTGCTGGCCGACGAGACGCTGTGGCAGGCCGAGATCTCGCCCCTGCGGCCCTGCCACGAGCTCAGCCCCGACGAACTCGGCGTCCTGCGTCGATCGCTGCGTCGAGCCATCCGGTCGGCGATCGCGAAGGGCGGTGTGCACACCGGCACCATCATCGAGTTCCGTGGGGCCGGGCGACATTGCCCGCGCTGTGGGACCGAACTGGTTCGGGCCACCGTCGGCGGACGTACGACATGGTGGTGCCCGGCCGACCAGGCGTGAACCCGGACCGACCGACCCGGCGTGAACGGCGGCCTCCGGCCCAACCGGCAGCACAAGACGCGCGACGACTCGGCGTGGTTCCCGGGCAGGGCGCACTCGGTTGCGTAGCGTGGGCGCCAAGTTGTCCTGGTTGAGGAGTACGACATGGTGAAGTTCCTGGCTGGCCTGCGCAGTGTGGCACTGCTGATCGCCCGCCTAGCTCTCGGCGGCATCCTGATCGCCCACGGTTTCGACCGCTGGCAGTGGCGCAAGGTTGGCAGCCAGATCGACTACCTGAACCAGTACGGCGTGCCCTACGCCGAGTGGGCCGCGTGGGGATCGATCATCCTCGAACTCGTGGGCGGGATCTTCTTGGTCGTCGGGGCGCTGGTCCCGCTGGTCGCCTTGGCGGTGGTGGCCGAGCAGGCGCTGATCATCGCCTACATCACCTGGCGGCGCGGGCCGTGGCTGGTCAGCACCAGCAACACCTACGTCGGCGGATACGAGTACAACGTGGCGCTGGGCTCGTTGGCTCTCCTCCTGGCTGTCTTCGGTGGCGGTGCGGTCTCCATCGACCGGCTCTTCCGGCGCAAGAAGGGCGACGTCGACGCCGATGACGAGCCGACGACCACCGGACTGACCCGGGCACCGGCAGCGGGTTCGACCACCACGACGATGCCGGCAGCCCGGCCCACCACCTACACGCCACCTCCGTCGGGCAACCCGACCACCCCGCCTTCTTCGGGGACCCCGACCACGCCGAACACGCCGAGCCAGTACACCGGATCTGCCACTCGATCCGGTAGTTGAGCCCCTTGCACCATCCACGTCCCCCGGCTGCGGCCGGGGGACGCTGTGGTTTCTGCGGCCACTGGATGCGCGCGCTTCACAGGGAGCTCACAGAAAGAACACAGTCATTCCTGGCTTCCTCATGGAAACGTTGAATCATGACGACGTTTGACCACCGCACCGCCCTCACCCGTGCCGACGGCACCCCGATCCGGGTGCTGGCCGTGGACGACGAGTCCAGCCTGACCGAACTTTTGTCGATGGCCATGCGGTACGAGGGCTGGCAGGTCAGCACCGCCGCCTCCGGCAGCGAGGCGGTCACGGCGGCACGCCAGCTCCGCCCGGACGCGATCGTGCTCGACATGATGCTTCCCGACTTCGACGGCCTCGAGGTCATGCGCCGAATCCGGACCGAGGATCCCGACGTCCCGGTCATCTTCTTGACCGCCAAAGACGCGGTGGAAGACCGGATCGGCGGCCTGACGGCCGGCGGCGACGACTACGTCACCAAGCCGTTCAGTCTCGAAGAGGTCATCGCCCGGCTCCGGGCGCTGCTGCGCCGCAGCGGTGTCGGTGCCGCGCGGAACGATTCTCTGCTCGTGGTCGGCGACCTGACCCTGGACGAGGACAGTCATGAAGTGGCTCGCGGGGGGACCGAGATCAATCTGACCGCCACCGAGTTCGAGTTGCTGCGCTACCTGATGCGCAACCCTCGCCGGGTGCTCAGCAAGGCACAGATCCTCGACCGCGTCTGGAACTACGACTTCGGCGGCCAGGCGAACGTCGTCGAGCTGTACATCTCCTACTTGCGCAAGAAGATCGACGCCAACCGGGCCCCGATGATCCACACGATGCGCGGTGCGGGGTACGTCTTGCGACCAGCCGGCTGATGACCGTCCCGACTCCGGGCGGCTCGCGCTCGCCAGCTACTCCGCCCGATGGCATGTCGCCGTCGGGCGCACCGTCGTTCAGGCCACCCGCTCCGGCAGGTTCGGCTCCGGCCTCGGGACCAGCGAAGCCGGTGCTGGAACCGCAGATCCTGCCGCCTGCCGATGGCACGTCCGCTGGGGATCGTCCCGAGATCTCGGCGTCGGCGGTCGAACTCCCAGCTCCGCTGGGCCGCGGCACGCTCGGCCGACAGCTGGTGCTGCGGGTGACCGCTCTCGTGGCGCTGGTTGCCGTGCTGCTGTCCTGCGCCACGGCATTCGCCACCCGTACGCTGCTCCTCGGTCAGGTCGACCGCCAGCTCGACTCCGCGATCGCCCGCTTCGTTGGCGTACCCGGCTCGGAGAGCGGCGGTCCGAGCGGCGGCCTGTTGCTGTCCGGCCAACCGATCGGCACCCTCTTCGTTGCCTTCGACGACTCCGGAGAGGTGGTCAGCAGCGGCCTGCTCGGCGAGCGCGGGCAACGACCTCAGCTCGCCGACTTTGCCGCGGTGGCGCTGTGGTCGGTCCCCGACGATCGCGACCCGCACACCCTGACCGTGCCGGGGGTGGGCCGCTACCGCTTGGCCGCCAACACCGCGACGATCCGGATGAGCGACGGGAGCGCGCTAGCGGGTCGCCTCGTCGTCGGGGTCCCACTGAAAGACGTGGATCGTACGATGATTCAGCTGATCGGACTGGAGGTCGTGCTGTCCCTGATCGCCATCGGGGTCACGATCTTCGCGTCCCGAGCACTGATCGAGCGTAGCCTGCGCCCGCTGAATCGGGTCGCGGCGACCGCCCAACAGGTGTCGCAGCTCGAGCTGGACCGTGGCGAGGTCGCGCTGGCCGTGCGGGTGCCGGAAAGCGACACCGATCCCGCCTCCGAGGTCGGCCGGGTGGGTCTGGCCCTGAATCACATGCTGAACAACGTGGCCGGCGCGTTGGAGGCCCGCCAGGCCAGCGAGTCGAAGGTCCGCCAGTTCGTCGCCGACGCCTCGCACGAGCTCCGCAACCCGTTGGCAGCGATCCGTGGCTACGCTGAGCTCACCCGGCGCAGCGGCGAGGACCTCCCGCCGGACGCGGCGTACGCCATCGCCCGCGTCGAAGCCGAGGCCGAACGCATGTCCAAGCTGGTCGAGGACCTCCTTCTGCTCGCCCGGCTCGATTCCGGTCCGGCGATCGAGATCGCCCCGACCGACCTGACCGAGATCGCCCTCAATGCGGTCAGCGACGCCCGCGCGGCCGGTCCGGACCACGTGTGGACGCTCTCCCTGCCGGACGAGCCGATCGAGGCGCTCGGCGATCGGCACCGACTGCATCAGGTGGTGGCGAATCTGTTGGCGAACGCTCGAACCCACACCCCGTCGGGGACCCGGGTCGAGACCGGCCTGTCCGTGGTGGACGGCGAGGCCTTGCTCATCGTCACCGACAACGGGCCGGGAATCCCCGTCGGCCTGCGCGACTCCGTCTTCGAGCGGTTCACCCGCGCCGACACGAGCCGGGTCCGAGCCCCGCGGGGCGAGACGGGGGCGAGCACCGGACTCGGGCTCGCGATCGTCGCCGCCGTCGTGGAGGCTCACCAGGGCCGGGTGTGGGTGGAGAGCGAGCCGGGACGTACGCGCTTCGCGATCACCTTGCCGCTCGCCCCTACGGCAGGCCCGAGTCACCCCTGACGTCCGCTGTCCGCTGGAGCCGACAGAATTCGCCCGCCGGGTGCGCGACTTCCCACTTGGTGGGGATATCCCCCGGCCGGATCGGCTGGATAGCCTGATCGCGCCGAGAGCCCGGGTCGACGACTGTTGAGTCATGTACAGGACAGCACCCAGAGCCGGACACGACGCCGCACCGCACGACGACGAAATCCACGACGACGAAATCCACCACGATGGCGAGGTGCCAGAGTTCCTCCTCTACCCATCGCCCATAGGAGCCGATGATGAACCCGAGCCAGAGCCCGCACTGGCGATGATCCACAACGTGGGACGCAACCTCGCCGCCACCTGCGGCCTGTTCTTCGTCTCGCTCGCGGCCTTCATCGTCTGCACGACGCTGTTCAGTGTCGGTGTCTCGCTGGCCGTCCTGGTCGGCGGTCTGTTCGTCCTGGTGGGCTGTCTGATCGTCGCCGGCGGCACCGCGCGCGTGACCAAGAGTCTGTTGCGCTACGCCGGAGTTGACCTGCCCAAGACCTACTACTCGCCGACCCGGTCCGGCTTCCGGGCGTTGCGGCGACTGCGCGACCCGCAGTCGTGGCGTGACCTGCTGCATGTGCTGGTCGGCTTCGTCATCTCGACCTTCGCCTTCTGCGTCGCGGTGAGCTGGATCGCCGGTGGACTGGGTGGCATCACGTACTGGTTCTGGGGTCGCTTCCTGCCCGACGACAATCGGGGCCTGGCCGATCTACTCGGCTTCCCGGGCTTCTACCCCGAGGTGATCTTGCAGTCGATCCTGGGCGCTGCCCTGATCGTGAGCGCACCGGCGGTGCTGCAGGGACTGATCCGCCTGCAGGGTGCCGTCGCTCGAGGGTTGCTGGTCGACGAGCGCGGCGCCCTTCGCCGCCGAGTCTCAGAGCTCACCGACGCCCGGAGCGCGGCCGGGGAGGCGGAGACGCACACCCTGCGTCGGCTGGAGCGGGACCTGCACGACGGCCCGCAGCAGCGACTCGTCCGGCTGGGAATGGACATCTCCAGCGCTCAGCGGCGGATGGAGACAGACCGATCCGGCCAAGGCCAAGCTGCTGCTCGACGAGGCGTTCGAGCAGTCCCAGGAGGCGTTGAGCGAAATCCGCCAGTTGTCTCGGGGCATCGCACCGCCGATCCTGGCGGAACAGGGACTGCCGGCGGCGATCACCGCACTGGCTGCCCGCAACGGCATCCCCACCACGGTCGACGTCGGCAACGTCACACTGAACGACGCGGCCCAGAACGCTGCGTACTTCGTGGTCGCCGAGGCGCTGACCAACATGGAGAAGCACAGTGCCGCGACCCGCTGCCGCGTGGAGATCCATCAGGTAGGCGGCATCGTCGTTCTCGCGGTCACCGACGACGGCGTGGGTGGCGCGTCCCTGTCACGCGGTCACGGACTGGCGGGCTTGGGCGACCGGCTCGCCGGCGTCGACGGCACGCTCACCGTCACCTCGCCCGCGGGCGGGCCCACGCAGATCACTGCGACCATCCCGGCGTTCGCTGCCTGAGGCGGGGCGGGTCGGTGCGCAGGACCCACCGTTGCGCGCACCTGCCGGCGGCACCCTGCGGGCAGACGGATGGTTGAATCGGGCGATGCGCGTGGTGGTGGCCGATGACTCGGTGTTGCTGCGGGAGGGTCTGCTGCGCCTGCTCGACGAGGGCGGGCACACCGTGGTGGCCGCGGTCGGTGATGCTCCGTCACTGATCGACGCGGCGATCGAGCATCAGCCCGACGTCGCCGTTGTCGACATCAGGATGCCGCCGACCATGACCGACGACGGGCTCCGGGCAGCGGTGAAGGCCCGGACGGCCGTCCCGACGATGGGCGTTCTGCTGTTGTCGGCGTACGTGGAGAAGAGCTATGCCGATGCCCTGCTGTCCGACGGCCGGGGCGGCGTCGGTTACCTCCTGAAGGACCGGGTGTCCTCCCTCGACGCGCTCGCCGACGCGCTGACCACCATCCGCGGCGGCGGCACGGTGCTCGACCCGGAGGTCGTCGCCCAGTTGCTGGTCTCCCGGCGCACCGACCCGCTCGATCGGCTCACCCCGCGCGAGCGGGAGGTGTTGGCCCTGATGGCCGAGGGTCGCAGCAACGTAGCCATCGCCGACCGGCTGGTCGTGTCACCCGGTGCGGTGGAGAAGCACATCGGCAACATCTTCGCCAAGATCGATCTGGTCGACGCTGGCGCCGACAACCGTCGGGTGCTTGCCGTGCTGGCCTGGTTGAAGCGCCGCTGAACCCCTCCGGTCTCCTCACGCCACCACCGGAGTTGTCAGAATCTCACCTGGCTATAACCAGTTGAGATTCTGACAAGTCGGGATAGGTAGGGTCGAGGCCATGGCAACGCCGGAGCGGATCGAGCTCGAAGTCGGCGACCGGGTGGTCAAGATCAGCAATCCGGGTCGGATGTACTTCTCGGCGCGCGGCGAAACGAAACTGGATCTCGCGAAGTACTACCTCAGTGT
Source organism: Propionibacteriales bacterium (assembly GCA_038257965.1). Lineage (GTDB taxonomy): Bacteria > Actinomycetota > Actinomycetes > Propionibacteriales > Propionibacteriaceae > Microlunatus. The sequence goes on from JBBSQJ010000176.1 coordinate 6,202, forward strand.
CGGCGACGGCATCGTCAACGCGCTCTATCACCGGCCGTGCATGATGCACCGGTTTCCCGACGGGGTCGACGGGGAGAAGGTGCATCAGAAACGGCTGCCGAAGGGGGCGCCGGACTGGGTCGAGACCGTCCGCGTGCACTTCCCACGCTACAACCGCTTCGCCGACGAGCTGTGCGTCTCACACCCGGCCGATGTCGTCTGGGCGGTCCAGATGTCGACGGTGGAGTTTCATCCGTGGAACTCCCGGCGCGACGACACCGAGAAGCCCGACGAGTGGCGGATCGACCTCGACCCGATGCCGCAAGCGACGTACGCCGACGTGCGGCGGGTTTCCGTGGTCGTCCGCGAGGTGCTGGCCGAACTGGGCGCCGTCGGCTACCCGAAGACCTCAGGGGGAAAGGGCCTGCACATCTACGTCCGCGTCCCGCCCGCTCACGGATTCGCCGACGTCCGGCGGGCCGCCCTGGCGTTTGCCCGCGAGGTCGAACGGCGAGCGCCCCAGCACGTCGACCTGACCTGGTGGCGCAAGGACCGCCGGCCCGACTCGATCTTCGTGGACTACAACCAGAACGCGCGGGATCACACCATCGCTTCTGCGTACTCGGTTCGCGGCACCCCGGAGGGCAGAGTTTCGGCCCCACTGCTCTGGGACGAGATCGCCGACGCCGAGCCCGGCGACTTCACGATCGCCACGATGCCGGCCCGCTATGCCGAGATCGGCGACCTCCACTACGACATCGACGATCACCCGTATCCCCTCGAAACCCTCCTGGAGTGGGCGGCACGGGACGAGCAGGAGCTCGACACTCCGCCGGAGGAATAGGCCGCCAAGGCAAAGTGGCAGATGACGCCGGGACTAAGCGGCACCATCTGCCACTGGAGCAGCAGCAACGAGTCAGCGCGGCTTGGCGAGCCTGCCGAACGCGTCCTTGATGCGCTGCTGGTTCTCCGGCTTGGACAACTCGCGGCTGGCGACCTGGACCACCTTGGCGATCACGGCGCCCTTGATCAATCCTTTGACGAGGCTCATCGACGGGAGCTCCTTTGTCTTCGTGCTGACGGGTTCTCTCCACTGTAGGTCTGCGATGCTTGTTCTCCCCGATAATCAGGGGAACCCCCGACTCATCGCTGCATCGCCCTCGCGAGCGTCTTGGCCTCCCTCGACGGGCCACGGGCGCCGAAGATGTCGCCTGTCCGCAGTCTGATCGACGAGAGCTGTTCCAAGGCATCCAGGAGCGGAGGACCGTACGTCGTCAGGTCCACCTCCGCCTTCGGCCGCAGGAGTTCGACCACGCGCTCGTTGGCTGCGCGGGATCGACGACGCTCCCCTGCCGCCTTCGCAGCCTGCCACTCCTCGATCACCAGGTCCAGCTCATCTCGGTCCTCGTGGGCCGACGGCTGCGGCACAGCCGGCTCAGGCACAGCCGGCTCAGGCACAGCCGGCTCAGGCACAGAAACCTGGTCTGCCGGTGGCTCGGCTGCCGTTGGCGGAGCCGACTCGCGATCCGACTGCGCCTCGAGCCGCTCACGC
>JBBSQJ010000177.1:0-7609 GCA_038257965.1 Propionibacteriales bacterium
CCTTCATCGACATCGGCCGCGGGCGCAACGCCGTGCTCTATGCCGGCGAGGTCGACTGGGAGTCCTTCGGCGCCGAGGGCCAGGCCCGCAAGGTCGAGAAGGTGTTGAAATCCGGCCAGACCGTGCTGGTCCAGGTCACCAAGGATCCCGTCGGCGCCAAGGGCGCACGCCTGACCAACCACGTCTCGATCCCGGGCCGTTACATCGTGTACGCACCGGGCGGACACCTGTCCGGCATCTCCCGCAAGCTGCCCGACACCGAACGGCGGCGACTCAAGGACGTCCTGGCCGACCTGGTGCCGGAGTCGGCGAGCGTCATCGTCCGGACGGCGGCCGAGGGTGCATCGGAGGAGGAACTTGTCCGCGACGTCAACCGGCTGAAGGCGCAGTGGGAGGACATCGAGCGCAAGATCAAGGCCGGTCAGTCACCGCAGCTGCTCTACGCGGAGCCGGACCTGACTCTGCGGATCGTCCGGGACCTGTTCACCGAGGACTTCGGCGAGTTGGTGGTGTCCGGCAACAACGGGCCCCGGGACTCCTACGACGCCATCGAGGGCTACGTCGCCCACGTTGCACCGCACCTCGCCGAGCGGTTGAAGCGCTGGGCACCCGAAAGTGGTGAGGACGTCTTCGCCGCACACCGGATCGACGAGCAGATCGCGAAGGCTCTCGAGCGCAAGGTGTTCCTGCCTTCGGGTGGTTCGCTGGTGATGGACCGCACCGAGGCGATGACGGTCATCGACGTCAACACCGGCAAGTTCACCGGCACCGGCGGCAACCTCGAGGCGACGGTCACGAGCAACAACCTCGAAGCCGCGGAGGAGCTCGTCCGGCAATTGCGGCTACGCGACATCGGCGGCATCATCGTGATCGACTTCATCGACATGGTGCTGCCGAGCAACCGTGAGCTGCTGCTGCGTCGCCTCGTCGAGTGTCTCGGCCGGGACCGGACGCGCCACCAGGTGGCCGAGGTGACCAGCCTCGGCCTGGTTCAGATGACCCGCAAGAAGATCGGCACCGGTCTGCTGGAGGCATTCAGCACCGAGTGCGAGGTGTGTCACGGGCGTGGCTACGAGATCCACGACGTACCGGTCGAGTCCCAAAGGCAGGCCGATGGAGGCGCACGAGATCGCGGTCGGCAGCGCCCCAGCCGCCGCGGAGGCGGTCGAAGTGGCTCGAGTGGTTCGAGCGGCTCCGGGACGAACGGAGGAGAACACCAGCAGAACATCGGATCGGACCAGAAGACTGCCGAGCACCAAGCGCCGGCACCGACGCCGGTCGGCTGAGCGGCATCTTGACTCGATGAGCTCGCCGCGTCCGTTCGTGGTCGCCGTGATCGGCGCCGGGCCGTCGGGTATCTATGCGGCCGAAGCGCTGAGTCAGCAGGCCGATGTGCCGGTGCGGGTGGCGGTGATCGACCGTCTGCCCGTTCCATTCGGCCTGGTCCGCTATGGGGTGGCCCCGGACCACGAATCGATCCGATCCATCCGCAACACGTTGGAGCGGACCCTGGAGAAGCCGAGCGTGCGCTTCTTCGGCGACGTCTCGATCGGCACCGATCTGACCGTCGACGAACTCAGGGAAGCCGTCGACGCCGTGATCTACGCCTACGGCGCAGGTAGTCACAAGATGCTCGATGTGCCTGGTGAACAGCTGGCCGGCGTGATGGCGGCACCCGAGTTCGTGGCGTGGTACTGCGGTCACCCCGACGTACATCCGGATGTGGCCGACGCTGGGGCCACAGACCGACTCGACCTCGAACTGATCAACGACGCACACTCAGCGGCAGTGATCGGGGTCGGCAATGTCGCCCTCGACGTCGCTCGGGTGTTGATCAAGTCGGCCGAGGTCCTCACCGCGACGGACATGGCAGACGCGGTGCTGGAGTCCCTGGCCCGCAAGCAGATCACCGATGTGCACCTGCTCGGCCGCCGCGGTCCGGCGTACACCTCCTTCACCACAAAGGAACTCCGCGAACTCGGACAGCTCCCCGGCGTCGACATCATGATCAACCCGGCCGACCTGATTCTCGACGAGTCGAGCCAGGCCGTCATCGGCAGGAACAAGGTCGCCGCCCGCAATGTGGCCCTGTTCCAGGAATGGTCGACACGCCTTCGCACTCGCGCAGCACAACGGATCTGGTTCCACTTCTGGACCCGTCCCACCGCGATCATCGGTGCGGCGTCGGTGTCGGCGATCCAGGTCGAGCGGACCATGATCGACGCCTCCGGTGGTGTGGTGGGTCTCGGCGAGCGGAGGATCATCCCCGCACAGCTGGTGATCCGTTCGGTCGGCTACCGCGGAGTCGAGCTGTCCGGGGTTCCCTTCGATGCGACGACCGGTCGTGTGCCCCATGCCGAGGGTCGGGTGATCCGGAACGGCTCCTTCTCCCCCGACGAATACGTCACGGGTTGGATCAAGCGTGGGCCGACGGGCGTGATCGGCACCAACAAGTCGGACGCGGTGGAAACCGTCGGCTCGCTGCTGGCGGACATTCGTGACGGCGCGATCGCTCCGCATCACGACCCCGACGAGCTGGATCGGCTACTGGCCGAACGCGGCATCCATCCCCTCGACATCGATGCTTGGCACCGGATCGATGCCGCCGAGATCGACCTCGGGCGGAGTCGTGGGCGACGCCGGACCACCCTGGCCCAACGCAGGGAACTGCTCGCAGCGGCTGAGGAGCCAGGCGACTGATTCGACACCCCGGACTGTGCAGCCCCTGCGGCGACACGCCGCTTGAGTCCAGCCCGGAGGTCGCTCCAGCTTTGAGATGGTGCTCATGCCGCTCGGCTCATCTTGCCAGGGTCCTGATCTTGTCAGTGTCTTTGGGTAGCGTTCGGACATGGCTATCGCAAGCTTCCCGAGCACCGTCGTCGACTGTCCCGATCCAGCCGTTCTCGCGAACTTCTACGGGGCAATGCTGGACTGGAAGGTCAGTGTCGAGTCCGACTGGGCCGAGATTCGCGCCGACTACGGCCAGTGCATCGGATTTCAGCAGGTCGAGTCCTATACCGCGCCGCAGTGGCCGGCTCAGGACCAGCCGCAGCAGATGCACCTCGACGTCATGGTCGACGACCTCGACGCAGCCGAGGCGGCCGTGATCGACCTCGGCGCGACCAAGCACGATCACCAGCCCGGCACGTCATTCCGCGTGTTCCTCGACCCGGCCGGGCATCCGTTCTGCCTGTGCGTCGACTGACTCCCCCGCACGCTCGTGCTCGGGCAGGCGCTGTTCGGCGGAGCTAGCGACCTCGAAGCTCGCACCTCGTTGTGCGTCTCCTCGATTTCGTCACGATGCGGTGTCCTCCCTCGTCGCCGCTAGTCTTTCTCGCCAGTCCCGGTGGCAGTGGCGTCTGTCTCGACGGCGGTCTTGATGCGCTCCAGGGTCTGACGCATGCCGCGCTCGTTCGTCCTGCCGCGGGCCCAGCCGAGCACGAGCCAGTACATCTTCAGCGCCGGATGCGTCCCGAGCTCGAACGACTCCGTCACATCGGTGCCGCCGTCTCGAGCCTCCAACCGGTAGTGCCAGTTGTTGGCCCGGGTACCGGCGCCGTACACCGCAAAGCCGAACTCCTGGCCCGGCTCGCACGCCGTGACCTTGCACGATGTCCAGTAGACCGGGCCGATCCCGTTGCGCTTCACGTGCCCCCGAAAATGCGCGCCCAGCTCGGGACCGGTGGCCCCGTCGACCCACTCCGCTTCGAATGTCTCAGGGCTGAACTCGCCGATCCGGGTGACATCGCTGATCAGGTTCCAGACGAACTCGGGTGATGCGGACATGTGCACAGTCACCGATCCACGCATGCCACGAAGTTAGCGCGGTGATGGAACGGGCGATGTTCTGTACGGCCGGCATCCGCGCCGGCGCCACATCACGATCGCACGAGACAACGCCCCGGCTCGCTGCGTGTCCTTTGACGGTTTCCGCACACTCGATTTTGATGTGAACGCTCAGTCGGACGATTCGGCCGTTCGAGTGTGCCGAAAGCGCGATCCGGGTTGCCTACTGGATTCCCTGGACTGAGCATGACGACCGGACTGCACCCTGAGATCCCTCCGGAGTGATGCTGGACGAGCTGCGTCGCTCTAGGCTGGGCAGATGGTGCGCGCTGGGCCGATGGGGCGCTGGTGTCGCTCGTGGGTCGCTCCGCTGGACGACCCTCTGTGAAGCGGCGGATCGCGGTCGTCGGAGGCGGGATCGCCGGGCTATCCGTTGCCGCTGCTCTCGATCCGCAACGGTTCGACGTCAGCGTGTACGAAGGTTCGTCGCGGGCGGTGCAGGGGAGCGCGCTGGGCATGTGGCCGTCCGCCCGGCGCGCTCTGGCCAGGATCGGAGTCCTCGAGGCGGTGCAGGCGGCCGGCTGGCGAGTGACCGGCGGAGCCCTCCGCGACCTGACCGGTCGAGTCCTCGCCCGTACAGACCGCGTCGACCTGGTGATGGTCGATCGCACGGCGCTGCTCGGCGCGATCGATGCGGCAGTCCCGGCCACGGTTCGACGGGTCCACGCGAGTGTCGACGCTCCGGAACGCTTGGACGCCGATCTGGTGATCGGGGCGGACGGCGTCGGTAGCCGGGTACGCGCCCTCGTTCACCGCCCGGCGGCCGAACGCCGGAGGACCGAATGGGTCGCGTTGCGGGGGATGTCCAGGGGGGAGCCCCGGCCGGAGCACGTGGGGGAGTACTGGGGGCCCGGCCGGCTGTTCGGGATCGTGCCGGTCCGAGACGACGGCTGCTACTGGTTCTCGACACACCGCAGCCCGGGTTCGGAGCCACTCGATCCGAGGGCGCTGATCGACGAGGCGATCGGGGTGTTCGCCGAAGCCGCGCCGGCCATCCGACAGCGGCTCCACGCCGCGGACGACCAGACACTGGCCAATCGGTTGTGGGTGGTGCCCGCGATGCCTCGATACGTCGCTGGGCGCTACCTGGTGATCGGCGACGCCGCGCACGCCATGACACCCAATCTCGGGCGGGGTGCCTGTGAAGCCGTCGTCGATGCGGTGTCCGTGGCCGAGGCCCTCAACCGGGGCAAGAACCTGTTCGGGTGGCAGGCGGTCAGGGTTCCGGCGACCCAGGCCGCCCGAACCGCGTCCGGTCTGGTCATGCGACTGGCGCTCAGTACGCGCGCCCAGCCCGCCCGGGATGCGATTCTGACGGCCCTCTCGTCACGGCGTCGAGACTGACCGCGGCCGTTCGTTCCGTGCGCAGACGGCAAGCAGCGGTCGCGGCGGGTGCTCTCACTCGACGGCGTTGTTGGTCACCGGGCGGTGGGTCCGACCAGACGGCTCATCAGGTCCACCAGAGTCTGTTCCGGGTCCGTCGTCACACCGGCATGAACCGGAGACGGCTGCACCACCGTGCTCCGCGGCGCGACGAGCATCCCGAACCGGGTCGCGAGCCCCGTGCTCTCTCGAGCTGTTCCGACCGGTTGGTGACAGGCCTGGACACTCGCCAGGGCGGCCGTGCGGACCGCTTCCAGATCCACCTCCGGGTCGAGCGCGCGAAGCCGGACCTCGTCCACCGCCACCGCCGCACGGAGCACCTCGAGTTCTTGGCAGTACAAGATCACGCCGACGTTGATGAACTCGCCCCGGTCCACCCGAGGCACCGCACGCAGCACGGCGTACTGGAAGGCGAAAGTGGAGTTCGCGGTCACGGCAGCCATTTCTCGGCCGCAGCAAGTCGCATCTGCAGATAACTGCTGTAGGCCCGCCGGGCGCTGGGCGCATCCGGCGGTGCCTTGGGGTCAGGCCGGTCCGGATCGGGCAACAGCCACTCGTCCGGCACCAGGGCCAGCACCTCGTCCAGCAACGCCGCGTCCACCAGCCCGGTCAACCGGTCGTGCACCGATCGTGGATCGGCGCGCGCGCCGAGCACGTGGTCGCCGTAGTTGTACGGCGCGTCGGCGAACGCCTCCGGTGCACCCCACGCGTGATGGAAGCGCAGGCAGGCGCCGTGGTCGATCGCCCACAGGGTCTTGTGCCAGATGAGCAGATTGGTGTTGCGGGCGCTGCGGTCGACATTCGCGACGTACGCGTCGAGCCAGACGATGGGGGCGATGTCGCCTCGATCGATGTCGAAGGTGCGGTCGTAGCCGACCGAACCAGGCAGGAAGTCGATGGCCAGATTGATTCCGGCGCTGGCGCTGAGGAGGTGCTGGACCTCCTCGTCCGGTTCTCGCCGGCCCATCTCCACGTCGATCTCGATCAGGGCCATCTCCGGGATGGCAATGCCCAGGCGCCGACCCAGTTCACCGACGACGATCTCCGCGACGAGCGCCTTCGTCCCCTGGCCGGCACCGGTGAACTTGACGACGTAGGTTCCGAGGTCGTCGGCCTCCACCAGCCCAGGAAGCGAACCGCCCTCACGCAGCGCGGTCAGGTACGTCGTCGCCGTGATCACCGGGAGCACGCCGCTACGCTATCGGTCGATCGCGCCCTGACCCTGTCACCGGGTCCGGCGAGCGTCGGGAAGCGTAGCGTGCGAGCCGGAAACAGCGCAGTTTGACCGGCTTTCCCGGGCCGCGTAATCTGGACCCTCGGTGTGCGCCCGGCCGACCGGTCCGTGCGCCCCGCACACCAAACCCGAGAACGACGAGAGTAGGTCAGGCGTGTACGCGATCGTGCGCAGTGGCGGACGCCAGCACAAGGTCGCTGTCGGCGACGTCCTCGAGATCGACCGGACCTCCGACGAGATCGGTTCAAGCGTGAGCTTGCAGCCGCTTCTGCTGGTGGACGGCGAGACCGTCAGCACCGATGTGGCCGGCGTCAGCGTGACCGCCGAGGTGCTGAGCGAGACCAAGGGTCCGAAGATCCGTATCATCAAGTTCAAGAACAAGACCGGATACCGCAAGCGCCAGGGTCATCGTCAGAAGTACACCCAGGTTCGCGTCACCGGGATCGAGAGCTGAGGCACAGATATGGCACACAAGAAGGGCGCGTCCTCGACCCGCAACGGTCGTGACTCCAATTCCCAGCGGCTGGGCGTGAAGCGGTTCGGCGGTGAGACGGTGAACGCCGGCGAGATCATCGTCCGCCAGCGCGGCACTCACTTCCATCCGGGCGACGGCGTCGGCCGCGGCGGCGACGACACGCTATTCGCCCTGGTCGGTGGCCAGGTCGAGTTCGGCACCCGGCGTGGTCGACGGGTCATCAACGTGACCCCGGCCGCCGCTGAGTGACGCAGCCCGTACGACATCTGCCAGAACTCACTGGCACGAGGGTGGTCCCGGACGGGGCCACCCTCGATCGCATTTCTGACTCAGTCCCCGTGAGGAGTTGAATTCGGTGGCGATTCCCAGTTTCGTCGACCGGGTCACCCTCCATGTGTACGGCGGCAACGGCGGCAACGGTTGTGCCTCTGTCCACCGCGAGAAGTTCAAGCCCCTGGGTGGCCCGGATGGCGGCAACGGCGGAGATGGCGGATCGGTGATCCTGCGGGTCGACCCGAGCCTGACTACGCTGGTCGACTTCCACCGCGAATCGCACCGGCGGGCCACGAACGGCCAGCCCGGCCGCGGCGATCACGCCAACGGTGCGGCCGGTGACGACGTGGAGTTGGCGGTTCCGGACGGGACCGTCGTGACCGACGCCGACACCGGCG
>JBBSQJ010000178.1:0-7300 GCA_038257965.1 Propionibacteriales bacterium
AAGATCTTCACCAGCGTCGTCTTCCCGGCACCGTTCGAGCCGAGCAGGGCGAAGATGCTGCCCCGGGCCACGTCGAAGTCGACGCCGCGAAGCACGTGCAAGTTCTTGAACGACTTCTCGACGTGCTGCACGCGGATCGCGGTTCCGTTGGGGTTCTGCACTTCGGTGTTCATCGTTCCTCCTTCTCGTCCTCCTTCTCGTTTTGGGCCTCGTTCTCGGCCTCGTTCTCGGCGCGTTCGATCGCTTCGGTGAGCCGGCGCTGCTCCTTGCTGAGCCATGAGCCGAGTCCGTAATTGCTCTTGAACGTCTCGACGAACTCCACGGGGTCGTCGCCGACGATCGCGCGGACCGGCGTGTCGTCGGCCGCGGCGCGCTCGAACAGGTCGGCAAGGTCGTCGACCATCTGCACGAGCCGATCGCCGTCGCCGGGGCCGGTGTACATCAGGTACCGCTCGACGCCCCCCACTGCCGTTCGGTAGCTGGGCGGGAGTTGCTGCACCCGCGCCTTGTATGCCCGCCAGCGCTTCTTGTCCTCCAGCGAGCCTGTGATCAACTCAATCCATCGTGCGGCCATGACGACTCCCTTCTCCCTTCGGGTCTTCGATCTGGTGGCGGAGCTGTTCGATCCGTTCCTGGAGGAAGCCCCAGGTCCTCCAGAACTCGTTCAGGTAGTCCTCGCCTTGCGAGTTCAGCGAGTAGACCTTGCGCGGCGGGCCCTTCTCGGACGGGACCTTCTCGACGTCGACGAGGCCGCGCTGCTCGATGCGTACGAGCAGGGCGTAGATGGTGCCCTCGGCGATGTCGGTGAATCCCTGGTCCCGCAGCCAGGCCGTGATCTCGTATCCGTACGCCCGCCGGCTGGCGAGGACGGCGAGGACGATGCCCTCGAGCGTCCCCTTGAGCATCTCGGTCGTCTGTTTACCCACGAGACCTCCTCACTACTCAGTGGTGATGACTACTAGTACATAGTAGTCATGAGTACCGGTAGATAGCAACACTGAATTGCGGCGTCGGCCGTCATCGTGCTCGACCCGATCGCACTTCGGGCCTGCTCTGGTACCTACGGATCAGTGATCGTCGCACCGCTGTTCTCGTCGACAGTGCTCACGGCGCTGAGCCACACATCGAGCACTGCAGCCGCGTCGACGGGCGTGCCACGCACACCGTTACCGATCAGTCGGTCGTAGAACAGGCCGTTCATGATGCCGATGAGATCGATGGCTCGTTGCTCGATGTCGGGCACCCCTAGCGCGCCGAGCAACTGCCTTGCCTGGTTCAGCACGGTGGCGCGGATCGGGGACTCGGTGGTGAGCAGGGCGTGCAGCTCAGGGTCGCCCAGGCAGTCGATGGTCAGGGCCATTCGTGCGCGGATGTCGACGCCGCGGTCGACGACGTCGTCGAAGGCGGCGGTGAGTTGCTCGACGGCGTCGGCGATCGAGTGGGGCGGCGGCGCGTCGGATGCGCGCAGGTGCGCGATGTCGGCAATTCGCCGGACCACCATCAGCACGAGATCCCGGCGGGTACGGGCGTAATTGGATGTGGTCCCCTCCGGCAACGCCAGGCGGCGGTCGATCCGGCGATGGGTGAGCGCGTGGCTTCCCCCGTCCGCGACCAGTTCCATCGCCGCCTGCGCGATGTCGTCTCGTCGCCCCATGCAACACCTCCTTGGCCGCACTACTATAGTAGTGATCATGATAACGACGATCGTAGTAGTCGAGGCCCGGTGATCAGCGCACTGAACACCACCTTGATCGTCGCGCTGCTCGCGGCGATGGCATTACGACCACCGATGCCACGTCACTCATCACCGTTCAATCTGCAGTTCGCCTTGGGGTGGTGGATCAACGAACTGCCGTTCCTGGGCATGTGGTGGCTGATCGCAGGCACGTTCGGAATCCTGATCCAGCCGGACTTCGGCTACGGGTGGTGGTTGGTCGCCAGTTTCGCAGCGGTGGACGCGCTGTTGCTGGCGCGGATCGCTGCACGCACCCAGTCCGCCCGGCCGGCTCTTTCGGCGGCGTCCCGGGCCGCCTACGGGCCCGGTCCGGTCCCGCAGTACACCCGGCCGTCGTGGTGGCGGGTCGTGCTGCTTCCGTTCGTCTCGTGGCGACCAGACGTGCGCCGAATCAGCAACCTCAGATACGGCCCGGCGCGGCGCGGCAACCGGCTCGATGTGTACGTCTCCCGCCGGCACCGCACGGCAGGCGCTCCGGTGCTGGTCTACTTCCATGGGGGCGCGTTTCGGATGGGCAACAAGATGCTCGGCGCCCGCCCCTTGCTCTATCGGCTGGCCTCGAGGGGTTGGGTCTGCGTCAGTGCCGACTATCGCCTGTCCAAGGTGCGCTACCAGGACCAACTGGCTGACGCCCGTTCTGCCCTGGCGTGGAGCCGCGCCAACGCCGAGCAATACGGGGGCAGCCCCAGTGCCGTTTTTGCGGCCGGCGGCTCTTCAGGTGCGCACCTGGCCGCGACCGCCGCACTCTCCGGTGCCGACGTCAGCGGCGTCGTCTCGCTCTACGGCTACTACGGCAACGTCAACCCGGGCACCGAACCGACCTCGCCACTGTTCTACATCAACCCTGGCGCCCCGCCCTTCCTGGTCGTGCACGGCGCCCTGGACACGCTGGTCCTCCGCAAGGACGCCGAACAGTTCGCGGACCGGCTCCGCGCAGTCTCCGGGCAGCCGGTCGCTTACGCCGAGCTCCCCGGAACCCAGCACAACTTCGACTTCTTCCACTCCCTGCGGTTCCACTCGGTCACCGACGCCATCGTCCACTTCATCGAACTCACCGTGGGAGCCGGCGGCGTCGAACGCTCAACGCGGCAATCACCCAGCTCAGAGTCTTCGCCGACTTCCAACGCCGAACGAACTTGCCCATGACGTGCCTCGGCGCCCGGGTCCGGCGTTGCCGGGGGATGGCAGGGGTGCGAGGTGACGGGCACCAGCGTGGGCGTGACTGCGTCATGCATCGAAGTGATCGAAGTGATCGAAGTGTCTGTGGTGACCGCGTCCCCGGTGATGAAGTCACCGAGCCGACGGCGTCGGGTCAGCGCCGCCGCCGCCAGACGATGAATCCGCCGGCCGCGGCAGCCAGGACCGCGATCGTGCCGGCGATCCAGGCCGCCAGATGGTGCTGGGAGGACGCGGCGGAACCGTACGGCGGCGGGGAGACCGTGGCCGGCGCCGCGGACCTGTCCGGTGTCGGTGACGGGCTGACGGGTGGGTCCTGCTCGCCGGTCAGTAAGGTCTCGCCCGCCGGATAAGCCGGAATCCCGGATTCCTGACCGTCGACTCGGGCTGTGATCCGATAGGGCAGTTCGATCGAGTCGGGTGCCGTGAAGTCGGCCTGGTACACGATGTAGTAGTCGCCTGCCGTGTAGGACACGCTGGTGTCGGTTCTGTTCAGCCAGCGTACGGGCACCGACCCGGTGAACTGGCGCACCGGGGTTGACACCGATTGTTGCGTCTCGCCCAGGTCGGACAGGCGGAGATCGTCCAGTCCGGCGCGGAGCGGACTCAGCAACTGCAGATCGTAGCTGCGGTTGAGGGGCACGCGGTCGAGGTCGGTGGCTTTGGGTCGATCGACGGCGACCGACAGGGTCTGTCCGTAGCCGACATGGATGCGGTACGCCTGCACTTCACCGGGCACGATCGTCGCGCTGTACGTCCTCCCGCTGATCACCGGCGTCGCGTCGGCAAAGGTGGAGCCGGCGACGATCGGAGTTTTCGTCGGGCTCGCCTTCGGTTTGTGGAATGCCGGACGACTCTGGGAGTCGACCGGATCGGGGAGTTCGTCTGAGTTGGTCGGCCGGGGTTCCTCCCAGACGGTCAGGCCGAACTCGCGCTGTTTGTCTGCCGTGGAGCTGACCTTGATGTAGATGGTCGGGTCGCCGCACGAATCAGGATCGCCCTCGAGTCCGGCGATCTGGGCGTACCCGGTGAAGATCCAGCTCCAGAACGTCTCGGACTTACCGCGACATGACGTTTCGCCGTCCGATGCGTAGAGGTCGATCGAGGTGTTGGCGAGCAGCCCTGGCCGCATCACGTACTCGCTGGCGAGGACCTGGGAGTCCGGGTATCGGCGGTTGTAGCGGTACCACCGCTCGCCGCGCGTGCCGACCCGGTCGGCGTAGCGTCCTGGTTGCACTGGGACGGCGTTCGCCTGGCTGGATCCGCCCCGGATCGGAGTGCCGTCGATGGTGAACGGCCGGATCGCCCGCTCGCTGACGGTGGTGATGCTCTTGACGATGTCGTCGGCGGAGCCGGCGTCGTAATACTTCCCGTCGCCAGCGGCCGCGATGCAGCGCAGCTGAGCTCGCGCGGCGCTGTTCACGCTCAGGCCGACCACGTCGATGTGCAGGTCGATGCCCTCCTCAGCCAACTCCTTGGCGACGTCGCAGGGATCCGGCTTACAGGTGGCAATGCCGTCGGAGACGAGCACGATCGAGCGCTGACCGGTCGAACCCAGATCCTTCGCAGCCTGCCGGAGCGCGTACGAGATGGGCGTCTCGCCCTTCGGGGTGTAGTCGTGCACGGCATGGTGAAGCTCGGCTCGGTTTCCGGCGGCGACCGGTACGACCAGCTTCGAGTCGGTGCAGGCGCCCGGGTCTCCACGATCGAGATCCTTCGCCCCGAACACCCGCATGCCGACCCGCGCGGAGTCGGGGAGGGTGTCGACGACTCTATCGAGGGCAACCTTGCCGGCATCGATCTTGCGGATCCCACCGGGTGCCGGCTCGGCCATGGATCCCGAGCTGTCCATCACGAGCAGCATCTTGCCGGTGTCGTTCGGGTAGGGGCTCTTCGCGTTGGGGTCGTCGGCCGAGGCCGACTGCCCGCTGGCCACGATCAGGACCGCAATCAAAGTGGCGATCAACCAGGCGAGGATCCGTCGAGACACGAGGGAGGATCCTACGCGGTAGCGGTTCAGAGCAGAACTCGTCGAGAATAAGCCGGAGCCAGAGCCGATCACCTGCAGTCGGATCGGATACGCAGTGCGACGTTGCGGCTCGACAGGTGGCGTCATCGATGATGAGGCGCCAGCATGGGTTCATGAGGACCCGCATCGCCTTTCTCCGCGCGGTCAATCTCGGCAAGCGCACAGTTCGTAATGCCCGACTCGTGGAGCTGTTCGAGGAACTCGGATACCACGCTGTGTGGACCTACATCAACAGCGGGAACGTGGTCTTCACGGCGAGCGGCACCCGGTCTGGGTTGGAGCGGACGATCGGTGCGGCGGTGGAGCGCGACGTCGGCTTCGAAGCCACCACGTTCGTTCGCAGCGCTGGCGAGCTGCGACAGGTTCTCGCCGTCCGGCCCTTCGACCTGCGGTCGGGCGATACCTACTTCATCACGTTTCTCACCGACCGGCCGACAGCGGCTCAGCGAAAGGATCTCGAAGCACTCTCCAACGACTTCGACACGCTGACGGTCGATGGCCGCGAGGTGCACTGGCGGATGCACGGTAAGTCGAGCGACTCCACGCTCGTCAAGCGGCACTGGGAGCGGATTCTCGGCGAGCATTCGAGCACCAGCCGCAACGTGACGATGCTCACCAAGTTGATCGACAAGCTCGGGGCTCGATGATGATGCCGAGTTGCCGCGGTCGGAGCGCGCGTTCGCCCGCTGACCCGACACCCGGGTGGCACGAACACCACCGGTGTTTGAGGTCTCCCGACATAATCGGTACATGGGGATCTTCCGCCGCGCTGCCGACAAGCTGAACCCGGCACGTGGCCGGGCCAAGTCAGGCGGCGGGACGGGCGCTGCCGTCGACCCCGGCATCGCCAACCACCTCAGCGAGTTCGTTCGCACGCGTCGCGGCGTGGAGGCTTTCGTCGAGCCCCAGACCATCGTCACCCAGACCACGATTTTGCTGGTCGCGTGGGACGGGGAGTGGACCAGGCGCCGAGTGCCCTCGCCCCAGTGGGCCCACTCCTTCGCCGAGCACCTGCAGATACCTGGATACGACGCGTTGGTGGTGGGCTATCCGCAGCGGATGCGCGACTACAACACCCGGCTCACCCGCAAGGTCGACGGTCCGGACCGATCTGCACCGGGGAAGCCGGAATGGCCAACTGCGCCGACGTCGGGCTTCGCGGGCGGAGAGAGCGAGCGTCGGGAGTTCACCGACGACCTGGAGCAGGAGTACCGGCTCCCGCCGAGCACGCACGAAGACCCGCGCGATCTCCGTTGATCCCCCTGATCGCGAGCCCGATGTTGATCCCGTCATCGCGGAGCACAGTTGATCGCGGTGCTCGGACCTGATCGCACCGGCCTCCGCTGATCGCCGTGAAGTCGTCGGCGTGCTGTGAGTCCGGGGAGTCTCAGCCCTCCAGTGCCGTCGCCAGCGCCACCAGGGTGCGTACTCCGTAACCGGTTCCGCCGCTGCTGACGTGCCCGTACGCACCCTTGTCGTTGAAGGCCGGTCCGGCGATGTCCAGGTGCGCCCAGGCGATGTCGGGACCCACGAACTCGCGCAGGAAGGCCGCCGCGACCAGGGCGCCGGCCACCTTCTCCTTGGCCGTGGATCGCAGGTCCGCGACCGAAGACTCCAGTCGGGGTCGGATCTCTCGCGGAATGGGGAGTTGCCACAGGTCCTCACCGGCCGACTCCGCGGCGTCGAGGATCCGGTCTGCGGTCTGGTCGTCGGTAGCCATCAAGGCGGCCGTCCGATCGCCGAGGGCGACGACCGCCGCACCGGTCAGAGTCGCGACATCCAGGATCAGATCGGGCTCGTCCTCGCTGGCCCGGGCGATCGCGTCGGCCATCACCAGGCGGCCTTCGGCGTCGGTGTTGCCGTTCTCGACCGTCTTTCCGCCGTACATGGTCAGCACGTCCGACGGTCGGTACGCGGTGTCGGACGGCATGTTCTCCGCCATCGCCGCGTACGTCGTCACCTTCACCTGGAGTCCGAGCCGAGCAATGGCGTTGGTTGCCGCGATCACGGTTGCGGCACCGGCCATGTCGCACTTCATCGTGTACATGCCGTCGCCGGGCTTGAGGTTGAGACCACCGGAGTCGAACGTGATGCCCTTGCCGACCAGCGCCAGGTGGAACGATGCACCGCGTGGTGAGTAGCTCAACCGGACCCGCCGCGGCAGCCGGGAGGATCCACCGCCGACGCCGGTGATGCCCCCGTAGCCACCCTTGACCAGGGCGCCTTCGTCGAGGATGTCCACGGAGATCTTCGCATCGCGGACCAGTGCCTTGGCCTGATCGGCGAAAGACTGGGGATAGAGCAGGTTGGGCGGGGTGTTGACCCATTCGCGGGTGGTGAGCACCGCCCGTACGACCGTC
>JBBSQJ010000179.1:0-7219 GCA_038257965.1 Propionibacteriales bacterium
CACATCGAGTCGACCGGCTCAGGGCACATCGAGTCGACCGGCTCAGGGCACATCGAGTCGACCGGCTCAGGGCACATCGAATCGACAGGCTCAGGGCACATCGGCGGCAGCTATCGGCGGCACCGGGTGTTCTTCGCCGACGAACAGACCGCAGTGGCAGCCGGGTATCGGCCGTGCGCCGTCTGCTTGCCCGACCACTATCGCGCCTGGCGCTGCCGATGACCCGACTACGCGAGGTCGCGCCGGGGGCATTCCACCTACCCGGCTGGCTGCCGATCTCCCGGCAGGCCCACCTCGCCGGGGCGTTCGGAGAGTGGGCTTCCGGGCCGGTGCCGGCTACGGCGGCAAAGGTCCGCGGACACGAGATGTCGGTCCGCACAGTCTGCCTCGGTTGGCACTGGCAGCCGTACCGATACAGCCGAGAAGCGACGAACGTCAACGGGCAGCGCGTACTTCCCATGCCCGATTGGCTGATCGCCCTCGGTCAGGATGCGCTG
This sequence comes from Propionibacteriales bacterium, assembly GCA_038257965.1. GTDB lineage: Bacteria > Actinomycetota > Actinomycetes > Propionibacteriales > Propionibacteriaceae > Microlunatus. The sequence continues at coordinate 498 of JBBSQJ010000179.1, forward strand.
CGAGCCGTCGCCGATCCCGCAGCGAGGACCTACGAGCCAGACACCGCGCTGCTCAACTACTACGACAGCGCCGCCAAGATGGGGATGCACCAGGACAAGGACGAGGTATCCCTCGAGCCGGTGGTCTCCCTCTCCGTCGGCGACTCGTGCCGCTTCCGGTTCGGCAACTCCGAGACCCGCACCAGGCCCTTTGTCGATCTCGAACTGGCCTCCGGTGACCTGTTCATCTTCGGTGGCGAGTCTCGACTGGCCTACCATGGCGTGATCAAGATGCTCCCTGGGACGGCGCCGACCAGTTGTGGATTGGACGAGGGCCGGATCAACATCACCCTTCGGGTCACCGGGTTGGCTTGATCGGGCGACCGGATTCGGGACTGTCGGGGTCCGGCGCTAGCGTCTGGCGAGTGAGCGAACTGGTGGTCGGTGACGACGGACTGGCCCGCCCGGCCTGGGGAGCGAGTGACCCGCTGATGCGGGAGTACTACGACACCGAGTGGGGGATGCCGGTCCGCGACGAGCGCGGACTGTTCGAGCGGCTCAGCCTGGAAGCGTTCCAGGCCGGACTCTCGTGGACCACCATCCTGCGCAAGAGACCTGCCTTCCGTGCCGCGTTCGCCGACTTCGACCCGGATGCGGTGGCGGAGTTCGACGACTCCGACGTCGCACGGCTGCTCGCGGATGCCGGCATCGTCCGCAACCGGGCCAAGATCGAGGCGACCATCGCCAACGCCGCAGCCACGATGGCATTGCGGACCCACGGCGGCCTGGCTGAGCTCATCTGGTCGTACCAACCCGCGGTGACTCCGGCTCCCCACTCCTACGCCGACCTTCCGGCCAAGTCTCCGGAGTCCGTCGCACTGTCCGAGGCGTTGCACAAGCGAGGCTTCCGGTTCGTCGGTCCGACGACCATGTATGCCTTGATGCTCGCCGTCGGTCTGATCGACGGGCACCTGGTCGGCAGCCACCGTCGGGGTAGTTCCGGCGTCTGGCCGGCGTGACGTTCCTGCCCGCCTGCGGGCGGTTCGACCCGGACTCCACGTTCGGGTATCTCGGGCGGCACGCGATACCGGGCGTCGAGGTCGTGGACCCTGTTGAACGGACCCTCACCCGCCTGATCCCGCGTTTCGGCGACCAGGGTGAGATCGGCATCCGGCCGGCTCCCGACGGCGTCGAGGTCCGACTCCTCGAATCCGACCGTGAGCCGACGCCTGGCCTGCTCTCCCTGGTCAGACTGTGGTTCGACCTCGACGCCGACCTCGGTGCGATCGCCGACGTGCTGGACCACGATCCGGCCCTGGGGGCAGCGGGACGACTCTTCCCGGCGCTGCGGATCGTCGGTTTCCCCGACGGTTTCGAGGCCACGATCACGACGGTGCTCGGCCAGCAGGTCTCGCTCGCGGCGATGCGGACCTTCGCCGGCCGGTTGGCCGGAGCCTACGGCAGACCCAGCCCAGGCGGCTCGACAGAGTTCCCGTCGCCCGCCAGGCTGGCGGCGATGCCGACCGATCGTCTCCGCACGGCAGTCGGGGTGACCGGGGCGCGGGCCCGGACGCTGCACAGCGTCGCTGCCCTTTTCGCCGACGGCTTCACGCTGGACCCGGCCGGCTCGATCGAGACGACCCGAGCGACTCTGCTCGCGGTGCCGGGGATCGGGCCGTGGACAGTCGACTACCTGGCGATGCGGGTCCTGCACGACACCGATGCTTGCCCGGCGGGGGATCTGGTGCTGCGTCGTGCCCTGGGAGCCGAGCGGGCAACCGAGGTGCTGGCCCGCGCGGAGGGTTGGCGGCCCTACCGGGCCTACGGCGTCATGCGACTGTGGACCATCGCTCTCGCCACCGATGGCCACCGACGCCCCGCGCCCCGCGCCCCGCGCCCCGATAGCGTACGACCGTGAGCGACTCCCCGCGACGACTGTTGCTGGTCAACGGCCCGAACCTCAACCTGCTCGGTGTCCGCGAGCCGGCTGTCTACGGAACGGACACCCTTGACGATGTCGAGCGCCTCGCCGTCCAGGCCGCGACTGCCCGCGGCTACGAACTGCGCTGCGTGCAGAGCAACCACGAAGGCCTGCTGATCGACGTCATCCATGAGGCCCGCCGCGACTGCGTCGGCATCGTCATCAACCCAGGCGGTCTGACTCACACCTCCGTCGCGCTGCGCGATGCGCTGAGCGCAGTTGCGTTACCCGTGGCCGAGGTGCACATCAGCAATGTGCACCGTCGCGAGAAGTTTCGCGAGCACAGTTTCGTCTCCGGCATCGCCGATGTGATCGTGATCGGGGCCGGGATCCACGGTTACCCGTTTGCTGTTGCTCAGCTGATTCGACTAGCCGAGGCGGGTAGCACCGCCTGAGATCGGGGCGTCTGAGATCGGCGTCCTGAATCGAAACCTACGGCCAAGTAGCGCACGGGACGTGGCGCCGAGCATGGCCCCTCCGACCGGCTGGTCGCGGTCGAGCTCAGACGCTGGACAGCCGGGCGCCGCCACGAGACAGCCGCTCTTGATAGAGCTCGACGCTTTCCCGCAGCGATCGCAAGATGTAGGGCGGGAACTCCAGGCCCTGGCGGTTGGCCCAGAGGAGCCGGCTCTCGACCCGACCCACTTCGCGCGCGTAGCCCTTGAGGTCACTGTCCAGACCGAGTTGGATCACGACGCCGCCCATGTCCGCGCGGTAGCGATCCATGGCGTTGGTGCCCACCAGGTCGTACGACTTCTCCCGCAACACCCTGGCCAAGAAGAGCTGCCACGGTCGCAGCACCTTGTCCTGGACCATCGCGGTCGCCGACATCTGGTAGAAGGCGAAGTGGCCGGGCTCTTGCTGCTTGATCGGGGAGACGATCGTCTCCGAGATGGCCGTTTCCCCCAGCTCACGCATGCCGGTGTTGATCTGGTTGTAGGCCAGCACGGCCTGTCGCTCCGTGGAGGCACCGGTCAAGAAGTAGAGCAGTTTCGCGACGTCCTGAATGGGCCTGAGGTTTGCCAGCGAGCCCAAAAGCTTGATCTTGAAAGATACGTCCAAATGAGGCTCCGCCGGTCGCCGGCCAAGGTCTTGCTGTAGTCGATCCAGGATCAGGCCGTGCTGGATCTCCTGCGGCTGCCACACGTCGGCGTAGAACGTCTTGTTCGTGTCGTCGACATCAGGCAGCAGGCAGAGCAACTCCAAGACATTGCGGTCCACCTCGAGCTCGACCCGGGCGAGGTAGTCGATGACGTGGCCGTACCGGTCGGCCACGAGCTCGGGACGTTTGATGGTCCGGTCCACCGAGTCCAACCGGATCGGCGGATAGAGCTCACCCAGTCGCTGAACGTGTTCAGCGATCTTCTTCTGGGTGATCGGTTGCCGCGGCACCCACTCATTCTAGGAATAGAGCATGGGATCGGTCAGCCACCGGTCCGTGTTCTGCACCACAACATTTAGGTGAGGCTTATCTAATTGCTCAGAGAATGACCACCAGCAACAAGATGACCACGATCAACACGGACAGACCGATGACCCCGACGCCGAGCAGGGCCACCCGGCTCGCGTCCGGCGACCGGCTCAGCTCGCCTGGCTGACCGCTACCGCCGCTGACGATGGCCGGGCTGTTGTAGGTCTGTAGCGGCGGGAGGCCCTGGACCACCGGGACCAGGTCGCCCATCCGTTGCGCCGCGAACAGCTGGTCGAGCCGCGACTTGTAGTCGTCGGCCTCGAGCGTGCCGGCTTCGAAGGCGTCGTTGAGCCTGGAACTGAGCTGATTGCGCTCCGCCTCGCTGACTGGGGCGTCGGGCGTGCTGCGATAAGGGGAGGAGATCGGCAGTTCGCTCACCTCTCCAGCCTACGAGGGTTCCCGATCCCCGGCCGCTGCGGACGAGTTGTCCCACCGGGACGGGGGCCCAGTCACACTCTGAATCGCTTCAAACCCGTCACCTGGCGCCCGTTTCCGGGCGACGGAGGTCAGGCGGGCGGCCAGGTGCGGATGATCGCGGCGGCAGCACGGCGGGAGTCGACGTCGAGCTTGCCGAGAATCGTCGAGACGTGGTGATCGACCGTCCGCACCGACAGCACCAGTTGCGAGGCGATGTCGGTGTTGGTCGATCCGGTTGCCAGCAGCCTGGCAATGTCTAGTTGACGCTCGGTCAACCCGCCGGGATTGTCTCGGGTCGACGACCGTGGTCCCCGAGGTACGGCGACGCCGAGCCTGCGGAGTCGGCGCCGGACGACGCTCGCAGTCGCTGCGGCTCCCAGGCCGTCCAGCTCGGTCGTGGCAGCCAGGACTGCTGCGGGCTGTCCCGAGTCGGCCAGCTCGAGGGCGCGCTCGTAGCGATCCCCGATCTGCTCCCAGGCATCGGCGGCGGCCGTCCAGTTCCCCGCCGAACCAGCGCCCCACGGATCGGCCGTTGCGTCGCTGGTCAGCTCATCGGCGCTCGGCCGGGACCGGGTCGGCACTCCGAGCCGACCGGCGTACCGGCGGATCTCCGCCCAAAGCGGCGCGGCGGTTGGTCGATCGGCGATCAGCGCCCACGTCTGGACCACCTGTTGGGCCGTCTCGGTGTCGCCATTGAGCCAGGCCCACTCCGTCAACGCCGCGCCGGCGAAACCGAGCCCGATCAGCATCCGCTGCCGGCGAGCGCGCGCCCAGCTCTGCCTCAGCATCGACTCCGCAGCCGGGTCGCCGCGCCGGGCCAGCAGCCTGGCGTACGGCGGTACGCCGTACAGCGTCAGCATGCCCGGATCGGGATAGCGATCGAGCAGACCTGCCAACAGGGTCTCGGCCAGTGCCCAGTCGCTGTGCCGGGCGGCCGACAGCGCCTGATGCACCTCGAGGTTGTACGTATGCGACCAGAAGCCGCGTTCTCGGGTGAACCCGAGCCCTTCGGCGAGCACCGTCTCCAGCTCGTGGTATCTGCCGTAGCGGTACAGCAACTCGCTGAGGTTCGTGTAACCACGAGCGATGAACTCGTGTGCGCCGCACGCCTTCGACTCCTCGATGCTCCGCCGGAGTAGGTCCAGTCGCTGGTCCGGCGTGAGACCGGGCCGAGCCAGGCTGTCGTAGTTCAACGTCAGCGCCGCCAGGTCGGGGCGATCACACTGCTGGGCGATCTGTCGACCGCGGGCCAGAGTCTCCGCCGCGGTGTCGCACGTGACGTCGAGGGCCAGCAGCGCTCCGAGCGAGACCTGCGCAGCGGCCATGGATCCGGGGTCGCCGGCCAGCGCTACGGCCTGGACCGCTTGTTCGCGGGCCCGATCCGGCTCCCCCTGCATGAACAGGTGGCGCGACAACCGGCTCATCGCGCCGGACTGAGCCTCGCGGTCGCTGCGCTTTGCCGCCGCGGCAACCGCGCGTTCGGCGAACTCGACGGCATCACCGAACCGGTGGGCGTTGTAGAGCTCCCAGGCGTAACCGTCGAGCACCTCGACCAGCACCGGCGCGGGCAACCGGCCTTCATGCTCCAGCGCCGCGGAGTAGAAGGCCAGGGCCTGGCGATGGGCCCCCGCCTGCGAGCTGGCAGTCCCCGCCTGCGGCGCGAACTCGGCAACACTGTCGGCATCTCCGGAGTGGATCGCGTGGTGCACCAGGCGTGGCAGGTCGATCACAGGCCGTGATCGGAGTACCTCGGTCACGTCTTGTTGCAGCCGACGCCGCCGCAGCAGTGACAGGCTCGCTTCGGTTGCCCGCCTGGCCAGTTCGTGTCGGAAGCTGAGCCCGTCGGCGCGGACGGTGATCACACCGGATTCCTCCGCCTCGACGAGGGCCGCGAAATCAGCCCCGAGCAGTTCGCCGGCGAGGCCGATGTCGAGCACTCCCGGCCAGACCGACATCCTCTCCACTCCGCGCCGGGCCGCCGGTGACAACCGGCGGAGGCGGGTCAACACCGCATCGGCCACACTGCGTGGCACCGGCGCTTCGAGCGGGGCAGCCAGCGTCTCGGTGAGGTAGAACGGATTTCCGCCGGTGATCGCGTGCAACTGCTCGCCGTCCCAACCGCTGCCAGTGCTCAACTGCTCGACCGCCGACGCGCTCAGTGGAGCCAGGTCGATCCGCAGTGTTCGACCCGCCGGGGTCGCCGCGACGAACCTCTGGAGTAGTTGAGATGCTGCCGGCTCGTCACTGCGATAGGTCACCAGCAGCAGTAGCCGTACGCGCTCGATCCGGCGCGCCGTGTACGCGAGCACGTCGAGCGTGGCGTCGTCGGCCCAGTGCAGGTCCTCGACGGCGAGCACGGTCGGAGTCGGCGCAGGCTCGTCTGCGAGCGCGGTGAGGAGACTGTCGATCGATCCCGTCGAGACGGCGTCGAACCCGACCAGGTCACGCGTCGCCTCCCGGATCGGACCCAACGGGTTGGCGGTGACCAGGTCGTCACAGGCGCCACGCAGCACCCGCAGACCCCGAGCTTCGACCAGCACCGACGACAGCAGGCTCGTCTTGCCGATCCCAGCCTCGCCGGCGATGACTGCGACGCCGGATTCGCCCTCGCGGAGGCGGCCGACCAGCTGCAGCAGGGCAGACCGGGACGCCGCGCGCTCGAGAAGACGGGAAGACATCGAAACCGGTACCTCGCTGCCGTTGCGGTCGCGACGCTGTGGCAGCAGGATATCTGCATCCGATCGACCACCCCACCAGCGGCACTGCGGATCGAACCCGAGCCGATGGATGCCGGGGACTCGGACGAAGGGCTTTGGCGGGCCATCCGCGGCCGAGGGTCGAACGCTCGCGGCCGTGCGTGCCACTCAGCGGATC
>JBBSQJ010000180.1:0-7167 GCA_038257965.1 Propionibacteriales bacterium
CGCTGATCCGCAAGGCCGTTGTTCTGAGCGTGGTCCTTGGCGGTGGCGGCGTCCGGCCGGACGACCCGCTCACCATCCACCTGCCCTAGATCCCGCACCATCGCCTCGAACCGGTCTGACCTGCCTCGACGGTTGCGATCAGGACCCGTCGAGCAAGGTCCGCGAGAACTCCGGCTTGGCTGTGCTCGATGTACTTCGTTGCCGACAGCAGCGCAGGTACTGACCGCGTACGCCGTCCCTGAGATTTTGTGGCCTAACGTCGACGAGGACTCGCGTCCGGTCGCTCTGGGACGGGTCGTCCAGGACTGGACAGACCCATGGACTCCGGCCCGCCTCTCGCGTCCTTGCTGTTGTTCCGGTCATTTCGCAGACCATGATCGCGACGGTCACGCTCCGGCGTCGAGGTTTCGACATGGACGTATTTGCCGCCCCGCAACGCCGAGGCCAGGGCCGCGATCAGACACGCGGCGATGGCGAAGGCGAAGGCCACCTGAAGTCCATGGGAGAAGGGACCCGAAATCAGCGACGGGAAGAAGGCACGTCCGGTGAGATAGTGCTGATGCGCCACGGAGAGGTGTTTCAATACGTCCGGTCCGAGCAGGGTCTGGACCGGGTTGTAGCCCAGCAACGAGGCGAACAGCACGCCCACCGGTGGCAGCGCCGCCACCTTTGCCGCCGATGCGGACGGCACACCCTGGGCGGTCAATCCGCTGGACAGCGCCTGTGGGAGTGAGGCGGCGAGCCCGGTGATCATCAGTGAGAAGAAGATCCCGATCGAGAGCACCATGGCCGAATTCTGGAAGGTCGTGCTCATCCCAGCACCCACCCCGCGCTGATGGGGCGGGAGACTGTTCATGATCCCGGCTCGGTTGGGCGAGGCGAACAGGCCCATGCCGGCCCCGTTGACGAACAGGGCCAGCGCGAACTGCCAGTAGGTGAAGTCGACCGGAAGGGCCCATAGCCAGACGAAGCTCGCGGCGGCCACCAGCATTCCGGCGGTCGCGAAGGCTCGAGCGCCGAACCGGTCCGAGAGCCATCCCGAGACTGGTCCGGCGACGAGGAAGCCCACGGTCAGCGGAAGCATGTAGATTCCGGCCCACAGCGGGGTCGACTCGAAACTGTAGCCATGTTGCGGCAACCAGATGCCCTGCAGCCAGATGATCAGGATGAACATCAGCCCGCCGCGCCCCAGCGCGGCCAACAGACTGGCCAGGTTCCCGGCGGTGAAGGCGCGGATCCGGAAGAGCTCGAGCTCGAACATCGGCTCGTCGACACGGGTCTCGATCACGCAGAACGCCACGAGCACGCCGACCCCGCCGAACAGAGCCGTCAGCACCCACGGGTTCGTCCAGCCCATGGTGTGGCCGGGATAGGGCTGGATGCCGTAGGTGATCGCGACCAGGACGGCGATCAGGCCGACCGCGAACGTGACGTTGCCCCACCAGTCCATCTCGGCGTGGCGGCGCACTCCGGTGTCATGCAATTTGAGATAGGCCCAGACAGTGCCGAAGACACCGATCGGCACCGACACCAAGAAGACCAGATGCCACTCGATGGGAGCGAGCAGCCCACCGATGACCAGTCCGAGGAACGAACCAGCGATACCGGCGACCTGGTTGAGCCCCAGGGCGAGACCCCGCTGGTCGGAGGGAAACGCGTCGGTGATGATCGCGTTGGAGTTGGCCATCAGCATTGCGCCGCCCACGCCTTGGAAGATGCGCATGAAGACGAGCCACAACACTGCGGCCGTGCCGCCCATCCAGGTGACAGCGAGCAGGATCGAGAACACGGTGAACACGGCGAACCCGGCGTTGTACATCTTCACCCGGCCGTACATGTCGCCGAGCCGACCGAAGCTGACCACCAAGACCGCCGTGACCACCATGTAGCCCATCACCAGCCACAGCAACAAACTCGTGTTTCCCGGGGCCAGTGGATCCACCCCGACGCCGCGGAAGATGTCCGGCAGGGCGATCAGCAGGATGGACATGTTGATCGTGGCCATCAACACCCCGAGGGTCGTGTTGGACAGCACGACCCACTTGTAGTGCGGGCTCACGACGTGTCGCTCGGCACGCTCGCGGGCACGTTCACCCCGCTGATCGGGTCGAGTCGCGGCGGTGGTCATCGGACTTCCAAGGAGATCGCTTGGTTCGGCTAACCAAGTACAAACGTAGCTCAGCTGCGTTTCTCGTCTCAACCAACCGGCGGCAAGGGCCGCCCGGCGCGAGAGTCGCGCGCGGTTCGCGTCCGGTGTCGACCTGAAATCGGCTACACTGGTCGTGTCAGTTCGTCGAATCTCACTGCGGGTTGATCGCACGTCGTAGCACTTGGCATCTGCTCCGTGTGTAGCCGTCCGAGTCCTCGGATCCACGGCTGTCGGTGGGACCCCAGCACAGATTGTGAAACCTCTCTTGTCTTCCTTCGCAAGCCTCGGCGTGCCCGCACGCCTGGCCGACGTCCTTGCCGGTCTCGGCATCGACACCCCAACCCCTATCCAGAGCGCCACTCTGCCCGACGGGCTGGCCGGGCGAGACGTCCTCGGCCGCGGACGCACCGGATCGGGCAAGACCTACGCCTTCCTGCTTCCTCTGGTCGCTCGACTTTCCGACGGTCGCCGGGCCAGGTCCGGTGCACCGCGTGCCTTGATCTTGGCTCCGACCCGTGAACTTGTCGGCCAGATCGAGGCGGCCCTCGCACCACTCGCCGCCACGGCCGGTCTGAGCGTTCGTACCGTCTTCGGGGGAGTCGGTCAGAACCCTCAGGTCGCCGCACTCCGTCGCGGGGTGGACATCGTCGTGGCCTGCCCCGGCCGATTGGAGGATCTGATCAAGCAGGGCCACTGCACGCTGTCCGCCGTGGAAGTGACGGTGCTCGACGAGGCCGACCACATGGCCGACTTGGGCTTCTTGCCGGCCGTACGTCGGCTGCTCACGCAGACGCCCAAGAAGGGCCAGCGGCTCCTCTTCTCGGCGACCCTGGACAGGGCGATCGATGTGCTCGTCCGCCAGTTCTTGACCGATCCGGTTACCCACCAGGCCGATTCGCAGGAACCGGCAAGTGAGATGTCTCACCATCTCCTGCAGATCGAGCGCGAGCACCGGTTGTCGATCGTCGTCGATCTGGCCAGCGCGCCCGGCCGCACGATCGTGTTCACCCGCACCAAGCACGGCGCCCAGGCCCTGGCTCGCCAGCTCAACCGCAAGGGCGTATCCGCGGTCGACCTGCACGGCAATCTCGGCCAGAACGCCCGGGCCCGCAATCTCGACGCGTTCCACACGGGTCGGGCGTCGGTGCTGGTCGCCACCGACATCGCTGCCCGCGGCATCCATGTCGACGACGTGACGTTGGTCATCCACGCCGATCCGCCGACCGAGCACAAGGCATATCTCCACCGTTCGGGTCGGACCGCCCGGGCCGGGAACATCGGCACGGTCGTCACCTTGATGACCGGCGAACAGGTCCGCGACGTCAAAGCGCTGACCCGTGCGGCCGCGGTCGTGCCGACGATCACCCGGATCCCCGGGAGTGACCACCCCGTGCTGGCCGAACTGGCGCCGGGCGAGAGAGTGCTGTCCGGACCGGTCGAGATCACTGCTCAGGCAAGGCCGGCCGCCGCGATGCGTCCGCCCGCGAATGCCGGCGGCGGACAGCGGAGCCGTCGCCGCAACTCCGGTCGGCGAACCGCCGGCAGCCCAACCGACACCGCCAGGAACCAGCGCTCGAACTCGTCCACGCGGCCGGGCTCGGGACAGAAGGTCTCGACTCCACGGTCGACCAAGCAGCCGAGTTCGGGTGGGGGCAGGCACAGCGCGGCCGGCTTCAGTACGGGCCGTCGCTGACAATTCCGAGGGCGGCAGTGCTGCGCTTCGACAGGCTCAGCGCGCATCAGCGGTTGCCTGTGCCCTGGGCGTGTCGCAGGGCTCAGCGCGCATGGGTGGCCTTTTGTGCCCTGAGCTTGTCGAAGGGCACTCCGGCTCTGATATGGCTGTGGTCATGGGTTCCGCTTCGACACCGGGGCGCCCGGGTCGGTGCTTGCCGGGTCGGAGCGAGCTTCCGTCAGGGCCGGAAGCGGAACCGTCGGGTTGTCCGACGGGGACTCGTCGCCGGCGGCGGTGACCAGGTCCGCGACCGGCGGACGTTCGACGATGCTCAGCACGATGAGCACCAAGACGGTGACCACCAGGGTCGTGATGATCTCGCCGATGCTCAGCGGGCGGAGCAGCACGAGGGCCGTCGCAGCGCCGAGGCCGACCAGGGTCTGGAGGACTTTTCGCTGAGCGTAAAACCAGCTACCGACCTTGCCCGTGGTGACGCCACGACGCTCGGCGGCGTCGCGCAATTGTCCGACCCCGTCGCGGTAGAGGCCGCGCAACCGGCGCGGCGCAGTGAACGGCCCGGCGAACCAGCCGACGACCGCCACTACCAGACCCAGCACCAGGGCGACCGTCGCCGTGTCGTCCATCGGTGAGGTCGCGGTGTCGTACAGAAGGGTCGTGACATCACCGGGCACCAGTGCCGGCGGCAGGGTGGTGAGCAGGACCGCACGGCCGGTGGCGAACCCGAGCAGCAGCACCGCCATGGCCAGGGAGAATCCCAGTGCGGCCCAGAGCAACGTTCTCGCCCGGCGCCGGGCCACGAGAACGCCTACCGCGATCAAGATCAGTGCGACCCAAGGCAACCAACTGCCCGCGGCAACCACGCCGCGATAGCCGAGTTGGATGGTCGGGATGTCGTCGGATTGCGCGATCGGGATGGTCCGGTCGACCGCCGGTATCCGCGACGCCACACTGATGCCGCGGTCGATCAGTGCCTGTTTGATGTCGGCGACGATCGGCCCGAGCTGGATCCCGATCGTGCCGTCTTGTTGGGCCGCCACCAGAGCCTGGGGGTCGTTGCTGAGGGTGGCCAGCAGCTGAGTGTGGCTGATTCGCAGGGCGCGCTCCCAGGTGGCGGCGAACGCATCGGACGTGACGAAGGCGTTCACGCCGTCGCGCATCAAGTTCTGCAGGCCATTGGCCGCCGGTCCCTTCAGCAGGTCCAGCGCCGCGCCCGCTCGCGGTGGCACGCCCAGGCCCTTGATCCCGTCGATGGCCTCAGAAGTGAGCTGGTCGACGTCGACGTTGGCGTTGATCGCTGTCATGGCCTCGTCCACGACGTACGCCTGCACGGCGGGGTTTCGGGCCAGCGGTGCGTACGTCGCCACGAACTGGTCCGTGTCGGTCAGAGTCGCCTTCGCCCAACCCGTGATCACGGCGACCGGCGCAAGCAGGCAACCCAGCACGATGAGGATCACGGCCACGAACGGGCGCCAACGCCCGGTGCGTCGGGTCGCCGCGGGAGGCACCGGCCGGTCCGCCGGCTCCTGGCGAAGGGCGTCGTTCTCTGCCTCGAGCTGCGCGATTCGCTCTCGCAGCTCGCTGTCGGTCGAGACCTCCTGGCCCATCTGCTGGATCCTTCCGGTTCGCTCTCGCCCCGCCATGCCCGAGAGGGCAACGATTTCACGCGTTTCGACGGCTGGGAATCCTCCGGTCCGGGTGATCTTCTTCCTGACCCGGAAGATTTGCGCCAAACTCTTGCTCCGCTCTCAGCCAACCCATAGGGTGCCGGAACATGTGGGCTGATCGGGCCCATCCGCTACAACCCACCGATACGACCCGTTCGATCGACCAGACAGAGGGGTTCGAGTTGCGTAAAGCACTGATCGGCGCCCTTGGTGTGAGTCTCACCGCCGGATTCTTGGCGGTCGTGGGAACACCAGCGCTCGCAAGTCCCGACGACGGACATGGCCCGGCGACCAAGCCGGCGACCGCGATCGTCGACGACTTGCCCAATCCGCTCGAGGACAAGCGACGCGAGTTGCGGAAGACCGCCGTCTCAGACGTGGTCTCCGGCCGACGCGACTCGTGAACAAGCACGGGTCAAGCGTGGTGAAGGTCGGCGAGACCAACGCACCCCTGACGAAGTCCCAGAAGGCCAAGGTCAGGGCCGGTGGGCACGTGAAGCAGCGCAAGGTCGACCAGTACGTCGAACTCGGCCGGGAGAAGACCGACCGGATCTTCGTGGTGCTGGCCGAGTTCGGGAATCAGCGCGACCCGAAGTACCCCGACCAGGACACCGATCCCGACACGCCCGGCCCGACGGTGTTCGACGGGCCGGTGCACAACTCCATCCCGGAGCCGGACCGGACCAAGGACAACTCGACGATCTGGCAGGCCGACTACAGCGCGGATCACTACCGTCAGCTCTACTTCGGCGAGGGCAAGGGTGTGCAGTCGCTGAAGACGTACTACCAGAAGCAGTCGTCGGGTCGCTACAGCGTCGACGGTGAGGTCACCGACTGGGTGAAGGTGCCCTACAACGAGGCCCGCTACGGCCGCAGCAACGGCTACCCGTGCGCGGGCAACGTCTGCTCCAACACCTGGGCGCTGCTGTCGGACGCGTTGACGGCCTGGGTCGCCGACCAGAAGGCCGCCGGTCGGACCGACGCGCAGATCAAGGCCGATGTCGCGGCGTTCGACCAGTGGGATCGCTACGACTATGACGGCGACGGCAACTTCAACGAGCCCGACGGCTACATCGACCACTTCCAGATCGTCCACGCGGGCGGCGACCAGGCCGATGGCGATCCGTATCAGGGCGAGGACGCCATCTGGTCGCACCGCTGGTTCGCCTACTACAACCAGGCGGGTCAGACCGGCCCGGCCGACAACAAGCTGGGTGGCACCCAGATCGGCGACACCGGTCTATGGGTCGGCGACTACACCATCCAGCCGGAGAACGGCGGGCTGTCGGTCTTCGCGCACGAGTACGGTCACGATCTCGGCCTGCCGGATCTCTACGACACCGCAGGCGCCGGCGGCGACGCCACGGTCGGATTCTGGAGTCTGATGGCCCAGAGCCGACTGTCGGCCAAGAAGGACGAGGGAATCGGCACGCGTCCCGGAGACCTCGGTGCCTGGGAGAAGCTCCAGCTGGGATGGCTCGACTACGAGATCGCGCTGGCCCGAGAGAAGCGCACCTATCGCCTCGGACCGCACGAGTACAACTCCAAGAAGGCGCAGGGTCTGGTGATGGTGCTGCCCAAGAAGCAGGTCACGACCGATCTCGTCCCGCCGTACGCCGGCTCAAAGAGCTGGTGGAGTGGCACCGGTGATGATCTGACCG
>JBBSQJ010000181.1:0-7165 GCA_038257965.1 Propionibacteriales bacterium
ACCTGGTCGCCGACGCGCTCGCGCAGTCCGTCGATCACATCCGTAGCTTCTTCGCGCAACTGCAGTTCGAGACGGCGTTCTACCGAGGCTGTGTCGAGCTCTCCAGCCAGCTGAGCGAACGCGAGCTGCCCAACTGCCGACCAGACCCGCGACCCGCCGAGGAGCTCGCACTCAGCGCGCACGGGCTGTACGAGGTGAATCTGGGGCTGCATCTCGGTGGTCGGGTGATCACCAACGACCTTGCCGCCGACGGCGCGAGTCTGGTCATGATCACGGGCCCGAACCAGGGCGGGAAGTCCACCATGCTGCGGGCGATCGGGTTGGCCCAGCTCCTGATGCAGGCCGGTTGTCTGGTGGCGGCGCGCGGTTACCGCGCCAGCGTAGCCTCGGGTCTATTCACCCACTACCGGCGCGAGGAGGACGTCACGATGACCAGCGGCAAGCTGGACGAGGAACTCGCGCGGATGAGCGACATCGTCGACCGACTGACACCGGGTGCCCTGGTCCTGCTCAACGAATCGTTCGCCGCCACCAACGAGCGGGAAGGCTCGGCGATCGGCCGCCACGTCGTCGACGGACTCCGCGCGGGCGGGGTTCGGGTCGCCTACGTCACGCACCTCTACGGCCTGGCCGACGGGCTCTACCGAGACAGTGGGCGATCAGAGCGCAGGAGTATCGACGAGCAGCCTGCCGAGCGGCTGAGCAATGAGACAGTACCCGAGGGTCAGCCCGGCCCGGTTCTCGGTGGCGCGGTCTTCCTGCGACCCGAGCGACTGCACGACACAGCTCGCACCTTTCGGGTGCTACCGGGCGCGCCACGACCCACCAGCTATGGCCCTGACCTCTATCACCGGATCTTCGGCGAACCGGCCGACACCGTCGCGAAAGGCGGATGACCAATGTCCATCACACCCACCGCACTCCATGCCGTGGAGATCCTCGACTCCCGCGGCCGGCCGACCCTGTCGGTCGATCTCAGCACCGCCGATGGCCGATACCACGCGGGAGTGCCATCGGGCGCGTCGACCGGTTCCGGGGAGGCCGTGGAGCTTCGCGACGACGACCCGGCCCGCTTTGGGGGCAAGGGCGTCCTGAACGCGGTCGCCAACGTGAACGGGCAGCTGGCGGACCTGCTGCTCGGTCGTAGCTGGGGAGACCAGGCCGAGCTCGACGAGGCGATGATCGAGCTCGACGGGACCGACAACAAGTCGGAGCTGGGGGCGAACGCGATCGTCGGTGTCTCCATCGCGGCCTCGCGCGCGTTCGCTGGATCCGACGAGCTATGGCGCACGCTCGGCGTCCGAAGCGCGGCCCGGTTGCCGGTGCCCCACTTCAACGTCGTCAACGGCGGTGTGCACGCGCCGAACGAGCTGGACTTCCAGGAGTTCATGATCGCTCCGATCGGCTCGCCGAGCATGGCGGAGGCGGTCCGCGCGGGCGCCGAGGTCTACGCGGCGCTGCGGGGCCGGCTGGCCGCAGCCGGGCACGGCACCGGACTCGGTGACGAGGGCGGGTTCGCCCCGAACATGTCTCGTCCGGAGGAGGTGCTGAGCGCGCTGACCGAGGCGATCACCGACGCCGGTTACGAACCTGGGCGGGCGGGCGTCGCGATCGCCCTCGACCCGGCGGCGAGCGAGTTCTACTCCGGCGGTGCGTACCACGTCGCGGGGCAGGCGATGCACGCCGCGGAGATGATCGACTACTACGCCGAGCTGGTGGACCGATTCCCGATCTGGAGCATCGAGGACGGCCTGGCCGAGCAGGATTGGGACGGCTGGATCCAGCTCACCGAAAAGCTCGGATCCGTCGTCCAACTCGTCGGCGATGACAACTTCGTCACCAACCCTGCGATCATCCAGCAGGCGATCGACCGTCACGTCGGAAACGCGGCGCTGATCAAGGTCAACCAGATCGGGACCGTCACCGAGACGCTCGCGGCGGTCGAGCTGTGCGGGCGCAACAACTACGCCTGCATGGTGTCGCACCGCTCCGGGGAGACCCCCGACACGTTCATCGCCGACCTGACCGTGGGCACCGGAGTCGGCCAGCTGAAGTCCGGCGCGCCCGCTCGCGGCGAGCGCACGGCGAAGTACAACCGGTTGCTCACGATCGCGGACACCGAGCCGGACCTGCCCTTCGGTCTCCTTGGATAGGTGCCGGCGGTGAGTGGCTCGCATCGCTCGCCGTTGGCTGGCAGATCGTGCCGGGAGTATCCGGCACCAGCTGCCACCTTGACTCGGGTCCCGACGAGGACGGTCAGGGCACGGCGTCGATACCGGCCTCCTTGCGCTGCTGCGCGGTGATCGGGGCCGGCGCGTCGGTCAGCGGATCGACGCCGCCGCCGGACTTGGGGAAGGCGATCACATCCCGGATCGACTCGGTGTTGGACAGCAGGGCGCAGATCCGGTCCCAGCCGAACGCGATGCCTCCGTGCGGCGGGGCACCGTAGGCGAAGGCGTCCAGCAGGAAGCCGAACTTCTCCTGCGCATCCTCCTTGCTCAGCCCCATCACCGCGAACACTCGTTCCTGCACGTCGCGGCGATGGATACGGATCGAGCCGCCGCCGATCTCGTTGCCGTTGCAGACGATGTCGTAGGCGTACGCCAGGGCCGACCCAGGATCGGTGTCGAAGGTTTCCATCGACTCCGGCTTGGGCGAGGTGAACGCGTGGTGCACCGCGGTCCAGGCACCCGAGCCGACGGCCACATCACCTTGAGCCACAGCCGTGGCAGCCGGTTCGAACAGCGGAGCGTCGATCACCCACACGAACGACCAGGCGTCATCGGAGGGTTCCGAATTCGTCGAAGGAGCCTGTCCTGAGCCGCTCGAAGGAATCCGACCGGCCCGCTTGCCGATCTCCAACCGGGTCGCTCCGAGCAGACCCTGGGCGCTGCGCCGCTCGCCGGCGGCGAAGAAGATGCAGTCCCCCGGACTCGCGCCGACCTGGGCCGCGATGCCGGCCCGCTCGGTCTCGGCGAGGTTCTTGGCCACGGGGCCGCCGAGGTCACCGTCCGCGGCGACGGTGACGTAGGCCAGCCCGCGATGACCCCGCTGCCTGGCGAACTCTTGCCAGGCATCGAAGGTCCGCCGGGGTTGCGAACCGCCACCGGGCATCACCACGGCCCCGACATACGGAGCCTGGAAGACCCGAAATGCGGTGTCTGCAAAGAACTCTGTGACGTCGACGAGCTCCAGCTCGAAGCGCAGATCCGGCTTGTCCGTTCCGTAGCGCTCCATCGCCTCGGCGTAGGTGATCCGCGGGATCGGCGTCGGCACCTCGACACCGATCAGGCCCCAGATCGCCTCCAGCAGGCGCTCGGTGAGTTCGATGATGTCGTCTTGGTCGACGAAGCTCATCTCCACGTCGAGTTGGGTGAACTCCGGTTGCCGGTCGGCCCGGAAGTCCTCGTCTCGATAACAGCGCGCGATCTGGAAGTAGCGCTCCAGGCCGGCCACCATCAGCAACTGCTTGAACAGCTGGGGACTCTGCGGCAGCGCGTACCACGAGCCCGGTCGGAGCCGGGCTGGAACGAGGAAGTCGCGCGCCCCCTCCGGAGTGGACCGGGTCATCGTCGGGGTCTCGATCTCCACGAAGTCCCGGGCCAGCAACACCTCGCGGGCTGCCTGGTTGACCCTGCTTCGCAGCCGGACCGCTGCGGCCGGCGCCGGTCGACGCAGGTCGAGATAGCGGTACTTCAGCCGGGTCTCCTCTCCGACCTCGACCCGCTCGTCGATCTGGAAGGGCAGCGCGGCGGCCGCATTGAGCACCTCGATCTCGCTGACCACGACCTCGACCTCGCCGGTCGGCAACTCGGTGTTGGCGTTGCCTTCGGGGCGCGGCTCCACGACACCGGTAACGGCGATGCAGTACTCGTTGCGCAACCCGTGGGCCCCGGAGGCCTCGAGGATCTCGTCCCGCACCACGGCCTGGACGACTCCGGACGCGTCACGCACGTCCA
This sequence comes from Propionibacteriales bacterium, assembly GCA_038257965.1. GTDB lineage: Bacteria > Actinomycetota > Actinomycetes > Propionibacteriales > Propionibacteriaceae > Microlunatus. Next base: position 3,960 of record JBBSQJ010000181.1, read on the forward strand.
GGAACGCCACTCCGCCGTGATCGCGTCGGCGGGCGACCCAGCCGGCCAAAGTGACGGTGGTTCCTGCGTGCTCGGCGCGCAAGGTACCTGCGCCGTGAGTGCGGATCACGAGATTCCCTCCCAAGGAGATTGCCGACCTTCAGACGTCGGTGTCCGATCCTAGTGGTGCGTCTCGGCCCAGGGCGGACGAGCGAGTCGACGGGGCCCGTCGGTCGGGTGTCCCTTCCCAGTGGTCGGGTCCGCGGGTGAGGATGATCACGTGGGTCCGGTCTTGAGGCGCGTGCTGCTCGTCGCGATCGCTGCTGCGCTGGCCTGCGCGGCGGTGGTCCTCGACCCGAGAGCCGCGTGGGCCTGCTCGTGTGCCCCGGTCACCACCCGACAGGCATTCGAAGGCGCGGATGCGGTGTTTCGGGGTACGGTCAGCGCACGCGGCAGGGTCGGTCGAGGCACCGACGGGCGCGTCGAGCTGCGGTTCGACGTCTCTCGCGTTTTCAAGGGTCGGGTGTTCAGCGACCAGGTCGTATTGACCGCCACGGACAGCGCGGCGTGTGGGATCCCAGCTGCTGTGGGCACGCAGTGGTTGATCTTCGCGAACGAGTCCATCGAAGGCAGCGGTGATCGCCTGGTCACCCGGCTGAAAACCACGCTGTGCAGTGGAAACCTGCCCGGGGTGTCCACTCCCAGTGTGCTGGGCCGTGGCACCTTCCCGCGTCCGGGCTCCTCGGACACGCAGGAGAAGACCGTCCAGGCCGACATCCGGATCGACCGGGCACTGAAGATCGCCGGCACCACGTCCCTCGTCCTCCTCGTGCTGGGCGGCGCCGCCCTCCTCGTGATCTGGCGCCCCAGACGCGCCGGTCGCTGAGCCGACGTCTCGGGTAGGGATCGCGATGACGAGCGCTCAGCACCGTCTGAGCGGACTCACCGAACGGCCGAGCCAACCCTCAGGAGGGCCGGAAGGAGGAGCCTTTGGCCATCATCTCCTCGTCCACCGGCAGTACTCCTCGCTTGACGGCGGCGACGAGCAGCGCGTGGTCGGCCTCGGTCTGATCGGCGTAACGCCTGGCGAACTCGGCCATCGCATGATCCAGCTTCTCCGACGCACCGACATAACCGGCGATCATCGACGCGCCACTGGTCCGGGCGTGCCCCTTGGCGAGCAGGTGGCCGACGATGCCGGCGTAGTCGGTGAGCGCAGCCGCGTCCATCGAGTCCAACGGGATGGTCCCCTTCATGTTTCGGAACTGGCGTACGTAGTACTGCCGATCGCCGAAGGTCGTCCAGCCCAGCAACGGATCGCTGACCGTCTGCAGGGCCTGCTGGTACTCCACCACCCGGTGACCCTGGTGGGCGTGCCACGCGGAGTCACCGTGGACGTACTTGGCCAGCACCGAACGCCGAGCCTGCTTGAGTTGCAAGAACACGACGTCGTCGGGACTGCTGCCCTCCAACAGCGCGACGTACGCCCGCAGCCCGACACTGCCCACCCCGACGACCTTGTGCGCGACGTCGAGCAGTGTGTAGCCCCCGAGCACCCGTCGCCAGTGGGGGGCGAGGGTAATCAGATACGAGTCCAACGCACCACCGACCTCGTCCTTGTCGGTCGGTCCCAGTCGGGTGATCAAGGGCGGCTCCTCGACGATCTCGCGGGTGCCGTGGTGCTCGTGGGTGAAGCGGGGAACCGCACGGTCGCTGGTCCGGTTGCGGGCGCGCTTGGCTGACCGTTCGATCTCGTCGCGCAGGCTCTTCTCGTTCGCGGTCTCGTGCAGCCGGCCCACATCGAGCCGGTTGTACGACCGCATCAGCAACGGCTGCTCGGCCAGGAAACGGACTTCGGCTCGATAGGCGGCCACGCAGGCCCGGACCGAGTCGCCACAATCGTCCTCGCTGGAACCGTTTTCGCGGCCGGCCACCCAGATACTGGCCGTCAGTCGTCGCAGGTCCCACTCCCAGGAACCGGGGTGTGCCTCGTCGAAGTCGTTGAGGTCGATGACGAGTTCGCCCTCAGGCGAAGCGTAGAACCCGAAGTTGCCCAAGTGGGCGTCGCCGCAGATCACCGGCATGATGCCCGTCGCCGGCAGCCGTGCCACATCCTCGGCCATCACGATCGCGGTGCCGCGCAGGAACCCGTACGGGCTGGTCACCATCCGCGCGACCCGGATCGGGATCAGTTCAGGCACCCGGCCCTCGTGCGAGTCCATGATCAATTGGATCGGATCGGGCCGGCCGAACGGTGGCTTCCACCGCCCGAGCGAGGATCGGGCCACCACTTGACGAAGCGCCTTGCCGATCGCCTTGCGCTCCTCGCGCGAGGTCGGACGTCGACGCAGCGACGAGAATGCCGCGCTGTCCGCACTGGCCAGCACGGTGTGGCCCGTGCCGCGAGCACCGACGGTCATCGTGATCACCTCCTGCCGGTGGTTACGCTAACCACCTCTGCGGTCCGCGAAGCGACGGTGCCGGTTTGTGAGTCGACGGGTCGGCCTTCGGTACCTCGTCTGGCGGTATCGGCGGCGATCGATCGGGTTGACCATCCCCAGTCCTACACTTCGGCGCAAGATGACCACCGACCCTCACCCAGCACGGATCCTGATCCGGGCGCACAAGGACCCGTTCACGGTCGCGGGGGCCTCGCGCGTCCTCTACCGCAACCTGCTCGGCGGAAACGCCGGCAATCTGGTGTTCAGCCAGGCCGTGTTCCGGCTGCTGGGCGTCACCGGCTCCACCATCGACCACTCGATGCTGCGCGATACCGACCGGGCGGGAATCGACGACGCCTATGACCACGTCGTCATCCCGCTGGCCAACGCCTTCCGGGCGAGTTTCTTGGACCAGCTGAACGGGCTGACCGAGCTCATCGAGCAGTTGCGGGTGCCGGTGACAGTTCTTGGCGTCGGTTCCCAGGCGAAGCTGAGCGGACGCTACGTCGATGCCGGCGACGTCGACTCCGCGACGAGGCGGTTCGCCCGTGCCGTGCTGCGCCACGGCCCCTCCATCGGAGTCCGCGGCGAGCACACCCGCGACTATCTGCGTGGACTCGGCTTCGCCGACGACGAGGTGGAAGTGATCGGCTGCCCGTCGATGTTCAGCCATGGACCCGATCTGCCGGTCCTCAGGCAGCCGCGATCGCTCACCCCGGACTCCCCGATCGCGTTGACGATCTCTCCGTACGTCGCCCGGATGGGGCCGATCTCCCGCGACGTCGC
>JBBSQJ010000182.1:0-7131 GCA_038257965.1 Propionibacteriales bacterium
GGAGACTGGCCGTGCCCCGACGGGCGCCGCTTACACGCCAGGGGCCAGGCATTTGATCTCAGCCAGGCATTTGAAATTAGGAGGTACCGCTGATGCATCGACTCTCGGCTCATCAACGTCTTGACCTGCACAACACGAGTGTCGACTTCGCAGTGGCCACGGCTGGCGGCTGCGGTTACACCGATCTCGATACCGGTCGGGTCTGCGCTCTACCGCACCGGCACTGTGGTCCGTGCCAGTTGGCAGATCAGCGGTGAAGAGAGATGTGATTGTCGGACTGGATGACTCACCGGGCTCCCGCGCAGCATTGCGGTGGGCTGCCGCGTACGCCGCCTCGGCCGGCGCCGAACTGAGCGTCATCCATGTGCTGGACTGGCCGATCGGGCTGATCCCCTCGACGTCGACCCCGGGTACCCGACTGCACGTGCCGGTGGAGGAAGTGGCGCTTCCGTACCAGCGTGGACTGCGCCGGATCTTCGACGGCGTCAGCTCCCCGCGGGGATCGACCCTTCGGTTCGCTCAAGGTGACGTCGGCGACGTCTTGGTGCAGTTGAGCGTACGCGCCGGATTACTGGTCGTCGGCACCCGCGAACCCGTCCAAGGTCGTAGCTATCGGGCCGGGGCAGTCGGCCATCACTGCATCACCCACGCCCGATGCCCGGTGGTGATCGTCCCCGAGCTACATCCCTACCTAGCACCCGAGACGACCGCTCTGCCGACGGTGTCGACGGCGGCCGATCGTGGCGGTCATCGCCGAGGTGGTCATCGACCGGTCGGGCATCGACGAGCCAGTTTATCCAGCCACAGTTGATGAACGTCGTGGCAGACTGGCATAACTCCAGGCAGTCGTCGTGACTGTCGGCCGATAGGGTTCATCCATGGACTGGTGGGGCTGGTTGATCGTCGCCGTTGTGGTGATCGTGCTGATCCTTGGAAGCGTGCTGCTCGTGCAGCGTCGACGCCGGCAAGGTGGCGTGATCATCAAACCCAGTGACGGAGAGCGGCACGGGCCGGATGGTGGATCCGCATGAGTCGCCTGATGCGGACCAGTGAGATCACCAAGCGTCCGGTGGTGACGATGGCGGGAGAAGACATCGCTCAGGTCAAGGACATCTTGCACACCGCTGGTCGCGGCGCGATCGGCGGCTTCACGCTCGCTGGCCGCGGCATCTTCGCCGGACCCTCGGATCGCGCGCTGCCGTGGTCTGCGGTGGCGGCTCTGGGAAACGACGCCGTGATGATCCGCGACGAGAGCGTGCTGACGCCGCTTGCGTCGGTGGTGGAGTCTGCGGCGGGCGCAGGCCGGTCGGCTGACGTCATCGGAGCCCAGGTGCTCACCGACGGCGGCACCGATCTCGGGACCGTCGTCGACGTCATCGTCGAGGTCAGCGTTCCCGGCACCGGCGACTGCGACGTTGTCGGCTACGAGATCGAGGCTTCGGAGGCGCTCGGCACCGAGGGCACGAAGCTGTTGATCCCGCTCCCGGACACGATGGCTGCCTCCGGTGAACATCTCATCGTCCCGATCAGCGCGAAGGACTTTGTCCGGCACGACCTGGCAGGCTTCGGTGCGGCTGTCGAAGAGTTCAGGAACCAGCTGGCCAAGGGACAAGCCTGATGCGCTTCTCGGAGGCCAAGGGCCGCAAAGTGGTCAGCACGTCGACTGCAGCGACGGTGGGAAAGGTTGCCGGTTTCGTGATCGATCCGGAGCGGAACCGCGTGATCGCTCTGCAACTGAACAAGTCCGAAGGAGGCGACACGCTGCGGTGGTCCGACATCACCGGTTTCGGTGCCGACGCGGTCACGGTGTCCGGGGATGACAAGATCACCGAGGCTGACGCCGACGTCGCGGCGCGATCAGACAAAGCGCACCGCGTCCTCGGCAAGCTGGGGTTGACCGTCGCCGGTGATGCATTGGGCAAGATCACGGACGTGGACTTCGATCCCGAATCGGGAACTATCACCGCGCTGCAGATCGACCGCGACGAGGTGGTGAGGGTCAAGATCGTCGGAGTTGGATCGTACGCCGCGGTTGTCGAGGTCCACGAGGCCGACGCTTCGAGCTGAGTGGAGTTGCCACCGGTCGCGGCTCAGCTCAGTCGATGACTGGCAGGTAGTCGACGATGCATTCGTAATAGCGCATCGCGAGCACGCCCTTGTCGACATCGATGGATCCTTCCCCGACGGCGAGAATCTCGTTGAGCCATCGGTGTCCGGTGTCGTCGGTCTGGAAGCTGATCACGTGGACGCCCCGTCCATCCCGAAGCGACGACAGGCCGGTCAGCGCGAACATCACCAAACCACCGGACGCGACGGAGATGAATCCACTGGCATCCGGATAGGCTGTCTGGCCGCGGAGCTTCGGGAAGTTCGACCAGGTCGCCGTGCCCGAAAGTCGTCCGGTCAGTTTCGCGGTTCCCTGGCCGTAGAGTCGCCCGTCTCCGGTCGATGTGGGTTCCAGGGATTCCATCACGTCGTAACGCCATTCCACGTCACACAGCTGGACCAACTTCATGTCGGGACCCTTCCACCCCTATCGTGACAGTGGATCGAGGTGACGTGAACACCCCGCAGGCCCCGAACTCCACGAGTGACGCGCCGCATCGTCGGAATCGGTGACGATCACGGTGGCTCGGCCGGTCGGCTGAGGTAGCGGTGACCGGTCGGCGTGGTGGTCTGGACCGTATGGGACTGGTCGTCGATCAATGTCACAGTCCAGCCGGGTAGTTCGCGGATGTAGTTGCCGCGTTCGCAGACCCCGCGACCGTTGGCCGGCGTGGTCGGACCACCGTCGGCATAACGCACGACGTGGTCGTGGTGCCGAATCGGTGCGGTGCAGAACGGATCTCGACAGTGCCTGTCACGCGCGGTGATCAGATCCGCCAACGCCCCACCGAACCGGCGTCGACGTTCGTCGATTCCCACCACGACTCGATCGCCTTGCTCCGTCGGTCTAGTGAACAGACGCCGCCAGAACCCGGCGGCGCGGGTGCCGCGGACGATATCCCGCACGATCTCCGGCGGGACCGGGCCGTAGTCGCCGACCTCCGACGGCGTCGGGTCATCGGGGTCCAGCAGCGACGCCAGCGGCATGACGATCTGCACCTCGACCGCAATGTCGGTCGCGCTGGCCTGGCCGGTGATCCGCTCGACCAGGGTGTCGGCCATGATCTGACCGCGGCCCCGATCATCACCAGCCGCCCGAAGACGGGCCGCTTCGCTTTTCAGAACGGCCAGACAAGCCACGCCCTGTTCGACGGGGAGAAGCCCGGACAGGATGCTCATCGTGTCGGGCGCCGGCCGCAGGGTGACCCGCCGATCGGCCCGGACCCGGCGACATCGCTCCACCGCACCCAACGGATCCGCAACATAGGCCAGCCGCCGCGCGTCAGCCGCAGCCGCCCGCGGCGACTTCTCCTCCAGACCGATCCGGCCCAAGTCCGCATCCACCCGACGCCGCGACCCACGCTCCAGGTGCGACAACTCACCGACCACCAGCCGGGCCGTCCACCCCCCGATCTCGCCCCTCGTGAGCAAGCCCAACGTGCTCGGCATGTCCAAACACAAGTCACGGGCGACCTGCAGCCGTCGAGACCCCTCAAAAGGTGTCACCTTGCAGGCCAACGCGATCTGGTCGGCGATCCCCCGACCGACCTGGCGAGGATCCACGTCCAGCCGCTGCTGCTCCGCGACCTGAGATCGGGCGAAACCAACCATCTCGACCGCCTGCAACGCCTCGAGCGCCGCCCTCAACCGCTCAGCCAGCGCAATCCGATCGATCCGGATCGTGTCATCCACCCCAGCCGCACGGTCGAACCCAGCCGCACGGTCGAACCCAGCCGCACCGTCAACCCCAGGAGACGCCGACGCCACTCGACCCAGCCAGGCCAGCGTGTCAGCCAAGCCGGCGGTCACCGGGTCGAGCGCCGACACCCCCAAGGGCTCGGACACGATCGCTGCTGACATGTCCTCGACGCTAGACCAACCCACCGCCAAAAATCGAATGCCTGTTCGATCCACGGGATCCGAAAGATGACTGCGGACGTTCCAGGCTCCGGACTCGCGGGGGTGAGGTCGCGAGGAGACAGTGCCCAGCGTCCCCGCCACCAAGACGTGGCGAAGCTCGGAGACGACGCCGAGCGCGATCTTTCCCGCACCCGAGCAGCGGAGCTGACTGACCGACACCAGCACCGCGGCCCTTCGACAAGCTCAGGGCACAGCGGCTGACAAGCTCAGGGCACAGCGGCTGGCAAGCTTAGGGCACACCCCTCGGCCCTTCGACAAGCTCAGGGCACAGCGGCTGACAAGCTCAGGGCACAGCGGCTGACAAGCTCAGGGCACAGCGGCTGACAAGCTCTGCGGCACGCTGCCACCCGCGAGCCGGGCCTCAGCAGGACGTCCCGCCGCTGGATCTGGGTAAAGTCTGGTCATGGAGCAGGACCCTTCCGCGGTGGGCGGACTGCGGATCGGACACCGCGAGCGCGACGAGGTCGCCGAAGTGCTCAAGGACGCGGCTGGGGACGGTCGGCTGAGTCTGGACGAGCTGGACGACCGGTTGGAAGCCGCCCTGCAGGCCAGAACGTACGCTGACCTCGATCCGCTGGTCGCCGATCTCGCCGTCGAACTGCCGTCGCGGCAGCTCAGCCAGAGCAGGCCACCAGCGCACCGCCCGTCGGCGGTGGGCTACTCGCGCGAGGACCCGCTCCGGCTCGACGCCGGGATGAGCAGCGAAAAGCGCCATGGAGCATGGACCGTGCCGCCGTTCGTCCGGATCAATCCGGGAATGGGGTCGGTCAAGCTCAACTGTCTCGACGCCACCGCGGCGGCGGCGTTGATCGAAGTGGAGGTCATGCCCGGGGCCGGGTCGATCCTCATCGTGCTCCCCGACGGTTGGGGCGTGGACGTGGACCGGCTGTCCAACTCCTGGGGTACCAAGGCGGTCAAGGTTGCCCGCGAGCCGGCCCCGGGCAAACCGTTGCTGCTGTTCTACGGCTCGCTCGGTCTCGGCAGTTTCAAGATCCGCCCGGCGAGCCGCCACGACCTGCGCCGCGCCTCCAAGACCCGCCGCGAGCTCGGTCGCTGAGGCCGGTCGAGAAGGCCCTGAACCGACGACAGCGACCGGTCTGGTGGCAGCCACACCGGGGGGCGACGCGACCTCGGGAGCGAAAAGTGGCAGGCTGCCTGTGGCGCCCGTCCCGGCGCTGAATTCGTCGTCGACGCCGTCGGAGGTAAACACTCGATGTTCTCCCGGATCGCCATCGTCAACCGGGGCGAGGCCGCGATGCGGCTGATCCACGCCGTGCGTGACCTGAACGCGGAAGCGAGTCCAGGGCGCAGGAGGATCGAGACGGTGGCGCTGCACACCGAAGGTGAGCGACGCGCGATGTTCGTCCGGGAGGCAGACCTGGCCTACGACCTCGGCCCCGCCGTGAATCGGCCGTATCTCGACTACGCCATCGTGGAGAAGGCACTCGTGGAGACCGGGGCGGACGCGGCCTGGGTCGGCTGGGGTTTCGTCGCCGAGGATCCGAACTTCGCCGAGCTGTGTGCCCGGATCGGGGTGACGTTCATCGGTCCGAGTCCGGCCGCTATGCGCACGCTCGGCGACAAGATCGGCTCGAAACTGATCGCCGAGAAGGTCGGCGTGCCCGTCGCCCCATGGAGTGGGGGCGACGTCGACACCCTGGCGGAGGCGAAGGCCGCAGCGGCAGCGATCGGCTATCCCTCGATGCTCAAGGCGACCGCCGGCGGTGGTGGCCGCGGCATCCGGATGGTCGCCTCCGACGCAGACCTGACCGAGGCGTACGAGCGGACCCGTGACGAGGCCAAGCGGGCCTTCGGCTCGGGGGTGGTCTTCCTCGAACGACTCGTCACCGGCGCCCGGCACGTCGAAGTCCAGGTCATCGCCGACGGGCAGGGCACGGCGTGGGCGATCGGTGTCCGTGACTGCTCGATCCAGCGACGCAACCAGAAGGTGATCGAGGAGTCGGCGTCGCCGGTCCTGGAACCGGCCCAGGCAGACGAACTGAAGGCAGCCGCCGAACGACTGGTCCTCGCGGTCGGCTACGCGGGGGCGGGCACGGTCGAGTTCCTCTACCATCCCGGTGACCGGTTCTTCGCCTTCCTCGAGGTCAACACCCGCCTCCAGGTCGAACACCCGATCACCGAGATCACCACCGACACCGATCTGGTCAAGCTGCAGATCCACGTTGCCGCGGGCGGACGGCTATCGGGTGATCGCCCGGGCGAGGTCGGGCACGCCGTCGAGGCTCGGCTGAACGCCGAGGACCCCGACCGAGACTTCGCCCCGTCCCCCGGGCGGATCGCCTTGCTCGATCTGCCGTGCGGTCCCGGCATCCGGGTCGACACCGGGGTCGGCGAGGGCGACTCGATCCCTGCCGACTTCGACTCGATGATCGCCAAGATCATCGCGTTCGGGCGCGACCGGGACGAGGCGCTCGCCCGGCTGCGCCGGGCGCTGGCCGAGACGACGGTGGTGATCGAGGGCGGCTCGACGAACAAGAGCTTCGTCCTCGACCTGCTCGCCGCGCCGGAAGTCATCGACGGCCGTGCCGGTGCGGCCTGGGCCGACACGGGCTGGATCGACAGAGTCCGCGCCCAGGGCGGGCTGGTCACGCACCGGCACTCCGGAATCGCGCTGGTCGCCGCCGGCATCGAGTCCTACGAGACCGAGGAGGCCGTCGAGCGGACCCGCCTGATCGAGACGGCCCGCGGCGGTCGGCCGCAGGTTCAGCACCGCATCGGGCGAGCCATCGATGTGAAGCTGCGCGGAACCGCGTACAAGGTGACCGTGTTCCGGACCGGGCCGCACCGGTTCCGGGTGATCATCGCCGACGGTTCGGCGGAGCACGTCGTCGATGCCGACCTCGACCGGCTCGACGAGTACAAGAGCCGGCTGAGGCTCGGTGGTCGCACCCACCGGCTGGTCACCGCAACCCACGGCACCGTCCAGTTGGTCGAGGTCGACGGCGCGGCCCACCGGGTGAGTCTCGACGAGGGCGGGGTGCTGCGCTCACCGGCGCCCGCTCTGGTCGTGGCCACGCCGGCCGCGGGCGGTGACGATGTCGCGGCCGGCGCTCCGGTCCTGGTTCTGGAGTCCATGAAGATGGA
>JBBSQJ010000183.1:0-7045 GCA_038257965.1 Propionibacteriales bacterium
CGCCCAGGGTGTAGCCGACGACACCGACCTGGGTGCTCGAGCCGGGCAAGCCGGCCAACCCGAACCGGGCCGCCTGGTCGACGACGTCTCGCCAGATCGCCCCCGCTTCCACCCGCGCCCTCCGCTCACCGGCCGCGACTACCACGCCGCGCCTTCGCGAGGAGTTGATCAGCACGCCGTCGGCGTCGCACGACGATCCGCTACCGTGACCCGTCGCCAGTACCCCGGTGCCCAGCCCGGCCACCGCCGCATGCCGGACCGTGGCCCGTACATCTCCTGCGTTGTCCGCGAGCACGACGGCGGCCGGTCGGTGATCGGCACGGAGGTTCCAGGCTTGTTTCGCCGAACCGTAACCGGATTCTCCGGGGAGCACGAGGTCACCGCACAGGTCCTCGCGCATGGCCTGCGCCCAAGCCGGTGCGCGGACGTCATCGCTCGTCGTGGTCATCGGGACTCTCCTTCACTCGGGGATGGGTTGGTCTGGGCGGCCGGGCTGATCGGGGGTGGTGCCGCAAGTGCAGCCCCAACATGAGTCCGCTCGCCGCCAGATAGAAGCCGTGCAGGAACCAGATCGGACCTACGGGCAGCGCGACGACGTACACGGCCTGGACGACGTTGCCGACGTTGGCGAGCACGAGGCTCGGCCGGCTGTACGAGGTCAGATCCCGAGTGCGCAAGGCGCGGGTCAGCATCGGCAGATAGCTGACGATGAAGAGCGTCGTCGAGGCCACGCCGGCCAGCAGCGACATCGACTGCACGATCAGCCCTCCCCGCATTTAGTCTCTTTGGGACTATTCAATTGTTACTCCCCTTGGGAGGAAGGGCAATGTTTTTCTGATACATCGGCTGTGGGTACGAGCCGAGATCTGGCGTGGCAGCGGTCCCCGCAGACGAGAATCGCGATCGTCCGGACCTCGCTCACCGCCGGCGAGGGCTGATTTCGCGAGTTTGTAGGCTCGCGGACATGGCCACCGAAGATCTTCCGCACAGCACGCCCAGCGCCGAAGGCGTCGACTCCAGTGGGATCGAAGCGTTCCTCGACGCGGTCGACGATGCACCACAGATCGAGCTGCACAGCCTGGTCGTGCTGCGACACGGGAACGTGATCTGCGAGGGCTGGTGGTCGCCGTACTCCTCAGAACGTCCACACCTGCTCTACTCGCTGAGCAAGAGCTTCACCTCGACGGCGGCGGGGCTCGCGGTCGCCGAAGGGCTGCTCGACCTGGATGCGACGGTGCTGTCCTACTTTCCCGAGTTGGACGCCGACATCACCGATCCGCGCAGCCGAGCGATGAAGGTCCGCCACATCGCGGCGATGGCCAGCGGGCACGCCGCGGAGACGCTCGACCTCGCGATGGGCAACGACCCCGACAACCTCGTCCGCGGTTTCCTGCTGATCCCGCCGGACTGCGAACCAGGCACGGTGTTCGCCTACAACCAACCCTGCACGTACAGCCTGGCTGCGATCATCCAACGGCAGTCGGGCCAGACCCTGGTCGACTATCTCCGCCCTCGCCTGTTCGAGCCGCTCGGCATCGGGGAGGCGGCCTGGATCGAGGCCCCGGCCGGTCGAAACATCGGCTTCAGCGGACTCCATACCACGACCGACGCCATCGCACGGCTGGGCCAGCTGTATCTGCGGGGCGGTCGTTGGGGGGACCGGCAACTCCTCGATCCGGCGTGGGTGACCGAAGCGACCAGCAAGCAGGTCGACAACCCTAACGAGCCCAACCCGGACTGGACGCAGGGGTACGGGTTCCAGTTCTGGATGGCGCGCCACGGCTATCGCGGGGATGGTGCGTACGGCCAGTTCAGCATCGTGCTACCGGAGCAGGACCTGGTCATCGCGACCACGGCGGGAACCGAGGACATGCAGGGCATCCTCGACGCGATCTGGGACCACATCCTGCCGGCGATCGACTCGACCCCCGGTGACGAGGCTGCCGATCAGCGCCTGTCGGACCGACTCGCCCACGGCGTGCTACCGCTGCGAACCAGGAAGGCCGAACCCGAGGACCGCTACCAGTGGGACGGTGCGACCTTCGAATCCCAGGACTCGCCCGGCCTCGCGCAGTGGCGGCCGGCTCTGGGTCCGCACGTCGCTTCGGCCGAGCTCAGTGCCGCCGACGACGGCTGGCGACTCGCCTTGACCGACGTCGGCGGCGTGCTCCGGGCGGACGTCGGGTCGGACTCATGGACCGTCACCGAGGCCGACGGCGTGCCGGTAGCCGTGAGCGGCGGTTGGGGCGATCCGGACACGTTCGTCGCCGAGGTGATCTTCCTGGAGACTCCGCACACGCTGCGCGTGACCTGCTCCGGCCCGGATCGGACGCTGTCGACGGCGTGGACGACCGTCCCGTTGCATCCACGGGCCTTGCTCGAACTGCGCAGGCCGAGCTGACGTAGGTCGGACGCGGATGGCTTTGACCTTCGGTCGTGCGGCCGTCGACGATCAGTTGCACCAGCCCGGTGCGCGCCCGATGTTATCGACGTAGCGCGCCGCCACCCATCGACCGTCAGTCCGGTAGTACCAGCGCTTGTTGCCGTCGACAGTTTGGCCGTCGAGCTTGCAGATGATGGCGAACCGGGTCCCGCCAGCCACGGTCCCGGCCGAAGCTGCGGCCGTCGTCGGCGCGACACGTTTGGTGATCGTCGTCGTCGCCCGGCCGGCGAACCGCTCGCTCGTGCCGCACCACCGCGGTGCCGGGCCCACGTTCTGCACGTAGCGAGCCGACACCCATTCACCGAGCGTTGGCGGCAGCGCGTACCACAGGCTGTTGCCGTCGACAGACGTCCCGCGCACCTTGCAGACGATCGGGAACACCTTGCCCTTCGCGATGGAACTCTTCGCCGCCGACGCGGTCGTCGGGAGCGCTCGGACGGTGAGGCCGCCATTGGCCGTCGCCCTCCCGTCGAACGAGTCCGCCGCAGCGGCCGGGATCGCGGTGAACGCTGTCCCGGCGAGGGCCGTACCGAGCACGCCGGCAGCCACTCGGATCAGTTGCTTGGACATTTACCAACCTCCTCAGGATGGTGCTAGTGATCTATTGACAGACAGGAGCCGGCGAAGCGACGCGTGATACCTCGCTGTGTCCCTTCAGGTCGTTGACCGGTCCCACTCCGCAGGGGTATACCTGAAATTCGGGGTCGCAGTGCCTGCATCGCTGGGTTGGATCTGTTTGGGGGTGGGCATGCCGAGTCAGCCTGCGAATGGTGGACACGCGTCGGACGAGGTGGCGAGACCGGATGAGGGTCTGCGCCAGGGCATCAAACTGTTCGGTGCGACCACGTTGAACATGAGCCAAATGTGCGGGGTCGGTCCTTTCATCACGATTCCCCTCATGGTGGTCGCGTTCGGGGGTCCGCAGGCGCTGATCGGCTGGATCGTCGGCGCGATTCTGGCCCTGGTGGACGGTTTGGTGTGGGCGGAGCTGGGAGCGGCCATGCCCGGTTCGGGAGGAACCTACATCTACCTGCGCGAAGCGTTTCAGTACCGCACCGGGCGGTTGATGCCGTTCCTGTTTGTGTGGACTGCGATCCTTTCCATTCCGTTGGTCATGTCTACCGGTATCGTCGGCTTTGTCTCATACCTGAGTTTCTTGTGGCCGTCCATGTCCGGCTGGGAGGGGACCGGCGTCGGGTTATTGGCGATCTTGCTGATCTTCGTCCTGTTGTGGCGGAAGATCGAATCCATCAGCAAGGTCACCGTGGTGTTGTGGGTGATCATGATCGTCAGCTTGGGGGCCGTCATCGTCGCCGGGTACAGCAACTTTGACGCCGGCCGGGCATTCTCCTACCCGCCCGGCGCCTTCAATCTGGCCGGAAGCGCCTTCTGGATCGGTCTGGCCGGGGGATTGACGATCGGCATTTATGACTACCAGGGTTACAACACGACCTCATATCTGGGCGGCGAAGTCGTGAAACCGGGCAAGGTGATCCCCAGGTCGATCATTTTCTCCATTCTGGCGATGATGATCGTTTACCTGCTGATGCAGGTCGCGGTTTTGGGAGCGGTCGACTGGCACGAAATGGTGAATCCGAACTCAACAGCGTATAAATCGATCGCTTCAGTCGTTCTCGACCGCGCCTGGGGTCAGGGCGCCGCGTCTGTGGTCACCGTCTTGATCCTGATCACCGCGCTGACATCGGTGTTCGTCGGCCTGCTGGGCGGTTCACGCGTGCCTTATGACGCGGCGCGAGAAGGGGTGTTCTTTCGGCCCTTCGCCCGCTTGCACGCCGAACATCAGTTTCCGGTGTTCGGGGTGGTCGCCATGGTCGTGATCACCGCTATCGGATTCCTGATCGGACGGGCCACCAGTCTATCGGCCCTGATCGAATTGCTGACCGCGGTGATGGTGATCGTGCAGGCGCTGGCACAGATTGTCGCCCTCACGGTGCTGCGCCGACGCCAACCCACGCTGCGTCGACCGTACTTGATGTGGCTGTATCCGGTGCCGAGTATCCTCGCGTTCATCGGCTGGAGCTTCATCTACGTTTATGCCAACGCCAACTCTCCCGGTATGCACCCGATCGAATGGTCACTCGTCTGGCTTGCCGCAGGCATCATCGCCTACCTGGTCTGGGCGAAGATCCACCACCTGTGGCCGTTCGGCCCCAAACAGATCGAGGAAGAATACTTGGCGGCGCAGGCGAAGGCAGACGCCGCACGGTGAACCGGACGCCATACGTTCTCGGTATCGACATCGGCGGCACGAAAACCGCTGTCGCCTGCCGGGACCGGGCGGGAACCGTCCTTGCCCGGCACCGCATCCCAACCGGCGCGGAACATGGTGCCGACGCCGCGCTCGCTCGGATTCTGGAGCAGTGCCGGACCATGATCGACACCGTTCACGGCAACCTCGTCGCGGTCGGTGCCGCCACTCCAGGGGTCGTCTTGGACGGGCAGATCCTGCTTGCGCCGAACAACCCGGGCTGGGACACCATTGCTCTGCACGAGGTGCTCGGCGAACTCGGGACGGAAACGGTCGTCGTGGACAACGACGTCAAAGCCGGAGCACTGGCCGAAGCCCGCGAGGGCGCGTTGCTCGGCATCTCGCACGGCATCTACCTGAACCTCGGGACCGGAATCGCTGCGGCGGCAGTGATCGACGGCGTGGTGCTGCGCGGGGCACACGGGGCAGCCGGCGAGATCGGCTACCAGCTTGTGAGCCGAACCCCAGTCGGTCCAGCACCAGACCAGCACGCGCCGCTGGAAGGATACGTTGCCGGCGCCGGTATCGCCCGGCGAGCCTCGATCCTGCTCGGCAAGAGCGTCTCCGCACAGGACGCTCTCGATCCTTCGAACGCCGACGAGATGCTGAAGCGGATGCTCGACGACGCTTTCGATGCACTGGCCGTCCACCTGGCTAACCTCTCCATCGCCCTTGACCCAGAGCGCATCGCTGTCGGCGGCGGAATCGCAAGGAATCACGAGCGGTTCTTCCCGCACCTGAACGACGTGCTCCGCTCAGCCGTACCATTCCCGCCCGAGCTCGTCTTGGCACGTTTCACCCAGGATGCCGCGCTCATCGGTGCCCTGATCCTGGCCGCCAACGCAGCGCACATCTGAACGGCGGGTGCGTCGACACGCGCCGCAGGGGCCGTACGATCGCAGCCGTGGAGAAGCTACCGCCGTATGCCTGGGACGTCGACCGCACCGCCATCCGCTTCCCCGACCCGGCGATCCAGGTCGTCGACGACCGCTTCGCGGCACTCACCGTGCACGCCGATGTCGTCGAGCGACTGTGGACCGGAGGCCGCTGGCTCGAGGGTCCGGTCTGGTTCGGCGACGGCCGCTTCCTGCTCTTCTCCGACATTCCCAACAATCGGATGCTGCACTGGAGCGAGGAGACCGGCGAGGTCACGACCTTCCGGCAACCCTCGAACAACAGCAACGGCAACTCCCGCGACCGCCAGGGTCGGTTGATCACCTGTGAGCATCTGACCCGCCGAGTCACCCGGACCGAGCACGACGGTCGGATCACCGTGCTGCTCGACTCGTTCGACGGCAGGTCGCTCAACGCGCCGAACGACCTAGTCGCGCACTCCGACGGCTCGATCTGGTTCACCGATCCGGGCTGGGGGATCGAGAGCAACTACGAGGGCGACAAGGCGGCCAAGGAACTGTCCTGCGACGTCTACCGGATCGACGCCGCGACGGGGGAGGCCGAGGCGGTGATCAGCGAGATGGACCGACCGAACGGGATCTGTTTCTCCCCCGACGAGACCCTGCTCTACGTCGTCGATGTCGGGCAGATCCGGGTCTTCGACATCGTGGACGGGCGGCCGACAGGTGGGCGGGTCTACGTCGCGACCGTGGGGTGGGGCTCCGACGGGATCCGCTGCGATCGCGATGGCAACGTGTGGGCGGCGGCCGGCAACGGCGGTCCCGATGTCGACGGCGTGCACTGCTACCACGCGGACGGCACCCTGCTCGGCAAGATCTTGTTGCCGGAGACCTGCGCGAACCTGTGCTTCGGCGGGTTGAAGAAGAACAGGCTGTTCATGACGTCGTCGCGCTCGCTCTACAGCGTGTACGTGGAGGCGCTCGGTGACCAGAGACCCTGAGGCGAAGTAGCGCGTGCCGGAACTACCGGAGGTCGAGAGCGCCCGGCGCGCGATCGAGGCGGCCGGGCTCGGCCGACGAATCACCGAGGTCGACGACTCCGACACCTGGGTGTGCCGCCCGCACGCACCTGGCGAGATCCGCGATGCCCTTCTCGGCCGGCAGTTGACCGGTGCATACCGGCAGGGCAAGTCCATGTGGTGCGAGACGTCGGGACGTCGTGGTTCGAGAACGCCGGGACCCGTGCTCGGGATCCACCTCGGGATGAGCGGCCGGATCCTGGTCGACGATCCGGCCGGCGAGACGACGGAGGGTGGTGACTACCTCGGCAGGGGTCTCGCCTCGGCCGCCGACCTCGTGAGGCGTGATCCGGTCTGGGACCGGTTCACCGTCGTGTACGCCGACGGCGGTCGGCTCCGGCTGTTCGACAAGCGTCGACTCGGCCGGGTGCGTCTCGACCCGCCGCTGGATCTGCTGGGA
>JBBSQJ010000184.1:0-6827 GCA_038257965.1 Propionibacteriales bacterium
GCCCGTCTTGTGGTGAGGGAGCACAATGACGGCTGACGACGCCCTGCCCCGCGGTCCGAGCGCTGAATATCTCCGACGGTGGCCGCTGGAGGCCGTCTAGAGTTTCAGCGTGTCCGATCTGCCCGACGTGCCCTCCCTCGACGACCTGCGTGCGCTGAATCCGCTCCAACAGCCCACGTACGACGACGCCGCTGAGGTGGCAGATGTGATCGCTCGCTTGCGGAAGTTGCCGCCGCTGGTGTTTGCCGCCGAGTGTGACAAGTTGCGGACCAAGATGGCCAGCGTCGCCGCCGGTGAGGCGTTCCTGCTCCAGGGCGGCGACTGTGCCGAGACGTTCGACGGGGTCACCGCCTCCAACATCCAGAACAAGCTGCGCACGATGTTGTCGATGGCGGTCGTGTTGACGTATGCGGCCCAGGTGCCGATCGTCAAGGTCGGGCGGATGGCCGGTCAGTACGCCAAACCGCGGAGTTCGGCGGTCGAGACCCGTCGCGGGGTCACCCTGCCGGCCTACCGTGGGGACGCGGTAAACGGCTCCGAGTTCACCGCCGAGTCACGCCGGCCGGACCCGAAGCGGCTGCTCGGGGTCTACAACGCCTCCGCTGCGACCTGGAACCTGACCCGGGCTTTCGTCACCGGCGGCTTCGCTCACCTGCGAAGCGTCCACAGCTGGAACGCGGACTTCGTGAAGAACTCCGCGGCCGGGGTGCAGTATCAGAACCTGGCCAGCGAGATCGATCGTGCCCTCGCGTTCATGGTCGCCTGCGGGATCGATGACCACGTGTTCGGCACGGTCGACTTCTTCTCCAGCCACGAGGCGCTGGTGATGGAGTACGAGCACGCCATGACCCGGATCGACTCCCGGACCCTGCAGCCGTACGGGACGTCGGGACATTTTCTCTGGATCGGCGAGCGGACCCGCCAGCTGGACGGGGCGCATGTCGAACTGCTGCGCCACGTGCGCAACCCGCTCGGGGTGAAGCTGGGCCCGACCACGACCGCCGACACCGCGCTGGAGTTGGCCGATCGGCTCGACCCGGACCGCGAGCCCGGGCGCATCACCTTCATCACCCGGATGGGAGCCGACAAGATCCGCGACGTGCTGCCCGAGGTCGTGGCCAAGGTGAGCGCCAGCGGTCGCCAGGTCGCCTGGGTGTGTGACCCGATGCACGGCAACACGTTCGAGACGCGCAATGGCTACAAGACGCGTGCGTTCTCCGACGTGATGGCGGAGCTGAACGGCTTCTTCGACGTGCACGAGGAACTCGGCACCTGGCCGGGCGGCGTGCACGTCGAGCTGACCGGCGACGACGTGACGGAGTGCGTCGGCGGCTCCGACGACCTCGTCGAGGCCGACCTGGTCAGTCGCTACGAAACCCTGTGCGACCCGCGGCTCAATCGCAACCAGTCCCTGGAACTGGCCTTTCTGGTGGCTGAGCGGCTGACCACGGGTCGGATCAACCGGAAGAATCCGGTCCAGTCCTACGTGCCGCTTTCTCTCTAGGTCAGCCGGGGTGAACAGCTGGTCGAGCTCACGTCATCAGTCCCGGCCCGGGTCGTCGGTTTTCTGACCGCGAACGAGTGTGCCGTCCCGGCACCATCACCGGGGCGTTCGACAGCGGGCTTCTCGCGGCAGTTCAGCGCCGTCAACGCCGATGAGTCCGCGCGCGTTCCGGGTGCGCGCGAGCGAGGAGGCAGGTGACTGACCCGTTCTCCGTGGTGATCCGCCCGCGCACGCTGATCGGGTGTGTGCCTTTACTCGAAGCAGACCGACCACCGGGGCCGGGCTGGGTTGCGCTTGGCAGGATGGTCCCTCGTGATCGATCTGCGTTCTGACACCGTGACCAGGCCGACCGATCCCATGCGGGCGGCGATGGCGGCGGCGCCCGTTGGCGACGACGTCTACAACGAGGACCCGACGGTCCAGGCCTTGGAGCAGCGGGTCGCGACCCTGCTCGGCCATGAGGCAGGGCTGTTCTGCGCCAGCGGCTCGCTGGCCAACGTGCTCGGTGTGCGGCTGCTGGTCGAGCCGGGCCAGGAAGTGGTCTGCGATGTCACCGCACACATCGCGCGGGCCGAGATGGGCGCCCACGCCGCGCTGCACGGGCTAACCATGCGGACCTTTCCCTCCGTGCGCGGCCGGCTCGACGCCGGGCAGGTGGCGGCGATCGTCGCGCCGGACGCCGGGCCGTTCCTGGTGTCGACCGCGGCGGTCGCGGTGGAGAACACGCACAACTTCGGCGGCGGGACCATCCAGCCGTACGAGGAGCTCGCGGCGGTGGCCGAGCTGTGCCGGAGCGCGGGGATGGGTTACCACCTGGACGGCGCGCGCCTGTGGAACGCGCACGTGGCCACCGGGGTCGGCCTGCTCGACTACGGACGGCTGTTCGACACGGTCAGTGTGTGCTTCTCCAAGGGACTCGGCGCGCCGATCGGTTCGGTCCTGGTCAGCAGCGCCGACAACATCGCGCGGGCACGGATCTGGCGCAAGCGGCTCGGAGCGGGCTGGCGTCAGGCGGGCATCCTGGCGGCAGGCGCGGCGTACGCGCTGGACCACCACGTCGCCCGACTGGCCGACGATCACACGGCGGCGCTGGCCTTCGCCAGGGCCGTCGCAGAGCGCGCACCCCGAGCCGTCGATCCGATCGGCGTCGAGACCAACATCGTCGTCCTGGACACCGGCGACGTGCCGGCGGGCCCGATCGCGGCGCAGGCGGGCGTTCGTGGAGTGCTGGTGTCGGCGCTCGGGGCGCACCTGATCCGCGCGGTGACCCATCTCGACGTGACCGTCGAGCAGTGCCACGACGCCGGGGAGATCCTTGGAGGACTGCTCGCCGACCATATTCCGCCGGGCACTTCCACCCCGTAGCCCCCTCGCACCCTGCCCAAGGGGCGCGAGGAGCCCCTGCGGTGCGAGGAGTCGTGGCCGCCGGGTCAGCTCGGCGAGGCTCGAAGGGACGAGTCGGTGGGCGTCGCAACCGTAGAGGACGCAGCCAACAAGAAATCCACGATGAGACGCAGCTCGGCTGTCTGCCGGTCGGCGTCGAAGTCCGAGGCCCCCGCGGCCAGGAACGCCGCATCCATCAGCCGCTGGATCCAGCGAGCCGTCGAGGTGACCGAGAACGGCATGGGATCGCCGCGCATGCCGATCCGTTCGAGCAGGCGTACCAGCGTGTCGCGGATCCGATCCTCGTCGGCGGCGAGCAAGGCGGCGAACTCCGGGTCGCGATTGACCTGCAGCAGGGCAGTGGCCATCAGACCGGGGACCAGCGGGTCGCCGAGGTCGCGGAGCAGGTGGGTCAGCAGCCCGTCGAGTCCCGCTTGTGGATCGGCAGTGCCGAGGGCCGCCTTGCAGGCCCGCGCATTCGTCTCGAGATCGTCGGCGAACATCGCGTGGACGATGGCGCGTTTCGTGCGGAAGTAGTGGAACAGCGTGCCCGAACCGATGCCCGCCCGCCGGCAGATGCTCGCCGTCGACGTGGCGTCGATCCCGTTCTCCGCGAACTCCTGGGCCGCCGCTGCGATGATCGCTTCCCGGCGGAGACGATGCTGCTCGGGATTCACCGTTCGCATGATGGACAGGGAGTCTACCGCTCGCGGCGTTATTAATAGAGTAGATACTCTGTTAATGTTCAGCATGGCTCCACGCCCCCGACCCCGTCACCGGGTCGCCCCCGTGTTCGGACTCATCGTGTTCTCCCCGATCGCCGCGGAGTACCTGATCGGATACGACGACACCATCGGCCAGCCCCTCACTCTGGTGTTCGGATTGCTGGTCCTCGGCCCCCTGTACGGCTGCGCCGCCGTCCTCATCCGCGAGATCACCCGTCGTGCAGGTCGGGGTTGGCCGACCATGCTGCTGCTCTCGCTCGCAGCGGGACTGGTCCAGGCCGGGCTGATCGACCAGTCGCTGTTCAATCCCGACTATCGCGGCATCGCCTACTGGTCACAGTTGCGGGAGCCGACGTACCTGCCCGGACTGGGTACGAGTGCGTACATGATCATGAACTTCCTGCTCGGGCACCTGGTGCGGAGCTTTGCGGTGCCGATCGCGGTGATCGAGACCCTCGTCGGCGGTGAGGACGCCCGTCGGCCGTGGCTCGGGCCGTTCGGGCTCACCCTCGTCTCACTGGGGTACCTGATCGGCGCGGGCTTCATCCTGTGGGACCAGCGCAGCCTGGGCTTCACCCTGACTCCGGCCCAGCTGAGCGTGACCTGCGTCATCGCGATCTTGCTCGTGGTGGTGGCCTTCACCCTGCCTAGACGCGGGCCCCTCGCGTCACGACCCGTTCCCAACGCCTGGCTGGTGGCCATTCTGGCCGCCTTGGCCTGGGCCTGGCACGAGCAGGCGCCGACCACCTGGCTCGGGGTCGGACTCGATGTCGCGCTGCTCGCGACGCTGGGCGCCGGGATCGCCTGGTGGTGGTGGAGCCCGGATTGGGGCCAACGGCAGATGATCGCACTCTGCGCGGCCGTGCTGGGCGTACAGGCGGTCAGCGCGTTCCTGATCGAGCCGCTGGGGCAGCCGGACCCGGTCACCAGGTACGCCGTGAACGCGGTGCTCGCGCTCGGCATGCTCGTGATCTTGGTCGTCGCGTCTCGCCGGGCGCGGCGTTCGCCGATCGTCGCGCTGAGCTGAGGGTCAGACCGGACCAGTTCCAGGCCGCGTGTCCGGCCTCGGTTCATGGGTAGTGCATCTCCAAGTCCTCGCACCGAACACGGTCGGTAGGTTGAGGGCATGAAGATCACTCACCTCGGTCACTCCGCCGTGCTCATCGAGACCGACGGAGCCCGCGTTCTGATCGATCCCGGAAACCTCAGCGACACCTGGCGGGGCCTGACCGACCTGGACGCGATCCTGGTGACCCATCAGCACCCAGATCACCTGGATCCCGAGCATGTGCCCGCACTGATCGAGGCCAATCCGCGGGCCCGAGTGATGGTCGAGCCGTCGATCATCGGGTTGATCGAGCACAAGAAGCTGCCGTCCCTGGGACCGGCCGACCCGATCCACACCGGCGAGCAGACCGCGATCGGGGACGTGCTGATCGACGCCGTCGGCGGGCATCACGCGATCATCCACCACGACATCCCGGGAATCGGCAACGTCGGTTACGTCCTGCGCAGCGAGGGCCAGCCCACGTTCTTCCATCCCGGCGACTCCCTGGACGTCGCGCCCGGCGGCGTGGACGTGCTGGCGGTGCCGATGTACGGCCCGTGGGCGGCGATGAAGGAGACCATCGACTTCGTCCGAGCGGTCGGCGCCTTGGAGGCGTTACCCATCCACGAAGGGCTTCTCAACGACCGGGGCTTCGGCCTGATCTTCAGCCGGATCAACGAGATGACCGAGACCAAGGCCTTCGATCTCCGCAGTGGTACGACCCGCGAGTTCTAGCCAGATCAAACCGCTCCTTCGGCGACAGTTCCGCCTGCGGCGACAACGGTCGGCGCAGAGGCCGATGTGCGCGGACCTCAACCGCGAAAGGCCGGCGGCATGACCTGGAGGTCCTTCCAGACGAACTGCGGGATCCGGGCCAGGAAGCCGTGGGCGACGTCGGCGCACAACCCGATCAGCAAGGTGTCGTGCTGGGTGGGAAAGAAGCGGATCCACTGCCCGTCGATCACGAAGCCGGGCGGCCGCATCGCCATCAGGTACTCCATCTGCCGCGGGTGGATCACGTCGGAGGCGAACCTCGGCGAGGACGTCCGCACGGTGAACGCGTCGTTGAACTCCTCGCTCTCGAAGCGCACCTTCTGACCGGTCCACCCGCCGATCCCGACGGACAGCTGGGGCAGAGGAAACGGCATCGCCATCGCGAGCACTGTCTCGCTGTGGTGGTCCGTGACCGTCCGGGTGGTGGTCCGGCCTTCGGAGTCGGTGCTCGTCTCCGTACGCGTCGTCTCCCACCTGTGGACGAATGCCTCGATCGGTAGGCCGTCGTTGTCTCCGCGGATCACGTTCTCGGTGCGGTGTCCCTGGCCTGCCGTGGTGAGTCCGTACTTGCCGATCAGGCTGTCGTCGTAGCCGACGTAGAACCAGTCGCGGCGATAGAATCCGAAGCCGGGTGGCGGCACTGGGATCGCGTACGACCCTCCGGCCGACGCGATCGCCTGGGCAACGGGGGCGAGCGCTTCCAGGTACGCTGACAGGTCGTCGGCGTTCTTCGGGGCGCCGACGGAGACCAATAGATTGCCGTCGATGCTGAGGTCGACGCCCCGTTCGCCGCCGCTGAAGCTGCGGATTGCACCGACTGCTCCGTCCAGGACGGTCCGGGCGTAGACGGGGTCGTCCGCGCTGACCGTCAGTCCGGCCTCGATGTCATACGTCGACGCGGTGATCCCGATCCTGGGCTGTCCGGCCGCGATGAACAGGTCGGGCAGTGCGCTCGGCAGGATCAGGCTGGCCAGACGTTCGCCGAACTTCGGTCCGCCGCCGGTATAGGTGTACTCGAAGACCCGGAACGGCACTCCGGCGCTGGTGAGGCCCATGACGAGTTCGTCGGGTTTGCGGCTGAAGCCGATCCCGAACGGCGGCGCGTGATGGTCCAGCACCGACAACAGCTGGGGTGAGGAGTCGAAGGCCCACCCGCGCTGCTTCAGACTCCGGACGTAGCCCACTCGTCGAAAGATCAAGAGCCCGATGACGATCAAGGTCGCCGCGATGACGGCCACGGTGATCCACTGGGCGGTGCTCATGGCTGAGGTGCTCCTTGTCGTCGCCCGCGTCTGTCCGGTTTGCGTCTGTCGGATTCGCGTTTGGGTTGGTCGGGGGGCTTGATGAACCTGGGCGCCACCTCGACCAGGTAGATGGCGCCCAGGATCGCCGA
>JBBSQJ010000185.1:0-6821 GCA_038257965.1 Propionibacteriales bacterium
CGTCGACGCCGGCGTCGTACTACCGGTCGACGTGACCCCCCGGGAGTTCCCGATCCGGTTCGGCGCCTCGATCACCGAGGACGCGCCCGGGACCGCCTATGCGGTGGCCGCCGACAGCCGCTTCGGTTTCGCCGTGAGCGGCCTGGTCGGAGTGCGCGAGAACGTCTTCACCATCTCCAGTCCGTTCCAGGGCGACGGTTCGGTGTATGTGGTTTCCGACCAGAGCACGCCCAATGGCGGTGACCTCCCGCCGCGCGCCTGGTTGCCCGGCCAGGGCGGTATCCCGACGAGCCCCGGGGGCGCCTTCGGCTATTCGGTCAGTGGACCGACCTGGTAATGCCACACCCGCGTGTGCTTGCGTCGGCTCGGCATCGTCTCGTCGCGGCGAGCACCCCGGCCCGGCGACCCAGGCAGCGCTTTCGGCCGAGACAGTCTTTCGGCCGAGGCAGCCTTTCGGCCGACGCGTGCCTCCACTACCGCCTCGCCACCGGAAGCGGCGATCGTGGTATCCCCAACGGGATTCGAACCCGTGCTGCCGCCTTGAAAGGGCGGTGTCCTAGGCCGCTAGACGATGGGGACCGGTCAGACCCGATGACTATAGGGCGGGTGACGTGCCGGACTCAAACGGACGGGTACTGCGCTGTCGCGGTTCGGACCAATCCGGGACCGCGCTGGAGATGTGCCGGCGGTGTCCGAACGGGTCGAGGTGCGGCACGACACTTGGGAGCAGCGCCCGCGGAGCACGGGGGCCGTTAGCGTGTCCTGCCATGACGTCCACCACGGTTGCGCGGGTCGGGCACGGCCTGGTTGCGGTCACCGTTGCGGCTGCTCTGCTGTTGCAACTGGTCCTGGTGGTGATCGGCGCCTCGGTGTTGCGGCCGGAGGACGATCCCGGTCTTGCCGTTCGGCTGCTGCGCCTGGTCAGCTACTTCACGATTCAGTCCAATGGGTTGGTCCTGGTGGCCTCGGCCACCCTCGTGCGCGACCCCGCCAGAGACGGTGCCGCCTGGCGGGTGATCCGGCTCGACGCGGTCACCGGGATCGTGGTCACCGGTCTTGTGCACTGGTTCCTGCTGCGGCCGATCCTCGACCTGCACGGCGCCTCAGCCCTGGCGGACACTCTGCTGCATGTCGTCGTGCCGATCGCAGCAACGGCCGGCTGGGTGGTGCTCGGCCCGCGCGGCAGAATCAGCGGCCGGACGGTTGCGTACGGCCTGATCTGGCCAGCCGCGTGGGTCCTCTGCACCCTGGCCGTCGGAGCGGTGACGGGCTGGTACCCGTACCCCTTCCTCGACGTCGGAACCCTCGGCGTGGGACCGGTCGCCCTTGCGGTGTCGGCGATCGGCGCGTTCCTAGTCGTCGTGGAGTCGACCCTGTGGCTGCTCGATCGTGTGCTGCCGTGGGGTGTGCCGCACTAACTATCATCGAGAAGGTGATGATGAGCGCGGACCAGTTCGACCTCCTGGTCTCCGATGCCCTCGACGACGTGCCGCCCGAGCTCGCCGCGCTGATCGACAACTGCGTCATCCTTGTCGAGGATTCGCCGCCAACCGGTGAGCGGCATCTGCTGGGTCTGTACGAGGGAGTTCCGCTCACCGAGCGGGGGACGTCGTACGCCGGAGTGCTGCCGGACCGGATCTTCATCTACCGGTTGCCCACGCTGGCCATCTGCGCGACGGCCGAGGACGTCCGCGAAGAAGTGCACATCACTGTCGTGCACGAGATCGCCCACCACTTCGGTATCGGAGACGCGCGGCTGCACGAGCTCGGCTACGGCTGAGGAGTCCTCACCCGCCGACGGACCAGGAAGTCCTGGCCGAGGACGACCGACACGAGCACGATCACCGCTCCGGTGAGCTGCCAGCCGTTGAGGGTCTGGTCGAGCACGACCCAGCCGAGGATGGCGGCAACGACCGGGTTGATCAGACTGAGGAACGTCACCGACGAGGCGGGCAGCCGCTGCAGACCCCAGAACCAGAGGCCGTAGGCGACGATCCCGCTGATCACCACCAGGTAGATCAGGCCGACGATGTTCCGGCCGGTGAGCTGATCGGGAACGCCCTCGACGATCAAGGTGAACGGCAGCAGGGTCAGTCCGCCGAGCAGGAACGTCCAGCCGGTGAATGCCGCGGCACCCATCCCGGGTGGGTGCCCCCACCGCTTGGTGAGCACCGTCGCCACGCCGTACATGATCACGACGATGGTCATGGCGAGCAGTCCGATCGCATCCAGCTTGGCTGTCGAGCGAAGCACCAGCAGCGCGACCCCCGTGACACCGAGCAGCCCGGCGATGATCTGGAGCGCTCGGATCTTCGTTCCCAGCAAGGGGACCGACAAGACCACCACGAGGATCGGCGCCAACGAGTTGATCACCGCAGCGACTCCGCCGGGCAGGCGGTACGCGGCGACGAACAGCAGCGGGAAGAATGCCGAGCAGTAGAGCGCAGACAAGATCAGGAAGCGCCGCCACCAACCCCGCGGCGGCGGCTTGGCGCCGATGATCAGGACCAGGCCGGTCGGCAGCGACCGCATCGTCGCAGCCAGCAACGGTCTGTTGGGTGGCAGGAGCTGGGTGGTCAGCAGGTACGTCGTTCCGAAGATGATCGGGGTGAGCACGGTGAGGTACGCCCAGCGGCTGACCGCCGGGGCCGCCGGCCCCGGCGAGCTCACTTGCACCGCGCGATCGGTCACGGCTGAGTCCGGTGGTTGTCCGAGCCGTTGGCGTCGCTGCTGTCGGCCGCGACGCTTGGCAGCACGTAGCTGGTCGTCGGCGTGCTGACCCAGCGTGCGCACCGCCCCAACCGCTCGGGCGAGACATAGCCGGCCTGCAGGTCGGTGCGGGCGATCGGCATCGCACGGGTGGCCGCGGCGATGGTGGCCAGGTCGTCGGCTTCGGCCACCACGCCGAGCAGGGCCATGGTCTGCTGGATGGCGTTGACCTCGAGGGTGGTCCGTACCTCCCCCAACAGGGCCGGCGCGACGACCACCAGCGGGTGTCCTGTGCGCAGGACCTTCTCCAGAACCGTGAGGATCTCCCTGACGGTGGCCACGGGGTCGGCGCAGACGAGAACGTACGGCTGGTCGAGAACCGCCCAGGTCGCGGCCATGTCGGTGACGAAGTCCAGGGAGGCCATGCCGACCGGGATCGTCGTCGTGGTCGGACCAGACAATGCTCGGGAGATCTCGTCGCGCTGCGCTGCGGAGAGGTCGGCTCCACCCGCGGACGGACGCCGCCGGGCCTGGAGCTCCGACAGGTAATTCGGCGCATGGCTCTCCGGGGTGAAATGGGGGATCGCCCGGTCCGGTGGCGAGAGCATCTCGGTGGCAGCGCGCCTGTTCTTGCGCCGATCGGACAAGGCGCCGTACGCGATGACGGCCACGCCGACGACCAGGAGCGCGACGATGCCGATCGTCCATGGATCCACCGGACCAGCCTGCCTCACCCTGGGGAACCTGTGGCAGGCGCCGCATATTCTGGTCGCCTTCGCCCCCAACTCGAGGTGAGGACGGTGATGACGTGGCGGAGCGATACGAGTCGTGGGTGGACCGGCAGGTCCGCGAGGCCATCGAGCGGGGCGAGTTCGACAACTTGCCGGGCGCGGGGAAGCCGATCCCCGGGCTCACCGGCCGCCAGGACGAGAACTGGTGGATCCGTCAGAAACTCGAGAAGGAAGACATCCGCGGGGCGTTGCCGACCTCGTTGTCGCTGCGTCGGGAGGTCGAGGATCTGCCCGACACACTGGCCGAGGAGCGCGACGAGCGGTCGGTCCGCGAGATCGTCGAGGACCTGAACGCGCGCATTCGCGACGCCGTGGCTCGGCGGGTGGAGGGCCCGGTCGTCGCCATCCGAACTGTCGACGTCGATAGCGCTGTCGATGCCTGGCGTCGGCGGCACGCCTGACATCGGTGCGGTCGACCGCTGACTCACGTCCTGACCACGACAGGTCCGGATCCGGTCGCCACGGCGGTCACGGCGGCCGCTGCTATGAGCAATCGTGAAGACCGCGCTGCCCAACGCATCGACGGCGGCGCCGACACCGTCCAGTATGGGACGATGACGGTCGGCTGGGACTTGACAGCCGTGCCAGAGCACTGATATCCAGCCGGTCGGTCGAGGGTGCGCAGTGCAGAGCCTGAAGGCTGTCGCCCGGCCGCACAGCGCGGATGCGGGCGACTCGGCGCGTCTGACCGAGTTTGCTGGAACCGCGGTATTACCGTCGCACTTGAGGCACTCTATTGAGTGCAAGGGCCGGTTCGCTGGTACAACGAATCGGAGCGCGGAGGCCGCCAGGCTCCGATAGCAACACTGGCAAGCACGTCACGGAACTTCGGGTCGAGGAGGTGAATCTGGCGAACGCCGATTTGACCGGCGTCGGAGAGCAGAGTTGGCGCTCGCGGAGGGAGCCGAGGCCGTGCAGCGTCCACGGATGCGGCGCAGCTCTCACGATCGTGGACCTTCGTAGGCAGTTCTCAAACTCAGGTCCGGCCTCGAAATCCCTGGTAAAGCGCCTTGTCCGGCGGGTCGGTAAGACCGGCGAGGTGCGGACTGACCCGAGGTTTGAGGATGTGCGGGGTCCGATTAGCCGTGCGCCTTCGCGGGCGGGTCGCAGTCACAGTGCTGGCGTGGTAGGACAGACGCTCGGCAGCGGCTGGTGGCGCTGGCGGTGACGATTCGGGCTCGGTGCACCACGGCCGCCACCCGAGCCCGAAGTGTTCGCGGAGACCAGTACCCCGCCAGCGATCTCGCCGACCACCGTCGCCACACCGACGGTAGCGCCGTAGAGACCGAGCGCCCGCCGGCGTGCCGTCCCCGTCGTCGTTGCCTGGATCGTGGCCAGTACCTGCGGAACCATCATCGCTGCCGCCGCGCCTTGCCCGGCGCGGGCGACGACAAGTACCCAACCAGCGGGTCATGCGCCGCACGCCGCTGACATGACCACGAACGCGGCCATTCCCCACAGGTAGAGCCGTCGCCGCCCGTAGGTGTCACCGAGTCGGCCACCGGCTACCAGCACACGCGTAAGCACCGCTGTAGCAGGCCACGACAAGCTCCAGGCTGGCCTGACCGGCGTGCAGCGAGGACCCGATCGACGGCAACGTGACGTTGACGATGAACAGCCCTGCGGCGGCGAGGAAGAACCCGGCCAACAGAACCGGGGGGTGCGCGCCGCCGGCCAGGGAGAAGAGATGGTCGTGCTCGGGGCGTCGAGACGCAGCGCGCGGGCGATCGCGGTGAGCACTTGAGGGGAGGCGTTGATCGGCCGTCCCTGCTCAAGTCACGTGTACCAGGTGACACTGACCCCGGCCAGAGCGGCGACCTCTGACCGCCACGACGTCGCCGGACCCACCACCCTCATCAAGCACTACCAGCACCCAGCCGTCGTCTCGCTGCTGAAGGGCCTCGCTCTTGCCGGACAAGCAACCCACTAAGGTTGTCAGTCTGAAAGTAGGGAAAGATTGTGGCACCGAAGCGTAGAACGTTTTCACCTGAGTATAAGGACGAGGCGGCGAAGTTGGTGATTGAACAGTCGAGGCCGGTGGCGGTCGTGGCCCGGGAGATCGGGGTGAATGAGCAGACCCTACGGAATTGGGTGAATGCGTATCGGCGGGCTCATGCCGATGAGGAGCCTCCGCTGTCGTTATCGGAGCGGGCGAGGCTGCGTGAACTCGAGGCGGAGGTTCGTGAACTCCGGTTGAAGAGTGAGTTTCTGGGAAAAGCCGCGGCCTTCTTCGCCCAGGAGTATCGGTGATTGCTCGGTATGAGTTCATCGATGTGGAGAAGGCAATCAATGACGAGTACGGCCTGCCGAAATATGCGATCGTCGATATGTGTGATTGGTTGGAGGTGTCGACGTCGGGTTTCTATGAGTGGTTGAGCCGGCCCTTGTCGGCGACGGCGGCTCGGCGGGAGTATCTGGCGTTACTGATCGGTAAGGCGTTCAGCGACTCCGACGAGACCTACGGCTACCGGCGTGTGCATGCCCAGTTGGCGCGGTGGGGTGAGCGGTGCACTCCGGAGCTGGTGCGGGCGGTGATGCGCCATCTGGGGCTCGTCGCGTGCCAGCCGCGGCCGTGGCGGCACGCCTTGACCGAGCAGGGTCCGTCCGGTCCGATCCCGGACCTCGTCGGACGCGACTTCACCGCCGAAGCGCCAGGAACCAAGATGGTCGGCGATGTTACGTACATACCGACCTGGGAGGGTTGGTTGTTTTTGGCGACGGTGTTGGACTGTCACACCAAGGCCGTGGTCGGCTGGGCGATGGACGACAACTACAAAACACCGTTGATCAGCGCAGCGATCGATATGGCGGCGCGGAACCATTCGCTTCTTCCTCAGGCGCTTTTTCATTCAGATCGCGGCAGTAACTACACGTCGGTCGAGTTCGCCGCCGCGCTGGGCCGTCACGACATTCGCCAATCGGCCGGTCGGACCGGAATATGTTATGACAACGCGATGGCGGAATCTTTCTTCGCGACATTGAAGAACGAACTGGTCCACCGGACCGTTTATCCGACCCGCGAACATGCCAGGAAGGACGTAGCCCGCTACATCGAAATGCGCTACAATACGACGAGGCTTCATTCGGGGCTCGGCTATAGAACCCCCAGCGAGGTTCATGCAGAATACCTTAACCGGCGACCAGCAGCCTAAAACCAACCATCACAATGTCCGGAATTTGCGCGGCAGATCATGCACCTCAACTGTCACCCACCTGCTCCTCGTCGATCCGCCCGACACCCGTCTGATCACCTACACGCCCGCGGACAACAGCACACGCACGAAGCTCCCACGCCTTGCCGGCATCCGTCCCGACGCCACC
>JBBSQJ010000186.1:0-6756 GCA_038257965.1 Propionibacteriales bacterium
AGTGGCCCGAGCATGCGCCAAGTCGGGCGGGGGCGGCGCGGGGGTGCGGGGCGAAGTGGCCCGAGCATGCGCGAAGTGCGGGGGTGCCGATCGGACTCCCGCTCAGCTCATGGCACCGGCTGGCACTCCGTCGGGCACGCCGGCCTCGCCCGGCACCACGTCGGCATCGATGGCCGCGGCGAACTGGGAGTTGTACAGGGCCCAGTAGTGGCCACGGGCCTCCAGCAACTCGTGGTGGTCCCCCTGCTCCACGATCGAGCCGTTCTCCATCACCAAGATCACGTCGGCGTCACGGATGGTGGAGAGCCGGTGGGCGATCACGAAACTGGTGCGGTCACTGCGCAGGGCGGCCATCGCCCGCTGCACCAGCACCTCGGTCCGGGTGTCGACCGAGCTCGTCGCCTCGTCCAGGATCAGCAGGGCCGGATCGGCCAGGAACGCCCGGGCGATGGTCAGCAGCTGTTTCTCGCCGGTGCTGATGTTGCTGCCCTCCTCGTCGATGACCGTGTCGTACCCGTCCGGCAGAGAGTGCACGAACCGGTCGACGTAGGTCGCTTCCGCTGCCGCTTGGATCTCGGCTTCGGACGCGTCCGGTCGGCCGTACGCGATGTTGTCGCGGATCGTGCCGTGGAACAACCAGGTGTCCTGCAGCACCATGCCAACGTTGCTGCGCAGGCCCGCACGCGGCACGGTCGCGACATCCACGCCGTCGAGCGTGATCCGACCGGCATCCAACTCGTAAAAGCGCATGATCAAATTGACCAGCGTGGTCTTGCCCGCCCCCGTCGGGCCGACGATGGCCACCGTCTGACCGGGCTCCGCGACCAGGGACAGGTCGTGGATCAGCGGCGTCGTCGGATCGTAGGCGAAGGACACGTGATCGAACTCGATCCGGCCGCGGGTCGGTGCCAAGCGGCCTGCTTGCTCGGTCGTCTGCTCCGGAGCGTCCAGGATCTCGAAGACCCGCTCGGCGGACGCGACGCCGGACTGCAGTAGGTTGGCCATCGACGCCACCTGGGTCAGTGGCTGGGTGAACTGGCGCGTGTATTGGATGAACGCCTGGACATCGCCAAGGTTCATCGTGCCGCTCGCCACCCGAAGACCACCCAGCACCGCGATGATGACGTAGTTGAGGTTCCCGACGAACATCATGGCGGGCATGATCAGTCCGGAGATGAACTGGGCGGCGAAGCTGGCCTTGAACAGTCCCTCGTTCTTCTCCGCCATGGTCTCCTCGACCTCGCGCTGACGGCCAAACACCTTGACCAGAGCATGGCCAGTGAACGCTTCCTCGATCTGACCGTTCAGCTCTCCGGTGGTCTTCCACTGGGTGACGAAGTGTCCCTGGGCTCGCTTCCCGATCACGGTCGTGATCAGCACGGCCACGGGGATGGTCACCAGCGCAACCAGCGCCAGTGTCGGCGAGATGACGAACATCATCACCGTCACGCCGATCACGGTGAGCAGTGCGGTGAGCAGTTGGCTCAGCGTCTGCTGCAACGCCTGGGAGACGTTGTCGATGTCGTTGGTCACCCGGCTGAGGATCTCGCCGCGAGGCAATCTGTCGAAGTAGCTCAACGGAAGCCGGTTGAGCTTTGCCTCGACCTCCTCGCGCATCCGGTAGATCGAGCGCTGCACCGCTCCGTTGAGAAGGTATCCCTGCCACCACAAGAGAAGGCTGGACACCGCGTACAGGGCGAGAACCAGCATCAAGATCTCGCCGAGCTGGCTGAAGTCGATCCCCACACCGGGCGTGATGTCCAGGCGCTGCACCATGTCGGCGAACGTGTCCTGGCCTTGCGCGCGGAGTCCCGCGACCACCTGCTCCTTGGTGGCGCCGGCAGGTAGTTGCTTGCCGATCACGCCGGTGAAGATCACGTCGGTGGCCAGGCCGAGGATCTTCGGCCCGACCACACTCATCACGATGCCGACCACGGCCAGAGCGATCACGGCGACCATGATCAGTCGTTCCGGGCCCAGATGCCCGACCAGTCGCTTCAGCGACGGGCCGAAGTCCATCGACTTCTCCACCGCTCCGGGTCCACCGAACATGCGTCCACCGCCCCGACCTTGTGGGGCATACTTCGGCCGCTCGGCTGATCTGCGTACGGGCTCGCTCATGCCGCTGCCGCCTCCTCTGCGCTCAGCTGCGAATCGACGATCTCGGTATAGGTCATGCAGGTCGTCAGCAGTTCGTCATGAGTCCCCTGACCGACGATCGCGCCGTCCTCGAGAACCAGGATGGTGTCCGCGTCGGCAATGGTGGCGACCCGCTGGCCGACGATGATCACGCAGGCGTTGGTGATCTCGGTCTTCAACGCGGCGCGCAGCCGGGCGTCGGTCGACACGTCCAGGGCTGAGAAGGAGTCGTCGAAGATGTAGATCTCGGGTTTCTTGATCAACGCTCGAGCGATGGACAGGCGTTGACGCTGGCCGCCCGAAACATTCGTCCCACCCTGGCTGATCGGGGCGTCGAGCTGTTCCGGCATCGCCCGGACGAAGTCTTCGGCCTGGGCGATCCGCAGAGCTTCCCACATCTCGTCATCGGTCGCGTTCGGGCTGCCGTAGCGCAGATTGCTGGCAATCGTGCCGGTGAAGAGGTAGGGCTTCTGCGGGATCAGACCGATCTTGCTCCAAAGCACCTCCTGGTCGAGCTCGCGGACCTCGATACCGTTCACCCGGACCGAGCCTGCGGTCGCGTCGAACAGTCGCGGGATCAGCGAGATCAGAGTCGACTTGCCGGCACCGGTGGAGCCGATGATCGCGGTGGTCTCGCCCGGGCGGGCAGTGAAGGAGATGTCACGCAGCACGGGGTGATCCGCACCCGGATAGGTGAAGGTCGCGCCGCTCAGTTCCACCGTGCCTCGGGAGAGTGCCACGGTGACCGGTGCGTCGGCCTGTTCCACGCTCGAGCGGGTCTTCAGCACCTCCTGGATCCGATCGGCGCAGATCATCGCGCGTGGGGCCAGCACCAGCAAGAACGTGGCCATCATCACCGACATCAGGATCTGGATCATGTAGGTCAGGAAGGCCGTCAACGATCCGATCTGCATCTTGCCCTCATCGATCCGCTGTGCGCCGAACCACAGCACCGCGACGCTTGACAGGTTCAAGATGAACATCACGACCGGGAACATCGAGGCCATCAGCCGGCCTACGGAGGTGGCGGTCTGGGTCACGTCGGCGTTGGCCTTGGCGAACCGGGCCGTCTCGTACGGTTCGCGCACGAACGCCCGGACCACCCGGATGCCGGTGATCTGCTCGCGCAGCACCCGGTTCACGGTGTCGATACGGACCTGCATGACCTTGAACAGCGGGCGCAGCCTGGTGATGATGATCGCGATTGCGCCGGCGAGCAGCGGCACGGCGACGGCGACGAGCCAGGACAACCCGACGTCTTGGCGCAACGCCATGACGATGCCACCGATCATGGTGATCGGTGCCGACAGCAGCAGCGTGCAGGACATCAGCACGAGCATCTGGACCTGCTGGACGTCGTTGGTGTTTCGGGTGATCAGCGACGGTGCGCCGAGTCGATTGAGCTCCCGGGCCGAGAAGGACATCACCCGGTGGAAGAGCGCGCCTCGGACGTCGCGGCCGAAAGCCATCGCCGCCTTGGCACCGAAGTAGACCGCGGAGATCGAGCCGAACGCCTGGATGAGACTGACCGCGAGCATGATGCCACCGATGCGCCAGATGACGGCCGTGTCGCCCTTGGCTACGCCGTCGTCGATGATGGAGGCGTTCAGGCTGGGGAGATAGAGGGCGGCCATCGTGCCGATCAGAGACAAGACGACTACTGCACTCAGCAGCCCCTTGTACGGCCGGAGGAACGTCCTGAGCGTGAGGATGAGCATCAGGTTCCTTGTCTGTGTGACGTGATTCCGTGCAGGTAGATGTCAGCCACTTCGAGCGGATCGGGGGAAGGGGCGTCTTCGCAACCGGCGCGCATGAGCGGATGGTTGAGCGCGAGGACGAGGGCGCCGAGCATGGTCGCCGCCCGGTCGGGAGAGACCTTGAGTACGTCGGCGTCGGGCGCCAGGACGGCGGCCAACGTGGCGTTCTCGAAGCCCCGGTTGTGATGCCGCGGCGTTCGCCGCTCCCGGCCCGCGGGTTGACCGAACCCGAGGACATAGGCCAGACCGAAGACCCGCTGTAGTCGTTTCTGGATGATCGCCACCGCCTGGGCGATCCGTTCGGCGAGAGGCAGTCCTAGGTCGATCGCCGCCAGCGCCCGGTAACTGGCGGCGGGGTCGAAGGCGTCGTCCAGCACCGCGTCGATCAGCTCCTCCTTGGAGGCGAAGACCCGGAAGATCGTGCCTTCGGCGACCTCGGCCGCCTCGGCGATGTCGCGGGTGCTGACCTCGAGTCCGCGCTCGCGCAGCAGCGGCGCGGTAGCCGCGATGATCGCTGCGCGCCGCTCGTCCGGCGGAAGGGGAGTTGCTCGTGCCACGAAAGAGAAGCGTATGAGTGAGTGCTCACTCAGACAAGGGGTTTTTTCCGAGCCGTCCCGAGCTGCGGCTCCAAGGGCCGACCGGAAGGTGCCGTCGCCCGGGATCCGGCCACGGTGCGGCGGCGAGGAGTTGGTAGAAAAGCTCCGTGACCGACCTGGGCCCGCTTGCCGACCGTACGTTTGCCGCCGTGATCTTCGACATGGACGGCACGCTGATCGACTCGACCCCGGCGGTGATGCGCTCGTGGACGAAGTGGGCGATCGAGCACGGGATCACGCCGGAGGACCTGCTCGACCATCACGGCGTGCCCGCGGCCGGGGTCGTGGCCGCCGTCCTGCCGGCGGAGCGGTACGACAGCGCGCTCGCCCGGATCAACGAGCTGGAGATGAACGACATGGAGGAGATCGCCTTCATGCCCGGCGCGCGCGAGGCTCTGGATGCGATGGCTGCAGCGCCGCGGGCGATCGCGACCTCCTGTACGCGGCCCCTTGCCACCGCGCGGTTGGCCCTGACGGGGATCGCGCCACCCGACGTCCTGGTCACCGCCGACGATGTGGCGCGCGGCAAGCCGAACCCGGATCCTTTCCTGGCCGCCGCGCGTGGACTGGGGGTTGACCCGACCGATTGCCTGGTGGTCGAGGACGCTCCGGCCGGTGTCCAGGCGGCCCGAGCGGCCGGCTGTGCTGCCCTCGCCGTCGCTACCACCGTGGCGGCGGCCGAGCTCGGCGCCGCCGACCTGGTCGTCCCCGACCTGTCCGCCGTCCGGTTCGTCCCCGGAACCGACGGCGTCCGCCTCGAGACCAGCTGACCGAACGGCAGGTAGGTCAGCCGCTGCCAGCGCGGAGCCGGGTCAGCCTGTCTTGCGTCGGAAGGTCCGCTTGGTTTCGACCGGACCGTGACCATGGACGTGCTGCGGACCGCCCTCGTCGATGTGGTCCTCCCCGCGGCGGCCCTTCTTGGCCTCCAGTGCCTCGCGGAACTTGCGCTTGGTCTCCTCGGCCGGGTCGTCCGCCGCTGTGGTCTGGTCGGCGTCGTTCTGGTCAGCGCTCATGTCTCATTCTGACCGGAGCGGCGTCGGACCGTGAACCGGGTCTCGCCCGAGCGGTCCGGATGGCTCAGTTCTGCGACGGCCAGCTGCTCGGTGGCCAAGGGCGATCGTTCGAGCCCGGGTCGTCGCTCTCGCTATCGCCTCGGCCGGAGCCCGGTTGCGGCTGGTTCGCGGGGGTCGAGCTTGAGGCCGGCCGGCTCAGCGTGGTGGTTGAGGATGCCTCGTCGCGGATCTGCTCCTGCTCGGAATCGGATCGGGTGGACGGCGCTGCCTCCGCGGACGCTTCCGCGGAGCTCGTCGAGCCGAGCATGTCGGGCTCGGGCGCGAGCTTCACCGCGGTGCCGTAGGCGGAGACCTCGCTGAGTGACTGCGTGATCTCGCTGCAGTCGTACTTGAAGGCCACGACCGCGTCGGCACCGGCGGCGACCGCCATGTCGATCATCTTGGTCACCGCATCTTGCCGGGACCGGGTCAGCATTGCCGCGTAGCCGTCCAGCGGGTTGCCGGCGCGCAACTCGGGTGCGAGCTCGCGCGGCCGGACGACGACGCCGACGACGTCGCCGATGACCGCGGCCACCTGACGACCCGGAACGCTGTCCATGGAAACCACCGGGACAGCTCGCGCGGGAAGCGCGGGTCGCGCGACACTGGCCGGTTGCGGGATCCAGCCGGCCTGCTGGCCGGGTTGTTGCTGGCCGGGTTGCGGATACTGCGGCTGGCCGTACGGCGGCTGCTGACCGGGCTGTCCCCAAGGCTGCTGACCGGGTTGAGGTTGACCGGGTTGAGGTTGATGACCGGGTTGAGGTTGGCCGGGTTGACCCCACGGCTGCTGACCCGACGGCTGGCCATAGGGCTGCTGGCCCGGCCGCTGCCCGTACGGTTGCTGCGGTTGGCCGGACGGCTGCTGGCCCGGCGGGTTCTGGCCCGGCTGATTCTGCCCGTACGGGTTGGGCTGCTGGCCGTAGTTGCTCATGGCGACAAACATATCGACGCGTACCGACACTCCCGCGTCCGGCCGAGCGGTCAGCCGAGCCGGGTCATCTGCGCGGTCACGAACGTTTCTGATCTTCGGGTCAGAACTCGGAGTCCGTCGGCAGCAGGCTCGCCAAGGTGGCCGCGTGCCCAGTCTTCTCCCAGGCTGCACGGTCGCCGATCACGAACAGCCGATCTTTGGCCCGGGTCACCGCCACGTTGAGCAGGTTCGGTGTACTCGCAGCCCAACTCCGGGCGCCGGCCGTGGCGCCGCCGAGGACG
>JBBSQJ010000187.1:0-6724 GCA_038257965.1 Propionibacteriales bacterium
CGCCATGACCTCGGCCGCGAAGCGGAGCGCCGTGGCTCCCTCGGAGAACCGCGCCGGGATGGCGATCAACGGGCGTCGGGTGAGCACGCGCATCACTCCTCACCGAGACCTCCGGTCTCATCTGAGCACGGTCGACGGGCTTGACCTCGCCGTAGAATGCAAATACGTTTGGGCCCTAACGATACAGCCGAGCTGGGCGTCAACCTGTGCCGCCCACCACCCGACCCACGACGAGTTCCAATTCGGCGAGAGCAAAGAGGCGAACGCGGATGACGACAGCGACGGTCGAAGGCGTCGCCGTCGATACCCGGCACTGGATCGGTGGACGGCGCGTCGCATCGGGAACGACGCTCGACGACGTCTCTCCCATCGACGAGACCGTGATCGCGCAGATCCACTCCGGTAACGCCGCCGAGATCGATGCCGCCGTCGCCGCGGCCCAGGCCGCATTTCCGTCCTGGGCTGCGATGCCGCGCGAGGAACGGGCCGGGCTGCTCCGCGCCGTCGCCGCCGGTGTGGACGAGCGCACCGAGGAACTCGCCCGGGTCGAGACCAGGGACAATGGCTCGCTGCTGCGCTCGCACCGCCGCGGTGTGATGCCCCGGGTCGGCAACAACTTCCGCTTCTTCGCCGATTACCTGGAGTCGTTGGACCAGCCTTCCGGTGAGATCCGCGGCCACCGGGAACGGGTGAGCTACGACCCGGCCGGTGTCGCCGCAATCATCACACCGTGGAACGCGCCGCTGATGCTGGCAACCTGGCGGATCGGACCGGCCCTGGCCGCCGGCAACACCGTGGTCGCGAAACCTCCCGAGTGGGCGCCGCTGACCGCCTCGCTGCTGGCCGACATCACCAAACAGGCCGGCCTGCCCGATGGGGTGTTCAACGTCGTCCAGGGAACAGGCGCCCGGGCCGGTGCGCCGCTCACCGCACATCCGGGGATCCGCCGGCTGTCCTTCACCGGTTCGGTTCCGACCGCTGGAGTGATCGCTCGAGCCGCCGCGCCGAACATCGTGCCGCTCTCGTTCGAGCTCGGCGGCAAGTCGCCGCTGGTCGTCTTCGCCGACTCCGATTTCGACCTTGCCGTGAGCCTGGCTGTGGAGCAGTTCGACAACTCCGGCCAGGTCTGCCTCGGCGCTTTTCGGATCCTGGTAGAGGACGGCATCGCGGAGCGTTTCCAAGAATCTGTGCTGGCCAAAGCCGCCACGATCATCCAGGGCGATCCCCGCGAGGAGGCGACGGAGATGTCCTGCCTGATCAGCCGTCCCCACCTGGAGAAGGTCGACGGCTTCGTCCAGCGCGCGCTCGCCGGGGGCGCTCGAGCGTTGCTGGGCGGCGGACCGAACACCGACCTCGGCCACCTCTACTACCGGCCGACGATCCTTGTCGATGCCGAACCGGGCAGCGAGATCCTCACCGAGGAAGTGTTCGGCCCGGTCCTGACCATCCAGACCTTTTCCGGTGAGGAGCAAGCGATCCGGATGGCCAACAGCACCCGGTTCGGGTTGGCCGCGACGCTGGTCACCGGTGATCCAGCCCGGGCGGAGCGGGTCAGCGCCCGGCTCAGTGCCGGCACGGTCTGGGTGAACTGCTTCTTCGTCCGCGATCTGGGGGCGCCCTTCGGTGGTAACGGCCAGTCAGGCATCGGCCGCGAAGGGGGCCTCTACTCCTTCGACTTCTACACCGACGTGAAGAACACCGTCTTCGCTCCGACCGGCTGGAACACCGTGTGATCGCCGCGGCGCACCCAACGTGCACTGCGCTTGTCGACCAGCACTTGGTCAACACGTACGCGCCCTTCGACCAGGTCGGAGGCATCGACTACGAGGAAAGGAAACTCACGACATGGGACAAGTAGTAGGTGCGGCATTCCTCGCCCACGTCCCGACGATCATGCTGCCGGAAGAGATCCGGCGCGAGTTGAACAACGGAGAGGACTCCACGCTCGTCCCCGCTCTGCACCAGCTCCGAGCCGACGTCTTCGACACCTTGGACTACGACACCGTCGTGGTGCTCGACTCGCACTGGGCGACCACCGTCGAATTCGTGGTCACGGCTCAGCAGCGCCGGGCCGGGTTGTTCACCTCCGAAGAGCTCCCCCGGGGCATGTGCCGTCGGCCGTACGACTTCCCCGGCGATCCCGAGCTCGCTCACCTGATCGCATCGAGAGCGGCAGACCACTCCACCTGGATCACCGCGATCGACGACGACCACCTGCCGATCTTCTATGCCACCACCAACTTGTGGGAGTACCTCGGCCAAGGCCTACCGGACAAGCGGTGGATCTCGATCGGTGTCTGCCAGACCGCCGACACCGAGGACAACCTCCGCCTCGGCCGAGCGCTCGGCGACGCCATCGCCGAGTCCGACCGCAAGGTCGTGCTGATCGCCTCCGGCGCGCTGTCGCACACGTTCTGGCCGCTGCGCAAGCTTCGCGACCACGAGGCGGCCGGCGTCGAGCACATCTTCACCCCGGAGGCTGCGGCCGCCGACGCCGATCGGATGGAGTGGTTCGAGGCCGGCGATCACGCCCGGGTGCTGGACACCATGGACGCGTTCTACCGCTACCGACCCGAGGCCCGGTTCGGCCACTACCTGATGATGATCGGCGCACTCGGGGAGGGATATTGCACGGCGACCGGACGCCGCTACGGTGAGTACGAGAACTCCGTCGGCACGGGCCAGGTGCACTACTGGTTCGACGCCCCCGACGCTGGATTCCCCGGTCCGCGGCGCACCCCGACCGATCCGGAGTTCGTCCGGCAGACGACCGGTCCCGACCTGCCGGCCGCGGGCTGAACCCCCTACCCAACCGAGGAGTTCTCCATGACCCGCCGTGAAGTCCGACGGATCCTGCTGGACGGCAACGTCGTCGACGTGGTGCGCTACGACGACGAGCTCGTCGCCGGCGACGGCCGCTCGATCGGCATCGATGACGCCGTGCATCTTCCACCGGTCGTCCCGTCGAAGATCGTGTGTGTGCATCTCAACTACTCCTCCCGGGTGGCAGAGATGTTGACGAGCTTGCCGCCCGCGCCGACGTACTTTCACAAGCCGGTGTCCGCCCTCAACGCCCATGCCTCTGCGGTGGTCCGCCCAGCGGGCTGCAAGTGGCTGAACTATGAAGGCGAGATCGCCATTGTCATCGGCAAGACGGCGAAGAACATCTCTCCCGACGATGCGGGCCACTACATCCGCGGCT
Source organism: Propionibacteriales bacterium (assembly GCA_038257965.1). Classification (GTDB taxonomy): domain Bacteria; phylum Actinomycetota; class Actinomycetes; order Propionibacteriales; family Propionibacteriaceae; genus Microlunatus. The sequence goes on from JBBSQJ010000187.1 coordinate 3,203, forward strand.
ACACGATCGGCAACGACTACGGCCTGCACGACTTCCGGGACACCGACTCGGGATCGATGCTGCGAGTCAAGGGAGCCGACACCTTGTGCCCGCTCGGGCCCGGACTGGTCGAGGATTGGGACTACCGCCACAAGCAGATCCGCACGTTCGTCAACGGGGAGGTCCGCCAGGACGGCAACACCGACGAGATGAGGTGGGACATGCACTACCTCGTCGCCGACATCGCGCGCACGATCACCTTGCAGCCCGGCGACGTCTTGATGTCCGGGACGCCGGCGATCTCGCGGACGGTGTATCCCGGCGACGTGGTCGAGGTCGAGGTCGAGGACCTGGGCAGACTGCGAAATCACATCGTCGAGGGTCCGACGCCGATCCGGACCGATGTCGGGGCACAACCCACGGAGTCGGAGGAAGTCCTGTCCACCGCCCAAGGCGGTGACTGGGAGTTCCGGGGGATCCGCAAACCGAATCTCTCGAACACCCACTGATCATCGGCGGCCAGCGAGTAGACAAAGGAGCAGCCGTGAGTCCGGAGCCCGGGTCGACCACAGCAGACATTGCCAAGCGCGACTCCCAACAGCTCCGTCGGGGCACGCTCGGCGTCTTCGGCGTCGCCTTCTTCGTCGTCTCCGCAGCCGCACCGCTCACGGCGATGGCCGGTGGCGCTCCGGTCGCCATGCTCCTCGGCAACGGCCCTGGCATTCCCCTCGCGTACGTCGTGGTCAGCGTGATCCTGCTCATCTTCGCCGTCGGCTACACAGCGATGGCACGACACCACACCAGTACGGGCGCCTTCTACAGCTTCGTCTCCCGCGGTCTGCGCCAGCGGGCCGGCGGTGCCGCAGCACTGATCGCGCTGCTCGGCTACAACGCGATGCAGATCGGGCTGTACGGACTCTTCGGTGCCGCGGCCTCGGGATTTCTCAGCGACTCCCTCGGGATCTCGATTCCGTGGTGGGTGTGGGTCTTCGTCGCAATGGCGATCATCGCGGTCCTTGGCTACCGGCAGGTCGATCTGTCGGTCAAGGTGCTGGCCATCCTGGTCAGCTTGGAGTTCGTGATCGTGCTGATCCTCGACGCGGCCATCTTGATCAAGGGCGGTGAGGGCGGTGATGTCCCGCTGAACGCCAGCCCGTTCACCTGGTCTAGCTTCACCAGCGGCTCGATCGCCATCGCCTTGCTGTTCAACTTCGCCTCGTTCATCGGTTTCGAGGCGACGACGATCTACAGCGAGGAGGCCAAGGACCCCAAGCGGACGGTCCCCCGCGCGACATTCCTCGCCGTGATCACGATCGGGCTGTTCTACACCGTCACGACATATCTGATGGTGCAGGGTCAAGGCGCGGCCGGCCTGCAGCAGCATCTGGCGGGGCTGACCCCAGATCCCACGGTGTTCTTGTTCCAGCTCGGCGGGACCTACATCGGTGCTGCCCTTACCACGATCATGTCGCTGCTGTTCGTCTCCAGTGTGTTCGCCGCCCTGCTGGCCTTCCACAACGCCGTTGCACGTTACCTGTTCGCGCTGGGCCGCGAGGGATTGGTTCCGGCGCACCTCGGCCGCACCCACCCAGTCCACCTCAGCCCGCACATCGGTTCGCTGAGCCAGACCGTGCTCGCTGCGGTCGTGGTGGGGATCTTCGTGATCACTGGGCAGGATCCGGTGTTGGCACTCTTCACCTGGCTGACCCAGCTTGGCACGCTGGCAATCATCACGCTGATGTCGCTGTCCTCGTTCGCGGTGGTTGCCTTCTTCGTACGGCATCGCGAGCTCGACGCGAACCCACTTCGGACGATCGTCGCGCCCGTCGTCGGTGGGCTGGCGATGGCCGCGGTGGCCGGCTACGCGGCGTCCCAGTTCGGCTTGCTGATCGGCAACCCGGAAAGTCCTCTCCGCTGGATCCTGCCCGCTCTGATCCTGGTCGCCGCGGCGGGCGGTGTGATCACCGCCATGACGCTGAAGGGTCGCTCGCCGGAGCTGTACGAGCAGATGGGCCGGCATCGAGACATCGACCTGGCGCCTGGCACCTGATTAGACGTTCACGGGCCGAACCTCAACGGACACGGGACGGAGCTGCCGCGTTCAAGGCTTGGCGAGGTGCGGGAACGGATTCTCGCGAACGAGTGGGCCGCGCGCCGGTGGCCGATCTGCCACCGATCACCAGAGCGCCAGAACACCATGCCTACCGCCGAGGAAAGATGATCATGGAAACCGTCATTTGCACCGCTCGTCGGACAGTCCCTGGATCGACGGCGCTACTGCCTGTCCGTCAGAGGCCCGAGGTGCTGCGGCCAACGATGAGGTTCAGATCGCGGCTCGTGAATCTGTGGTGCTCCCACTGCTCGTTGAGGACGGTGCCCAGGCACTGTCGCACGGTGCGGCCTCGGGCGTAGGGCGGCCAGGCATCGTCGTCCGGGACGGGCGCGGTTGCGGCGAGCTGCTCCAGCGTGACTGACTCGAGCCAGCAGTCCAGTTCTGCGGCCTGCGCGTTGCGCACTGTCGCCACCTCGTCAAGGCTCGGCTCGAGAGAGAGGTCAAGACCGTGCGCGTGCCGGTAGGGCTCGACCGACGGCCCGATACCCATGGGGGTGAACAGGTCGGTCGAGCCGAGGCAGCAGCGCCGGAACCATGAGTCATGGACGAAGACGAGGTGGCGCAGCGTCTGCACCGCCGACCATTCGTCGTTCACACTTTCGTGTTCGGCGCCGGGTGTCTGGCGCAGCCGTGCGATTGTCGTCGCCCAGTCGGCATCGAGCTGCCGCCAGGCATCGCGGAGGTCGAGGGGCTCGTCGGAACGGATCAGCAGGCGAACGGGATAGCGCCGGTCGAGCTCCGTTTGGACGTACCCGGTTACGTCGACGCCGTTGACGACGAGGTGGGTCACGAGGCCGTCGATCTCGACGTTTTGCATGACGACTCCCACGAACCGCGCCCCGTCGAGCTCGCACTCTTTGAACTCCGCACGCGTGAGATCTTCCTCCACGAACCGCCGCATGCCTCCCAAGCTAGGCGGCGGCACCGACAACGGCCAGGCCAGGCCAGGCCAGGCCAGGCAGATGCTCGGCGGTAACACGCGCTCGGCGGTAGCACCGTCCTCGGAGGAAGGTGAAGGGCACCGGGTTTGGTGGAGGCTCGGTTCGCGCCCGGTTGACGAACACACTGGGGAGCGGCTCTCGAAAGCGCGATCAGCGGACTGGTAGCTTCGGACAACGCTGAGATCGCTACCGGAGGAGAATGTCATGTCAGCCAACGGGGAGTGCTGCGGGCCGGGGTACGCCTCGCCGCAAGAGGCCATCAAAGCCGAACGCGAGAAGGTCGTGTACACGATCTGCATCTACACCGGCACCGGTGTCGAGAAGCCGGACTACCTGGCCACCATCGACGTCGACGAGACCAGCGACGCGTTCGGGCAGGTGATCAGCCGCCTGGAGATGCCCGACATCGGCGACGAGCTGCACCACATGGGCTGGAACGCGTGCTCCTCGTGCCACGGCGACGACAGCATGGCACGCAAGTATCTGATC
>JBBSQJ010000188.1:0-6569 GCA_038257965.1 Propionibacteriales bacterium
GCGGACGCTGCGCAGGATGTAGAGGACGTATGCGCTGTAGTGCCGGATCTGCGCGAGCTGTGCCAAGAGCGTCCCGGGCGGCGCGCCCAGCGTAGCCCGTTTCAGCTCTCGGATGGTGCGCAACACGTGCTCGTCGCATTCGATCCGGAGTGCCTCCTTCGACCCGAAATGATGTCTGATCAGTCCCGTGCTGACTCCGGCACGATCGGCGATGGTTCGCACGGAAACGTCGAAGCCGTCCACCGCGAAGCACTCCAAGGCCGCATCGCGCAGCCTGGTCCGCGCGGTGAGGTCGTGCTTCTCCCGGGGAAGAGCGTCCTCAACAACACGCATGTATTAGATACTACATGCTTGTATAGCGAAGCGCCACCGGGGACTGGCCATTACAACGCCCAGCAAATCCTGTGCCGGGTCCGCCCGAACCGCCCGATCGCCCTAGGCTGAGCGGATGTCGATCACGGAGCTCATGTCCCCGTTGCTCGGGGACTGGCAGGGCGCCGAGCAGCAGGAGGCGTCGCCGTGGGCTCCGGCCTCGGTGACCAGGGCGGCGCTGCGGTTCAAGCACGAGGCCGGCGGTTGCGTCGTCGTTCAGGATTACCGCCAGGTCCGTGAGGACGGGTTGGAGTTCTACGGACACGGCGTGTTCCTCGCCCAAGCGGAGGAGATCTGGTGGTGGTTCTTCGATTCTTACGGCGAGCCACCGGTTCCGGCCGTGGGTGGCTGGGTCGACGGTGAGCTTGCCCTGGTGAAGACCACGGTTCGCGGCACCGCAGTCCACCGGTTCCGCGCGACGCAGGAGCACCTCGACTACCGGATAACCCTCGGCTCCGCCGACGAAGGTGCCGTCTCACAGTTCCTGGCCGGGACGTACAACCGGGTCAGCGGTCACTGATCAGCTCCCGCGTCAGCAGGCGACGGCTGCCGGATCCACGTCGATCACCCGTGCGCTCGAACGGGCCTGGCCTTGGCGTCAATATGGAGTCGCTCGGCCGAAGCGCTCGCGGATGCGGAGGCTTTAGAGTGGGCTCATGCCGCAATTTCGGATCTCACAGGCCGCAAGTCTGCTAGGCGTCTCCGACGACACCGTACGTCGGTGGGTCGAGTCCGGACGACTGACACCCGGCTCCGACGCTGGACCGACCACACTCGACGGCGCTCAGTTGGCGGTGCTTGCGCAGGAGATCGCCACCGCGCCCGAGCTCGGCACACCTGTCGCCGAGAGCGCGCGTAACCGGTTCACCGGGTTGGTCACCAGGGTGACCAAGGACACGGTGATGGCCCAGGTCGACCTGCAGTGCGGTCCGTTCCGGGTTGTCTCGCTGATGTCGACCGAGGCTGCGGAGGAGCTGGGTCTGGAGCCGGGAGTGCTCGCCGTCGCTTGCGTCAAGTCCACCCACGTCGTCGTGGAAGTCCCCAGCACGTGAAGATCAGATCGCGGCTGCGTGCCGCCGTCATGGGAGTCTGCCTGCTCACCGTCGCCGCCTGCGGCACTGAGACAGCTCACGGTCCGGGCTCGTCCGCCGAGACCAGCCCCGCTGCCTCCAGCGGCGACGTCACCGTGTTCGCCGCAGCCTCGCTGACCGAGTCCTTCACCCGGATCGGCAACGGCTTCGAGGCCGATCACCCCGGGACCAAGGTGAGGTTCAGCTTCGGTTCGAGTGCCACTCTGGCCACCCAGATCAACCAGGGCGCACCGGCGGACGTGTTCGCCGCCGCCAGCGACGCGACGATGAAGACGGTTTCCGCGGGCGGCCACAACGCCGGCGCCCCGGTCACCTTCGTCACGAACACGCTCGAGATCGCGGTTCCGAAGGGCAACCCGGCAAATGTCACGGGGTTGACGGACTTCGCCGATCAGCGCAAGAAGATCGCCCTGTGTGCCGTACAGGTCCCTTGCGGGGCTGCGGCCACCGAGGTGTTCCGGCTGGCGGGCATCACCCCGAAGCCCGATACCCTCGAGTCCGACGTCAAGGCCACCCTGCAGAAGGTGGAACTCGGCGAGGTGGACGCGGCGCTGGTCTACAAGACAGATGTGATCGCGGCCGGCGACAAGGTCCAGGGGATCGAGTTCGCCGAGGCAGCCAAGGTGGTGAACAGCTATCCGATCACAACGCTGAAGGCCAGCGCATCGCCCGAGCTGGCCCGGTCCTTCGTCGACTACGTCTTGTCAGCGCAGGGGCAGTCTGTCCTGACCAAGGCGGGGTTTGGCCAGCCGTAGCCCCGCGCAGGGCCGTAGCCCCGCACAGGGCCGTATCCCCTGGCTGCTGACCGTCCCGGCGGCGCTCGCGCTGGGCTTTCTCGTGCTGCCGATGCTAGGGCTGTTGATCCGGGCGCCCTGGGGCGATGCCTGGGGGGTGCTGACCAGCGAAGGATCGTTGCAGGCTCTGCGATTGTCGCTGGTCACCGCGACTGCGGCGACGGTGCTGTGCATACTGTTCGGCGTCCCCCTTGCCTGGCTGATCGCCCGTCCAGGGCTGAGGATCGCCGGGACACTGCGCGCGCTGGTGACGGTGCCGCTCGTCCTACCACCGGTGGTCGGCGGGGTCGCGCTGTTGATGGTGTTCGGCCGGAGCGGCATCCTCGGCAAGCCTTTGTACGGGCTCACCGGCCTCGCCCTGCCTTTCACCCCGTACGCCGTGGTGATGGCCCAGACGTTCGTGGCGCTGCCCTTTCTCGTGCTGTCGGTCGAGGGTGCCCTTCGAGCAGCGGACCGACGCTACGAGGAGGCGGCCGTGACCTTGGGAGCCCGCCCGATGACGGTCTTCCGTCGGGTGACCCTGCCGCTGGTCTGGCCAGGACTCGCTGCCGGTGCCGTGCTGGCCTGGGCGCGGGCGCTGGGTGAGTTCGGAGCGACGATCACGTTTGCCGGAAGCTTTCCCGGCACGACCCGCACCATGCCGCTGGAGGTCTATCTTGCGCTCGAGTCCGACCTCGGTTCGGCGCTGTTGCTCTCAGTGTTGCTGCTGTTCGTTTCCATCGTCGTGCTCGTTGCTCTCCGGGAACGCTGGGTGAGCCGGTGGTAGCCGGTCTTGGGGCCGAGATGCGTGCGACCCGCGGCAGGTTCTCGGTGCATCTCGATGTCGCGGTCGAGCCGGGCGAGGTCGTGGTACTCCTCGGTCCCAACGGATCAGGCAAGACCACGGTGCTCCGTACCCTGGCCGGCTTGCTCGCCCTGGACAACGGCCGGATCGAGCTGGCGGGACGGGTCCTGGCCGACGCGGCGAGCGGGGTGCACCTACCACCGTACGAACGCCGGATCGGCGTGGTTTTCCAGGACTATTTGCTGTTTCCGCACCTGAACGTGCTGGATAACGTCGCATTCGGCCTCCGGAGCCAGGGAATTCCTCGCGCAACGGCGCGCAAGTTGGCCGGCGCACAGCTGGAGCGGCTCGATGTTGCGCAGCTCGCCCATGCCCGCCCCACCGCGGTGTCTGGCGGACAGGCCCAGCGGATCGCACTGGCCCGCGCCCTGGCTGTCCGGCCCGATCTGCTCGTTCTCGACGAGCCACTCGCCGCCCTCGATGCACGCACCAGGGTGCTCGTCCGGGGCGAGCTACGACGTCAGCTCGCCGAGTTCGGCGGAGCAACCATCCTTGTGACGCACGATCCGGTGGACGCGATCGTCCTCGCGGACCGCCTGGTCGTGATCGAGCACGGCCACCTCGTGCAGACCGGCGCTCCGGCGGAGGTGACCCGACGGCCGCGGACCGACTACGTCGCCCGATTGGTCGGACTCAATCTCGCCTCCGGACGAGCCCGGGGGCGCGAGGTGACCCTCGATACCGGAGCGGTCCTGCAGGCTGCGGAGCCGCTCGACGGCCCTTGCCTGGTCGCCTTCCGGCCGGCAGCGGTATCGCTGTTCCTCGATCGCCGGCACGGCAGTCCTCGCAACGTCTGGTCCGGCACGATCCGCGGGCTGGAGCCACACGGCGACGGCGTACGCGTGGACGTCGCCGATGTCTGGGGACCGGGCAGCTCGCTCGTCGCCGAGATCACCCAGGCCGCACTCGCCGATCTCGAGCTACGGCTCGGCGGACAGCTGTGGGCCAGCGTGAAGGCGTCCGAGATCGACGTATATCCAGCCTGAACCAAGGGATCCCCTCGGGCGGGATTGCGAGCTCCTCTCCCCAGCCGTCGTCCTCCAGCACGGCGTGACGATGGTGCGGTGCGGGTTGCTCCTGGTCGCGTCTTGCGGCGCGAGCGTGACGATGGTGTGCTCGGATCGAGAGGCGATCGGTCGGGTTCGTCGCCGCAAAGGCAACCGAGGAGACCGCGTAGCCTGTCGACGTGGCAGTGATCGACTCGGTCAACATCGGCCGGCCCGCCCCGAACCCGCACAAGCAGTCCAGGCACACCGGCATCGAAAAGCTCCCTGCCGACGGCCCGGTCGAGGTCCGGTCCCCGGGACCGAGGACCAGTGGCCTGGGCAGCGGGCTGGTCGGCGACTTCATCGGAGATGTCGAGCACCACGGAGGCGACCTCCAAGCCGTGTACGCGTTCCAGCGCGAGGATCTCGACGACTGGGAGCGAACACTGGGTCGCAGCCTTGCCAACGGCTTCTTCGGTGAGAATCTCACCACCCGCGACCTGGAGGTCAACGAGGCGTTGGTGGGGGAGCGCTGGCGAGTCGGTCCTGAGCTGGTTCTGCAGGTGACCACACCACGGATCCCGTGCGCCACCTTCCGTGGCTGGATCGGCGAACCCGGCTGGCTCAAGCGATTCACCGCCGCCGCGAGGCCGGGTGCCTACCTGAGCGTGGTCCACCCCGGATGGGTGGTCGCCGACGACCCGATCGAGGTGATCCACCGACCCGAACACGACGTCACGATCTCGCTGGTGTTCCGGGCCACCACCACCGAGGGGGACCTGCTCCGGTCGTTGCTCGCAGCGGGCGAAGATCTCGACCCCGTGATCCGCGAGAACGTCCGCGCCCACCGGCTGATCGAACTGGACTGACCGTGCGCCGACCCCGAGGAAGTTACCTGTGAGTTCACCGGCCGAACCGAATCCGACGATCCGCTTTGCTGCGGTCGGCTTGGACCACGCCCATGCCTTCGGGCAGATCGCGGGCCTGCTCGCTCAGGGCTGTGAGCTCGTCGGACTCAGCTCCGACGACTCGAGCGCCGCCGTTGCGCGATCCACGCGCGAACGCTGGCCGGACGCAGCATGGAGCGACGATCCCGAATCGCTGCTCGCGGACCCGTCTGTCGACCTGATCGTGACCGCCGCTGTTCCCGACCGTCGGGCAGCCATCGCCCTCCATGCGCTTCGGGCGGGCAAGGATGTCGTCGCGGACAAGCCCGGCTGCATCACCCTCGACCAACTCGACGAGATCGAGCGTGCGGTCGCGGACTCGCGTCGGTTCTGGTCGGTCACCTTCTCGGAGCGGTTCGAGGTGCGCAGTGCGATCAAGGCGGGTGAGCTGGTCAAGGCGGGTCGGATCGGTCGGGTCGTCCAGACGCTGGGTCTCGGGCCGCACCGGGAGGGAGACCGAGCCCATCTGGCCGGCGGTGAGGGACGTCCGGAGTGGTTCTACGACCGGCATCGCACCGGTGGCATCATCACCGACATCGCAAGCCACCAGATCGACCAGTTCTTGTGGTTCACCGGCTCGGAGACGGCCGAGGTCGTCTCGAGTTCCGTCGCCAACTACACCCATCCCGAGTCGCCCAGCATGCAGGATTTCGGGGAGGCCACGTTGCGGTCGGCGGCCGCCCACGGATACGTCCGGGTGGACTGGTACACCCCGCAGGGACTGCCGACCTGGGGCGATGGCAGGTTGATGATCTTGGGCACCGAGGGCTACATCGAGCTCCGCAAGTACGTCGACATCGCCGGGCGGCCCGGCAGAGATCATCTCTTCGTCGTCGACGGATCGGGAATCGCGTATGTCGACTGCTCCGACGTCGTGCTGAGCTACTACCCCGATCTCGTGCAGGATGTGATCAACCGCACCGAGACGGCCTGCCCGCAGCGGCACACGTTCGAGGTGATGCGGCTCGCGATCGGGGCGCAGCAAGCCGCCACGCTGACGGGGTTCGCCGAGTGACGGTTTGCCGTTGCCCGCGCGAACTTCACTGGCTGTCGCTCCCGGTGATGGCTCCTTGACGCGGCGCGTCCTGCGCCGCTGCAGGCCGAGTTCTTCGAAAACGCCCCATCACTGCGTGCCACCGGCCGGTGTCCTGTCCCGAATGGCCCGTTGACCAGCGCCTTCTCCCGCAAGTTCGATGCCGCCCGGATGCTGCGACACTTTCGGGACTCCCGATCGTACGGACGCGCTTTGACCGGACTTGGGCGAGCGGATAACCTAGATCCTTGTGTTCGGGCTTGCCCGACTCCTTGCGCGTGCCTTTGACCAGGTGCTGCTCCAACCAGGTGACTGGGACGACGGTTTGCCGGTGCGGCTCGTGCTCGCCCGGTGAACCTCCGATCCGGATAACTCCGGTCGGTGGTTCGCGCCACCACAGACTGTCACGAAGGAAAGAGAACAACGCGGTGCCCACAATTCAGCAGTTGGTCCGGAAGGGCCGCGCGGACAAGGTGAGCAAGACCAAGACGCCTGCGCTCAA
>JBBSQJ010000189.1:0-6526 GCA_038257965.1 Propionibacteriales bacterium
CGAGGCGCCTGAGCCGTCGGCCGCGACCGAAGTCCAGCTAGCGGCGGACGGCGAGTCGACAGCGCCGGCAGCTCCCGCTGCGCCGACCACCGGCCCCGCGCCTGCGGGAGCGAGCGGCGCCGACCTCGATGAAATGGCCCGGCGCCTGTACGAACCACTGACGGCGCGGCTACGAGCCGAGCTGTGGCAGGACCGCGAGCGGGCCGGCCTCCTCACCGACCTGAGACCGTGACCCGAGAGAGAACAGGAGACACGAGATGGCTGCCGCCAAGGGCATCTCCGACCCGAAGGACCCAACCACCGACCCCGCCGTGAGTGTCTGCTTCAACGTCCTCGTGGACGAGAAACAACTCGGCTTCTTCAGCACCTGCGAAGGCCTCGGCGTGGAGGTCGTCATGGAGCAGCGCGAGGAGGGGGGCAACAACGGGTTCATCTGGCAGCTGCCGAGTCGGATCAAGTACAGCAACGTGAAGCTGACCCGACCGGTCGGCCGGGAGAGCCACCTGATCACCGACTGGCTGGTGAGCTTCGCCCAGCAGGTCACCCGGAAGACCGCATGCATCAGCGCGATGACCGCCGACGGCACCGTGGTCGCCAGCTGGAGTCTCGACGGTGTGATGCCGGTACGTTGGAGCGGCCCAAGCCTCAATCTCGACTCACCCAAGGTCGCGATGGAGACCCTCGAGCTCGCCCATCACGGGTTCCTGCCGAGCAACGGAGTGGGTCGATGACCGCCGCGATCGCCCTGGCCGGCAGCCCGGGCCCGATGGCCGCGCCCGGCAGCGGGGGTGGTGTGGAGGTCAAGGGCCGGCCGACCATGAACAAGGCCGAGCTGGTCGTCTACGCGCCCAGTCCCGCCCCCGGAGGCTACAAGCCCGGCGCCCAGCAAGACACGATCGCCTTCCAGTTCAACCCCAAGGAAGTCACGATCGCCAAGTCGGCGAAGTGGGAGCGCAAGCCCGCCAAGGGTTCCAAGAGTGCGCCGCCGCCGGAGTTCACCGGGTCAGACCCGTGCAAGCTCACCGTGGAGATGTTCTTCGACGCCACCGGCAGCTCGGACGGATCGGTGATGGAGGTCGTCGAGAAGCTCTTCGGCTGCTGCGTGCCCACCACGCAGAGCGCGGGCCAGAAGAAGCCGACACCGCCCCTGGTCGTCCTGCACTGGGACAAGATCTCGACGTTCCCAGCGGTGGTGACATCGGTCAGCGCGAAGTACACGCTGTTCCGCCCCAACGGGATGCCGATCCGAGCCGTGTGCAGCGTGTCGATGGAGGAGATGCCCGGATCTCCGCCTCGGCAGAATCCCACCTCCGGCAGTGACAGCATCCGGCGTGTCCATCGCACGATCGTCGGCGACAGCCTCGCGTCGATCGCGTATGCGGAGTACGGAGATCCCACCCATTGGCGGCCGCTGGCAGCGTACAACCGCATCGACGACCCGCTCCGGCTGCCGACCGGACGGACGATTCTCCTGCCGTCGCTGGAAGAGATGGGAGTGACCGGATGACCGGCAGCATGTGCCTGGTCGAGATCGACGGCTCGCCCTTGCCCGAGGATCTCGTTCCGCTGCTGACATCGGCGTACGTCGAGGACAGCCAGCGACTACCGGACATGTTCGCCATCCGGTTCCGCGATCCCGAGCGGATCGTGCTGTCCAAGAGCAACGCGAAGGTCGGCGGGAAGCTCACCGTCAAGGTCAACATCGCGACCAGTTCGAGCCCGACCACGCTGATCGAGGCGGAGATCACCGCGTTGGAGCTCGAGTTCGACACCGGCGGCACGTTCACCGTGATCCGCGGCTACGACCCGGCACACCGGCTGTTCCGCGACCGACGAACCGTCAGCTACGTCCAGATGACGGCGTCCGACATCGCCTCCCAGGTGGCGAAACGGGCCGGTCTCAAGGTCGGCAAGGTGGACAGCACCAGTACGGTCTTTCCGTTCGTCAGCCAGGCCGGCCAGACCGACTGGGAGATCCTCACCCAGCTGGCCCGCGACACCGGCATGGACCTGACCGTGCGCAGCGGGTCCTTCTCCTTCGCCGCGCCGTCCGCGGACGGCTCGGGAACGCCGCCCTCGTTGAAATTTGGTGAGGAGCTGATCCGGTTCCGGTCGATCCTGACGTCGGCCCAGCAGGTGGGCCAGGTCGAGGTCCGGGGCTGGAACGTCGCCGAGAAGAACGCGCTGGTCGGCAACGCACCGGCCAAGACGTCGAGCGTCGAGCTGTCGACCATCAAGCCGACCGACATGGCGAGTGCGTTCGGCAATCCGACGTACGTGTCCACCGATGTGCCGTACCGCACGCAGAACGAGGTCGATCAGGCCGCCAAGGCGCTGGCCGACGAGAAGGCCGCGGCGTTTGCCGAGTTCGAGGGTCTGGCCCGGGGCAACCCAGAGCTCAAGGCCGGCAAGAAGGTGAGCATCGAGGGTCTCGGCGCACCGTTCGAGGGCAAGTACACGATCACCAGCGCCCGGCACCGCTTCGATCCGACGACCGGCTACACCACCGCGATCACGGTGACCGGCAAGCAGGACCGAAGCCTGCTGGGTCTCGCTTCCGGCGGCTCACGGTCCCGGCAGACCCCGGCCGGCGTGGTGATCGCCCAGGTCACCGACGTCCACGACCCGGACAAGCTGGGCCGGGTCAAGGTGAAGTACCCGTGGCTGTCGGCCGACTACGTCAGCGGGTGGGCCCGGGTCGTGTGTCAGGGCGCCGGCAAGGACCGTGGCTGGATCGCGCTACCCGAGGTAGGCGACGAGGTCCTGGTCGGCTTCGAGCAGCAGGACTTCGACCGCCCGGTCGTGTTCGGTGGTCTCTACAACGGCATCGACACCATGCCGGCCGGTCCGAACGATCTCATCGACGGCGGCTCCGGCGCCATCAACCGCCGCTCGCTGGTCTCTCGCAAGGGACACCGGATCGATCTGCTCGATCAAGACGGCAGCAAGGAAGGCATCCGGCTGGCGACGCAGGACGAGAAGTTCCTGATCTTCCTCGACAAGACCAACACCACGATCACCGTGCACGCCGACGGCAAGGTGCTGATCGAGGGAAGCCAAGGCATCACCTTGGACGCCAAGACCTCGGATCTGACCATGAAGGCCGGTTCGATCAAGATGAACGCCACCCAGGGCGTCCAGGTCGACGGAGGCAGCGGGTCGGTGGCGATGAAGAGCAACGGAGCCGTCACGGTCGAAGGGTTGAGTGTGAGCGTCAAGGGCAACACCACCGCAGAGCTCAAGGGCGGTGCCATGACCACCATCAGCGGCGCCATGGTCAAGATCAACTAGCGGCGGAGGCAGGGAAATGTACGAGGTCGACTTCATCGGTGCCGGCTGGTCCTACCCGTTGGGGGCCGACGCCAGCGGCCGGATCGCGCTGGTCACCAGGGAGCGGGAGATCGAGCAGTCCATCCGGCTGATCTTGGGCACCGCCATCGGCGAGCGACCGATGCGTCCCGACTTCGGCTGCCGCATCCATGATCATGTCTTCGGGCCGGCGAACTCCGCGACCGCCGGACAGATCGCCTACGACGTCCGCGAAGCCCTCGAGAGGTGGGAGAGCAGGATCGAGATCACCGAGGTCGTGGTGAGCTTCGACCGGATCAACGACGGAGTGCTGTATGTCGACATCGGCTACGCGATCCGCGGACTCAACGATCCACGCAACCTGGTCTTCCCGTTCTACGTCATCCCGGACGAGGGCGAGTCCACCCTGCTCGCCATCGGCCCGAACAACCCCTCGGGCCAACCGGTCCTGATCGCTCCCCGATCCAACGGCATACCGGTCGAGCTGCCCGGGTCGGCACTCTACCCAGCCGCCTCGCCGACCATGCCGCCATCGCTTTCCTCCGGAGGTTTCTGATCATGCTCCCCGCACCGAACCTCGACGACCGGCGCTTCCAGGACCTGGTCGATGACGCCAAGAGGCTGGTCCAGCAGCGCTGCCCGACCTGGACCGACCACAACGTGTCCGACCCGGGGGTGACCTTGATCGAGGCGTTCGAGCAGATGGTCGAGGCCTTGATCTACCGGCTGAACCGGGTGCCCGACCTGCACTACGTCAAGTTCTTGGAACTGATCGGCGTGGAGCTACGGCCACCGGCCGCCGCTCGTGGCGAGGTGACTCTCTAGCTGTCCGCCCCGCAGCCGCAGCCGGTGATCGTACGTGCCGAGACCCAGGTCGCGACGGCCCGGACCGACGTCGCCGACCCGATCGTGTTCAGCACGACCCGGCAGCTCGAGATCGTGCCGTGCTCGTTCGCTCACGCCGGCGCCCATCCGGCCGCCGAGGCCCCCGCCGACATGACGGCCGCGCTCGCCGGACCGGGGGGTTTCCGCTGCTTCTCTGCCTCCCCGGTGGTCGGCGATGCGTTGCTGATCGGACTGTCCGAGGCGGTGCCGTACTGCGCCGTCGTGGTCCGGATGGACTGCAAGGTGTCGGGTCGTGGCGTCGACCCGCGGCGGCCGCCGGTGGTCTGGGAGGCGTGGACCGAGGGTGGCTGGGCACCGTGCGAGATCGGGTCCGACGACACGGGCGGACTGAACAAGCCCGGCGACGTGATCCTGCACGTGCCCGGTGGGCACCAGACCTCCATCATCGCCCGGCAGCGAGGCGGTTGGCTGCGGTGTCGGTTGATCGAGGCCGAGCCGGACCAGCCGACGTACACGGCCTCACCGCAGATCCTGTCCGTCTCGGCATTCACGATCGGCGGAACGGCCCCGACCATTCACGCCGAGGTCGTTCGCGGCGAGGTCCTGGGCCGGTCCGACGGCACACCGGCTCAGAAGTTCACCCTGCAGCAGCGTCCGGTGTTGCCGTCGGAGTCACCGGCCAGGATCACCGCGATCCAGGGGGATTCCAGCCAGGTCTGGACCGAGGTCCCGCACTTTGCCCTGTCCGGCCCGTCCGACCGCCACTTCCGGATCGATCGGTACGCAGGTGAGATCCAGTTCGGACCGGCGGTCCGTGACGCCGACAACGATCTGATCTACTACGGGGCCATCCCGCCGGCGGGTGCGGTGTTGAGGTTGGAGGCGTACCGGACCGGGGGCGGTCAGGCCGGCAACGTCGGTCGCGGGCTCGTCCGGGTGCTCAAGACGTCCGTTCCCTACGTGAGCCGGGTCGAGAATCGGGTGCCCGCCATCGGCGGCGCGGAGTCGGAGAGTCTGGCGGACGCCAAGACCCGCGGGCCGCTGCTCCTCCGCTCGCGTGGTCGGGCCGTCACGGCGGAGGACTTCGAGCAGCTGGCGCATGACATCGCACCGGACGCCGCCCGGGTGCACTGTGTGGCCGACACCGCAGACGGTGGAGCGGGCGTCCGGGTGCTGGTCGTGCCGCAGGTGGCCAGTGACGAGCTCGGCCGGATCAACCGAGCCGACCTCGACCCACCGGCCGCCACCCTCGAGCGGATCGCGAACAGCCTGGACGCACGTCGACTGGTCGGCACCCGGCTGCTGGTGCAGCCGCCCGACTATGCCTGGCTGACCGCGGTGGTGAGCGTGAGTTGCCGGCCGCTGTTCGATCCGGGCGAGGTCCGGTCGGAGGTGCTGCGCGCGCTCTACACCCTCTATCACCCCCTGGTCGGCGGGCCGGACGGGAGAGGCTGGCCGTTCGGCCGCTCGGTGCAGTCTCACGAGGTCCATGCCGCACTGGCCCGGATCCCGGGCGTCGACATGGCCCGCGAGGTCAGCGTCGCGATCGTCCCCGCGGAGCCGTTCACCGGGCGGCGCGGCGCAGCCACCCAACGGATCGACATCGCCGCGACCGCGCTGGTCTACTCCTTCGAGCACCAGGTCAGGGTCCGCAAGTGAGCCGCCGCCCCCCGGGCCCCGGAAACTGTGCACGTGTTGCAGGATTTACCGGCGTGTCGCTGTCACGAGCGCCCACTTTCCGGGGAGTAGATGGGGAGGAGGGGGTGAACCGATGAGGGGGACGATCGACGGAATCCAGAGCGCGGTGCCGCTGGCGCCGACGCTGCCCGCCATGATCCGCGAGGACCCGTTCGCCCAGCAGCTGTGCGCCGGGCTCGACGAGGTGTTGGCACCCGTGCTGATCAGTCTCGACGCGTTCCCGGCCTACCTCGATCTGGCGACCACCCCGCCCGACATGTTGCCGTGGCTCGGTCACTGGCTGGGGATGGAGGTCGACCCGGGTGAGGATCTGGACCTGCAACGCAAGCTTCTGGCCTCCGCGGGCGAGCTGCACGCGATCCGTGGCACCCGTCGCGGCATCGAGCTCGCCTTGGAGGCGGCGCTCGGGATGGACGTACAGGTGCTCGAGACCGGCGCCGCGACCTGGTCGGCCGAGCCCGGGGCGGAGCTGCCGGGCGAGCATCGGCCCGCCATCGTGGTGGTCGTCGAGTCCACCGAGGACGACCCGGTCGACACGGAGCGGCTGGAGGCCCTCGTCGCCCAGCTCAAGCCGGCCCACGTGCTCCACCGCATCCCGGTCAACGAGGTCTAGGCGTCCCACCCTCGAGTTGTCGGACACACAACCGCCCCGAGCCAGGTGGGGGTGCGGCCC
>JBBSQJ010000190.1:0-6475 GCA_038257965.1 Propionibacteriales bacterium
ATCTCGTCCAGGGTCGGTTGCATGAGCTCGGCCAGCGGTTTGAAGTCCTCGCTGGCCCGGCGCTCGGTGACCGAATAGACCTCGGCCTGGGCACGGTCGACGATGTCGTCGACGTCGCCCTCGGCCGCGTACGACATCTGGTTGATCCGCAATGACGCGTCAACCAGCCGGCGCAGGATCGCCTTCTCCCGGACGATCTCGGCGTAGTAGCCGGCGTTGGCCGCCAGCGGCACGGTGGACAGCACGGTGTGCAGGTAGGTGAGCCCGCCGGAGCGGGTCAGTTCGCCACGCTTGGTGAGCTCGTCGCCGACCGTGATCGCGTCGGCGGGCTCGCCACGGCCGTACAAGTCGATGACAGCGGCGAAGATCATCTCGTGCGCCGGGCGGTAGAAGTCGTTGCCGCGCAAGGCTTCCACGACGTCGGCGATGGCATCCTTGCTCATCATCATCGCCCCGAGCACGCACTGCTCGGCCGCGAGGTCCTGCGGCGGTGTGCGATCGAGGGATCGGGGAGACTCTTCGGCGTAGGTACCCACCTCGGCAACGCTCAACGCACTCTCCTCCACTTCGACGAACTGCCCTCGGTCCAGCCGAGCTCGGTCTGATCGAATCTGAGTTCGATTACGGCCAGACTAAGGAGCGGCACCGACAAGTTCTGTAGCGGTGTCGCCGAGATCGTGCTCGGACCGGGCTCGCGCTAACGTACGCGCCCGGTCGGCGTGTCGCCTAGCCCCGGGAGTCTAGTTATCCACAGGGGATGTGAATAACTAGCCGGCTGCTGTGAAAGACACGCGGAGCCCTTGTGCACCGGCTGGGTACGAAGCTGGTGACAACCGTGGTCAGTTGTTCTTGACATGGGTTTGACCTGCGGATTCACCGCACCCTAGCGGTGGAGAACAATTGGGGCCCATCATCATCAGCCGCCCCGAATCTCCGTCGGGCGGCACCCGCGCTCGCGTGTGGCGTCGAGTTACCCACAGGCGTTGGGGATAACATAAAGCGGATGTGGTGTACCCTAGGGGGGTATCAATCGATGGGCGAGGAGGTCCGGTGCAGGACGAGGCACGACCAGACACACAGGCCGTTGTCCCTGACGGCGGCGCTGATGGGCGCCACCACGGCTACATCAGCAACAAGCAGGAATACCTGCGTCGGCTGCGGCGGATCGAGGGCCAGGCGCGTGGACTGCAGAAGATGGTGGAGGACGAGAAGTACTGCATCGACATCCTCACTCAGGTCTCGGCGATGACCAGCGCGCTGCAGTCGGTCGCCCTGGGTCTGCTGGACGACCATCTGGACCACTGCGTGCGCGGAGCCGTCGCCAGCGGCGAGGACGCCGACGCCAAACTCAAAGAGGCTTCGGCCGCCATCGCCCGGCTCGTCCGGTCGTGACGCTCGCCCACTACCCGGGCTCGGCCACTACCCCGGGCTCGGCCACCGACTCGTCGGCGGCGCCGCTCCGGTCGACCGAATAGTGCAGCCGGGCGAACACTCCGCCGTTGACCCGGGCCTCGACCAGCCCCAGCTGGGGTGGTGTCGCGATTCTGCGGGGGAGCAGTGGCGCTCCCGCGCCGAGGGTGACGGGGGCGACATCCACGATGATCTCGTCGAGCAGGCCGGCGTCGGCATACTGGCCGGCGAGGTCACCGCCGCCGACGATCCAGACGTTGCGGCCGGCAGCGGCGGATAGCTGCTGGGGGTAGAGATCGCGGATCGCCCCGGAGACGAACCGGAGGTCCGCGCCCGAGACGCTGGGCAGCTGACGCGTGCTGAGCACCCAGGCCGGCTGTTCGTACGGCCACGCCTCCGGCTTTTCGGCCAACCCGAGCTCGCGGAAGACCCACTCGTAGGTCGTCGAGCCCATCACGAGCGCGCCGACGTCGGCGATGAATTCGGCATAGCCGGTGTCGCCCCCCTCGCCGAACTGGAGCAGCCAGCTCAGTGAGTTTTCCGAGTCGGCGATGAAGCCGTCGAGACTCGCTGCCGTGTAGTACTGGACGCTCACTCGAACAGCCAATCACCTGCCACCGACATTTGCGGATACTCCGAGCCGCGCCGGCAATCACCCTCGGCAACGATCACCGGCGGCCGAGACAGGCTCCTTAGGCCAGCCGGGCGCGTACTCGTCCTTCCAGCACCTGCTGGAGCAGCTCCACGGTCTCCGGGTCGAGGTCGACTCCCAGGGTGCGGGCCTGGGCCGCCAGCTGCAGGGTCAGTCGCTCGGTCTCCGCACGGTTGCCCGCGAGGTATTCGGTGCGGATGCGGGTTGCCATCAGCAACTCGTCGCCGGGAGCGGCCGCCAACGCGCGGGCCGCCGACCATCGCGCCAGATCCAGCTCACCGGCCTCGTTGGCTCGTCCGGCCAGCTCGACGCCGATATCGCGGACGGCGGAGATCATGTCCGTGCGCAGTTCCTCCGCCCAGTGCCACTGGCCGGGTGCTGCGTCGGCCAGCGGCGCGCCACGGACGAGCTCCAACGCCGACCTCAGGCCGTTGTCGCTGGTCCGGTTCACCCCGGTAGCGGTGAGGATCTGAAGTCGCTGCCAGTCAGAACTCACCGAGGCGCGCAGCAAGATCCGACCACTGTAGGCATCCGGCAGGTACGCCTGCTGTTCTTCGTCCGCGCCGAGCCAGGTTCGCAGGCGGCTCATGTTGGAGCGCCTGGTGCCTTCGGCGACCAGCAACGCGGTCCCCATGGCCTGGGCGCTCGTCCCCGGATGCTCGAGCAGCCAGCCGCAGTACTCCAGACACTGCTTGGCTGCCCGCGGCGGGAGCTGACCCCGAGCTCCGACGAGGTCGATCGGGCCGAGGATGAGCAGCACGGGATGATCCGGCGGAGTGTCCCGCCCGATCACCGGATTCTGTGCCATGTCCCGCCCGTTCTCTTCGTCGATTCCTGTTGCCCAACCCGCTGATCTCCTGGCGAGGTGGGCGACGTTGCCCGAGTCGGTTCCGTCCGGCGGCGGATCGGGCGGTTCCTCCTCGTCGGCCCACCACGGCGCCGGCGTCGTGTCCACGCTCCCAGTCGCCGCGACCAGCGAGACCACGGTGTCCTCCGCTGTACGCGGCAGACGGCGCGGCGTGAGGCGGAGGTCGACCGGCTGGAGCATCGCGTCGGAAGCCCCGATCGCGAGTGTCCATGGCGCGCCCTCGATCTCACCCACCGTGACGACCGCGATGGTCGGGCGGGGATCGTCGGTGACCAAGGCGACGAACCTTCGCTGCTGGTCACCGTCGAGCGGTCGACGAATCAAGATGACTTCGGGTGCCCACGGGTCACTGAGGTCGGGGTCGATCCGGAAGTGTCCGGCCGGTCCGTCGGGATGCTGCTCGCGCTGGGCACGAGCGCGCGCCTCCAGATGGTCCAGCAGGGCGTCAACCTCGTCGGTGGTGGTGACGTTGTGCTTGTCGAGGGCGTGGGGCAGTCCCGCGCGATCCCCGACCAACGTCAAGATCATCTCGTCGGCCCACGGAGCGAACGCGAGCGCGAGACCCATGGCCGAGAGCAGGTCGTCGGCCTGTTCGCGGTCGCCAGTGAGACTGAGCAGGCCCAGCTCCTCCAGATTGACCAGAACGCTTCGCTGGTCCTCGTCCACCCCCAGCTCCACCAAACTGGGATACGGACGGATGCTGTCGTCCATGCCCGGAACGCTGGCCAGGTAGAGCGCATCCGACGCTGTCACGAACCAACCGCCGAGCTCACGGGTGAAGCCGAGCGGTGCGTCGTCGTCCGGGGACGTCACGGTGATCTCGATGGACTCCTCGTCGAAACGGACCAGGCTCAGTCCCGGAACGGGCTGTCCCGTGCGGCGGCAATGCAGGCCGATCGCTCGGACCGCCGTGTCCACCGCCCCGAGATCGAGTGGCCGCTGAGTTGCGCCGAGCACAACCTCCGCCGACGCTGTCGCGTCATCAGCGTGCAGGATCCGGCGGCCGACGGGCCGCGTCTGCAGCTGTAGGCGACGGCGGTGCGCCAGTGCTCCGATCAGCCCGGCGGCCAGCAGCCCGCCGATACCGGCGAAGGCGGTCATCGGCGCTCTTGCGAGGTCGGGCAGTTCATCGGGGTCCCTGGTCGAGGCAGCACCGTCCTGCGTGGTCTCGCTCTCCGCGGTTTCGCCCCCCGTGGTCTGGCCCTTTGTGGTCTGGCCCTTTGTGGTCTGGCCCTTTGTGGTCGGGCCCTTCGTGGTCTGGCCCTGTGCCGCTTCGCCCTCTGTGATCTCCCTTCTTCTGCCATCGTCAGCGGTCGTCTCGGGGGCGGAGGCGGGTGCGGTGGCCGGGGACACCGGCGCGGTCGCCGACGGCTGCGCCTCGGTTCGTTCGGTCGGGGCGCCGGGACGATCAAGATGTGCGGTCGGGTCCTGATCGGAGGACCGACGCAGATCCGGCGCGCTCGGCTTCTCCCCGCCGCCATCACGGTGCGCCCGATATGTAGAGCCTGTTCTGGCGGTCTTCGACGCCTCGGTGGTGGAATCTTCAGGCCGGTCCTCGTCGGTCGCCGCCTTGTGGGCTGCGGGGATGGACAGCGTGGTCCCGATCGTGAGCTCGTCAGGATCCTCGAGCACGGCTCGGTTGGCACGGAAGACTTCTGGCCACCGCGATGATGCGCCGAGTTCCTGGTCGGCGATCGAGGACAGCGTGTCACCGCGACGTACGGTCGTCGTCCTCCCGTCACCGTCCGGCGCCGCCGCGACGCCAGGGATCGTGAGCTTCCAGCCGACGATGAGTCGATCGGGCCCACCGGTGAGGACGTCGCCGTTGGCCTTGGCGATCTTTCGCCAGTTCATGCCGTCGCCGTAGTAGCGCTCGGCGAGGGTCCAGAGATCGTCGCCGGACTGGACGGAGTGGACGAGTGAGGATTGGTCCGGCTTCTTGTCGGGGTCGGCGTCGGCCGCCGTCGTGGTGATGACCTGCGCTGTCGGCGGTTCCGCTCTCGGCGGCGTTCTGGACGGTGGTCGATTTGTGACCTCGGGTGGTGACTGACTCACCTGGGCGTGACGTGTCCGCCCCTGCTCGGGCTGCGGAGCCTTCGGCGTCGGGTCGGCGTGGGCGAGCGGCGCGAGAGGGACCAGCGCGAGCACGGCGATCAACAGCGCGGCCGAGAGACGCTGCGGGGCCGCCAGCAATGGAATGCGCAGCCTGAGCCGACGGTGCGAGGCAAGTCCGATCGCTTCGGCGACCACCGAGACCGCGAAGACCAGCCAGGCGGTCCAGCCGACGACGGTGAGCAGCCCGAGCAGGATCCGTCCATCGTCTGGTCGCAGCAACGCCCGGCCGAGCACGGCAGGTTCCCACGTGTTCGGCCACACGTCCGCGCCGAGCAGGATCAGCGCGATCGGCACGCCGAGCAGACCGATCAACAGACCCATCAGGGCACCGACACCACGCACGATGCGGTTCACTGTCTGACTCCCTTCTGCTCGGTCCGAGCCACCTGGCTGCGTTCGGCCAACGCGTTCATCCGGATGAACTCACGTTCCGATCAGTCGCATCAGGGCGGCCACCATGAAGATCGCGCCGAAGACGAGGGCGGGGAGCGTCATGTAGATGGTCATGCCCTCGGCGGCGGCGCTCGCGGCGACCTGTTCTCGAGACAGGTGCGCGTCGCGGAGCTCACGAACCCGAGCGCGTAGGGCGCCGGACAGAGCCGCGCCCGATTCGTCCAGTTGCATGACGTCGGCCACGTCGATCAACTCGGGCAGGCCGAGATCCGCGGCCAGTCTGCGCAACTCACCGTACGGCGGGTGCTGCTCCAACCTCGCACGTTCGAGCGCGGTCCGCATCTGGACGAACAGCGGCGCGTCGCTCACCTGCGCGGCGTTGTGCAGCGCTTCGGTGGCCGAGGCGTTCGCCAAGCGCTCGAGCGTGACGAGATCGATGAACGTCAACAACGACTCGACCGCCGAGGACTGCGCAGACCTCGCCGTCCGGCTGAGCTGCAGGTCGGGCACCATGAACCCGATCCCGGCACCGATGGGCGCGGCGATCGCCGGGACGTACAGCGGAAGGTCGAAGGCGTAGCTCGCCATGAAGCCGACGATGGTCGGCAACACGGCACCGGTCACCGCGAGCGCGGCCTTGTCGCCGTAGAACTCCGCGATCGTTCGACCCTGCACCCGAAGCGCGGTTCGGGTGCGATCGGACACCCGGACGCGGAGTCGACGAACCACCCAACTACCGAGCCGATCGGATCGGGTGATCGCCGTCAGATCGATCGGCTCGATGCCGGATCGGGGTCCGTCCGGATCCAGCCGATTCAAGGCGTCGGCGAGGCGAGGGGTGGCGGGCGCGATCGCGACGGCCAGTGCGATCAGTCCTGCCGCGGTCAAGATGCCGGCCAAGATCACGAACGAGGTGGTCATGGCGTCTCACCAGCCACAGCTCGGCCGACGAGGAGGCGGGCCCGCGGCTGCTGGCGGGCCTTGCGTCGCATCAGGATCAGCGATCCGGCATACATGGCGAGCAGCCCGACGAGGAC
>JBBSQJ010000191.1:0-6355 GCA_038257965.1 Propionibacteriales bacterium
CAACCGGGTCAGTTCCCAGCCGCCGTACTCGGCCTGCTCGCTGAGGAGCCGGCGCACGGCGGTGCGGGACACGTGGCGTTCGACCCGCATCCGCTCGACGACGTACTCGACGTTCCTCATGCTGGCGCCCAGCGTATCGGCGGGCTCAGGCAGAAGTCAGGAATCGGTCCAGCACCCGGGCACCGAACTCCAGCGAATCGGTCGGAACCCGCTCGTCGACGCCGTGGAACATCCCGACGAAGTCGAGTTCCGGCGGCAGCCGCAGCGGTGCGAAACCGAAGCAGCGGATGCCCAGCTTCGTCCAGGCCTTGGCATCGGTGCCGCCACTCATCAGATAGGGCACCGCCCTCGCGCCGGGATCCTCGGCGGCCAGGCAAGTCTGCATGGCGTCGACCAGCGCACCGCTGAACTGGGTCTCGACCGCGACGTTCTCGGTCGCGACCTCGTAGCGCACCTTGTCCCCGAGCAGATCCTCGATCGTGGCGAAGAACTCTTCCCGACCACCCGGCACGAAACGGCCGTCGATCGCCGCAGTTGCCCGGCCGGGGATCACGTTGTGCTTGTAGCCGGCGTTCAGCATTGTCGGGTTCGCCGTGTTGGACATGGTCGCACCGACCATCCGGGAGATGCTGCCGAGCCTGGCGAGCGTCTCCTCGGCCCGATCGGGTGCGAACTGGATGCCGAACGCCTCCGCGACCGCGTCGAGGAACGCCCGTTGCGCGTCGGTGATCTTCTGCGGCCACTCGTACGCACCGATCCGGGCCACCGCGGCGGCCAGTTCGCTCACAGCGTTGTCCTGGTTGCGGAAGGACCCGTGACCGGCCCGCCCGTCGGCGATCAGGTCGAGCCAGGCCATCCCCTTCTCCGCAGTCTGGATCAGGTAGAGCCGCAAGTCGTCGCGCACAGTGAGCGAGAAGCCGCCTACCTCGCCGATTGCCTCCTCACAGCCGTCGAAAAGCTCCGGATGATTCTCGACCAGCCAGGTCGCACCCAGACCGCTGCCCGCCTCCTCGTCGGCGGTGAAGGCGAGCCGGATCGGGCGTCGTGGGGCGATGCCGGCTCGGGCCCGGGCTCGGATCACACTGAGCACCAACGCGTCGAAGTCCTTCATGTCGACCGCACCGCGGCCCCAGAGGCAGCCGTCGGTGATCTCACCGGAGAACGGCGGCACGCTCCAGTCGTCGGCGTTGGCGGGGACGACGTCGAGATGGCCGTGGATCAGCAGCGGGCTCACGCCGGTGTCGACACCATCGGGTGCCCAGTCGGCGATCAAGGATGTACGACCGGGCTCGGACTCGAACAGTTGCGACGCGACGCCCACCTCGTCCAGCAGGCCGGCAATGTGCTCCGCCGCACGCCGCTCGCCCGGCCCCGGTTGCGGCCCGAAGTTGGTCGTGTCGATCCGGATCAGGTCACGGCAGATCTCGACGACCTCGGCGTCTGGTGCGTGGCTCGTCTCGGGGTCGCTCATGTCGCGCAGTCTTCCACCCGAGCTGCCAGAGCATGAACAGATGCCCCACAGCACCGGCTCGGCACGGCCACCGCCATGGATCCGCTGCCACGCGCTATCGTTCGCCGCTGGCGACATCGATGGTTACACCGCCGACATCCGGGGCGCGCACGGTTGAGCGCTTGGACGGTGGTGCGAACGGGCTAGTGCTTCGACGAGGGGATCGTCGTGCGGGCCGCACCGGGGTCGGAGTCCGACGCCAACCCGGATGTCCCCGAGCCTGTTGCGAAGGGCACCCACCCCCACGCGCCGGTCAGGGTAGAAATTGGTTTGTGAGTACCCGGGCCCGCTTCTGAATCCGGCGGACGACGGCCCGCGCCAACGTGGAAGTCGCCACCGCGCGCATCCCGGGAACGTACTCCGCCGGCTCGTCGACGACAACGAGGTCGAGCAGCCCACTGGCATACAGAACTCCCATCGCAGCCGTCGCCGCGACGTCAGGAGAAACATGGACCTCGAGTGGCTCGCCGTCGCTCCGGCCGCCCACCGGCACGGAGGCGAGCAGATCGAGTTCACCGATCACCCGGACGTTTCGTGACGCAATCGCCTCGGCCATCTGCCCACCGATCCGACCGGCCCGCTCCAGCGCCCATCGTGGTGTTGTGAGTCGGGGCTCGTCGCGCTCCGGCACACGATTCTGCAGATATCTGGCGGCTCCGAAGCGCATCACCTGCTGATACAGGGTCTTGCTCAGCCCGGCGTCTTGGAACTGAAGGTTGAACTGCCGGACGATCTCGACCTCGCCGAGGGTCAGCGAGCGGTTCCCTTGCCCCTCGGCGGCGAGGAGCGTTCCCGGCGACAGGGCGAGCAGTCGCTCCACGTCGCGGAGCAACAGATCGTGGTCGCGGTCGTCGACAACGACGACCGTGACGCGCTCGGTCCCCACGAGCTCGGCCCAGCGCTCGATGAGCTCGTCGTGCCGGTGTCGCCACCAAAACGTCGGAGACACGCCGCTACGTGGTTTCCGCAACATCTCGGCGAGCCAGTCGTCATAGCCCATTGTCAGCCCGCCCTGCACGTACTGCTGCCACTGCGACTGCAGCAGCCGGGCCAGCGGGCGCAAGGTCACCAGCACTTGCACACGGTCGGGCCCGAGGTCATCGACCACGGCACGCATCGCCGCCGGCTTGGCGTCGGCGAAGAACTCGCTGCTCACCACCACCCGATCCGCGTCGGATGCGTCGACCTCGCTCACCAGGGCACGCCACGGCTTGTCTGTCGTGGGAGCCGAGGCGGGTGGCTTGCCGTTCTCTCGGGCGAGAAGCGACAGCACCTCCTGCATGGGGTGGCGCTGCCTACCGGCATAGTGCACGCCCTGGGCCTCAAGGGATCCCCGGCTCTCGTGAAACGCGCACTGGAGAGAGGTCGTGCCGGTCTTGTGCGGTCCGATGTGCACGACGTGCGAGCCAGCCGGCAGTGCGAGCCCGCTGTCGAATGACTCGCTCATCGAAGTCACTTCCTCACCACCGGTCCCGACCGGTCTGGGGCTGATGTCATCGACGAGAATACGTGCGATCGACCGGCTCGCCACGTTGCCGGGCGAGAGCCATGGCTGTTTCGATGCTGGTCAGCACCTCCAGATGCCGTGTTCCGATGCGGGGCAACATCGGAGCTGCACTGCCGCTTGTTGCTATAGTTCACTCCGCTGTCCAGCAGGTCTGGGCGCGACCCGGGTCCGGGTGGCGGAATAGGTAGACGCGCTAGCTTGAGGTGCTAGTGCCCCTTACAGGGCATGGGGGTTCAAGTCCCCCCTCGGACACACAAGAACCGCATCAGGCCCGATCGACCGGAACCTCGCCCGAGTGTCGCTTTCCGCACACTCGAACACCGTGAACCCGCGGATCCTCGCTCCGGAAGGGTCGAGTGTGTCGAAAACGCTACCCAAGAGTCGGCACGCCGCGGTGGCGAAATGTTCAACCACCGCCGGCCCGCCAACCGGATCGGGCGCTTCGTTCGAACCCCGATCAATCCGTCATCTACGCCAACTCCCCCATCTTCGCCGGTCTGGGCGGCGGTCTGGTCGCCTACGTCGTCGGCAGCCTGCTCAGCAAGCCGACCTCCCGGCCGGTCCGGGCCGAATGGGATCGTCGGATCAGCGCGGAGCGCACGCAGGTGGCCCGCGCCGGCGACACCACCCCTGCCGCCTGAGTCCCGAACCAGCACAACGCCTTCGGAGGAGAATCCAGACATGAGCCAACCCACCACACCTACCCCGATGGGTCCGGTCGACGCGACCCGCATCCCCCGCTACGCCGGCCCCGCGACCTTCGCTCGCCTGCCCCGGATCGACGAGGTGTCCCGCGCCGACGTCGCCATCCTCGGCATACCGTTCGACTCCGGGGTCAGCTATCGGCCGGGGGCACGGTTCGGCCCCGGGCACATCCGGGCGTCGTCGAAGCTGCTACGTCCGTACAACCCGGCCCAGGACGTGTCGCCGTTCGGTGTGTTGCAAGTCGCCGACGCCGGCGACGTCGCGGTCAACCCGTTCGACCTGAACGAAGCCGTGCAGCAGATCGACGCCGCGGTCACCGACGTCCGGTCCGACGGGGCGAGCGTGCTCACCCTCGGTGGTGACCACACCATCGCGTTGCCCATCCTCCGCTCGTTGTCGCGCGACCACGGCCCGGTCGCCGTGCTTCACTTCGATGCCCATCTGGACACCTGGGACACCTACTTCGGGGCACCGTACACGCACGGCACTCCGTTCCGGCGCGCCAGTGAGGAAGGGCTGCTGGACCTCGAGCGCTGCCTGCACATGGGAATCCGCGGACCGCTGTACGCCGAGACCGATCTCGAGGACGACTCCCGGCTCGGATTCTCGATCGTCCGCTCCGACGACTACGAGGTCGACGGTGTCCGTGGCGCGGTAGACCGGATGCGCAGCCGGCTCGGCGACGGACCGGTCTATGTCTCGATCGACATCGACGTCTTGGACCCGGCGCACGCCCCGGGCACCGGGACGCCGGAGGCGGGCGGTCTGACCAGCCGCGAGTTGTTGAACACGCTGCGCGGGCTGAACGGGCTCGACATCGTGGGCGCGGACATCGTGGAAGTCGCTCCCGCGTACGACCATGCCGAGATCACCGGGATCGCCGCGGCGCACGTCGCGTACGAGTTGTTGTCGGTGCTGGCCAAGGGCGCACCGTGACCTCTCCGGAGGTTCCCGGGCAGGATTCTCCTTCGGTAGGGTGCCCCGGTGATCATCTGGAGTCGTTGGGGCTTCCTGTCCCTCTTGGCCATCGGACTCGGCGTGGGCACGGCATTTCTCCTGGACACGTTGACCGGCAACCCGATGAAGGGCCCGACGATCGTGGCAGCCGGCTTGGTGTTCGCCGGGCTTTACAACCTGGTGCTGGCCTTGCTGGTGTACCCGCGACTGGACAAACCGCGACCGGTCACCTACACCCAGTCGCTGCCGGAGCCGATCAGGCACCCGAACGGCGTCGTCCAGACACATCAGGTGCTGCCCGCGTTGGACGTCGAGGGAAAGCAGTTGTCGAGCACGCCCCGTTCGACCCTCTTCGCCATTCCGGCGCGGTCGGTCTGGGTGGTGTGTCTGGCGGCATCACTCGTGCTGGCCGGGCTGGGACTGTTCGCCTGATCCACCGAGAGAAGGAAGGGCCAAGTCCCGCTCGGCGCGTATCCCCGGGCCAGATCGTGGACCCGTCGTGAGCCGCGACGGTGGCGACCTGTCGTCATGACCTTGCGGGTCCTGGAGGCGAACGGGCCGGCCCTCGGCATCCCGGCCGACGCCAGACTGATCCTGGCCGGCCTCGCCGCCGGCTGAGGTCGCGACCGGTCGACGGCCTGGCCAGGCGCGGGGCGCGGCCGTGCCTTGGCCATTCCCGAACGCGAGGCGACGCCGAAACACTCGCCGTGACCTTGACCCATGCCTGACAGGAGGACGGTCCGAACGTCGTGGTGCTGAAGACCCGACTGGCCATGTTTGCGCCGACGCATCTGGCTGACGAGCGCAGCTGAACCGGGGGCGCATCTGGATGAGTGTCACCGGAAGTCCCGAGAGTGGTGACCGCGGGGCATTGTCGCCCCGGCGGCCGGGTCGAGCGCGTCGAGCGGGTCGAACCGGTCCGCGAGCAGATTCGTCACCCCGTCGCGATGCTCGATGGTGCCTCGGACGACCAGTCCAGACGACGAACGGGCGACCCGTCGGTAGCGCTGCCACAGCGGCTGTGGACAGACCACGTTGAGCATTCCGGTTTCGTCTTCCAAGTTGATGAAGACCACCCCGCCGGCAGTGGACGGGCGCTGACGATGGGTGACCAGTCCGCCGACCCTGATCCGTCTGCCGTCATGACCTGAACCCAGGGCGGAGATCGGCAAGATCTGGTGCCGGTCCAGGACCGGCCGGAGATGGCCGATCGGGTGGTCGTCGGGTGAGATCTTCGTCGCCCACAGATCGGCCAGCGTCAACTCGACAGCACTCATTCCGGGCAAGGTCGGCGGGGCAGCGTCGATCGCGCTGCCGGGAATGGTGTCGGTGCTGTCGGTGTAGCCCGCATGCCACAGCGCCTGACGTCGGCTCAGTCCGAAGCTGTCGAACGCGCCCGCGGTGGCCAGCGACTCGGCCTGTGCGGTGGTGATCCCGGCCCGGCGGATGACGTCGTTGAGATCGACGAACGGCATCGACTCTCGCTCGACGACGATCCGTTCCGCCAATTCCCGACCGATGCCGGTGACCTCGATCAGTCCGAGCCGGACGGCGAAGTTGCCGTCGCGTCGATGCTCACGGGTCCGATCGGGATCGGACCGGTGGAACGGCTCGACCGGTGGCTGGTTCCGGTTGCGACAACCGACCTGACCCGTCGGCCCGAGCTCCCCGGCGAC
>JBBSQJ010000192.1:0-6190 GCA_038257965.1 Propionibacteriales bacterium
CCACATGGCGGGCGTCAGCTTGGCCGTGCTCGGGAGGGGCGAGACGTGTACGGGTGACCCGGCCCGGCGAGCCGGCAACGAGTTCGTCTTCCAGCAGCTGGCGATGGAGAACGCCGAGACGCTGCAGGACGCCGCGGCGAAGAAGGTCGTCGTGACCTGCGCACACTGCCTCAACGCGCTCAAGAACGAGTATCCCCAGCTCGGTGTGGAGCTCGAAGTCATCCACCACACCCAGTTGCTGAACCGGCTGGTTCGCGACGGTCGGCTGACGCCGGTCGCGGCCCCCGACGGCGAGGTCAGCGGACGGAGAATCACCTATCACGATCCCTGTTACCTGGGCCGGCACAACCAGATCTACGATCCCCCGCGCGATCTGCTCGAGATCCTGCCCGGCACGACGTTCGTCGAGATGCCGCGTCACCGCGAGCGGTCATTCTGCTGCGGTGCCGGTGGAGCTCGGATGTGGATGGAAGAACGGATCGGCACGCGCATCAACCTCAACCGGACCGAGGAGGCACTGGCCACCGGCGCCGACACGATCGCCACCGGCTGCCCGTTCTGCCGGGTGATGCTGTCCGACGGGCTGACCGCCAAGCAGCCTGACGGCGCCGCACCGGATTCGGCCGAGGTGCTCGATGTCGCTCAACTGCTCCTGGAGTCGGTGCGTCGCGGAACCGCCTAGCCCGCCGATTCTCCACGACACTGGCCGCCCGAAAGCGGGATCTGCACACCGATCGGGAGCCTGTGGTCGCCGTGCACGCCGCGGCTGAGCGCGGTCCGTCGTCGGCCCAATCTCACGGGGAACGATCGGGGGTTGATGTCATAAGTGGCGCCAGATACATTGATAATGATGTCGTGTGATGCCACAATGATGTCATGAACCTGGATCACTATGTCGACAAGGTCCGCACCGGTGTCACGAACGGCGCCGCGCTGGCGGACGAACAAACTCAGTCGCTCGCTGCCCGCCTGGGCGCAACGATCGACTCCTCCACCCGGCTGGCACTGATCGAAGCCTTGTCGGATGCCGCCGGCTTGATCAGCGCCGAGCTGGCTCCTGGATCGGTCGAGCTCCGGATGGCAGGCAACGAACCGCAGTTCGTGGTCGGACTGGCCCAAGCGAACGGTGAACCGACCGTCCTGGTGCCCGAGCCGGAGTCCGACGCCGCCGACGCCGACGTGTCCGGTGAGATCGCGGACGACGAACCGGTCGCTCGGATCAGCCTTCGCCTTCCGGCATCGGTGAAGACCCGCGTGGACGAGCTCTCCGACGCCGCCGGCATCTCCACCAACGCGTGGCTGGTCCGCGCCATCACCAACGCCATCGAGACGCCACACGCTGTTCCGCCGCAGCCACCGAGCCCCCCGAGGCCACCCGACTTCGGGGGCATCTTCGGGCCAAACGGCCCGTTCGGTCCGGCGGGCGTATTCGGTCCGGGTGGCGTGTTCGGGGAGCGTGGTCGCGGCCGCCAGCATCCTCGCGAGGACCTGCGACGTGCCGCCCGCGACGAGGGCTGGAGATCCGCCCGTGGCGTTCAGGGGTGGGTCAGGTGACCGCGCGGTCTTTCGTCTACGAGGGCGTCCGGCGGGTGAATGTCGTCAACTTCGGCGACGGCTCGATCGTGGTGGAGCCGGGGCCCGACGAGCAGGCGGTGGAAGGCACCATCAGCGCCCCCGAGGAGTTCCTCGATGCGGTGGAGGTCCGCCAAGATCACGACCAGTTGCGGATCGAGGCGCCGACCCGCGGATGGCGGGCGCTGCCGGTGCACCTGCGACTGGGGGTGCCGCCCGGCCTGGACTACGTCCTCAGTTCCGGCAGTGCCGACATCCGGATCAGTACCGAGGCGGGACGAGTTCGGACGAAGTCCGGATCTGGTGACATCACCCTCGATGCCACCCACGACCTGCAGTGCTCGACCGGCAGCGGAGCCGTCTCGGTCGCCGCTGTGCGCGGTGACGCCGCCCAGGTCAGCAGTGGATCCGGTGACGTCCAGATCGCCGAGGCCTTCTGTCCGCTGGTCGCCAAGTCCGGCTCGGGCGATGTCACGATCCGCTCGGTTCACCGGGTCGCCCTTCAGGCGAGCTCCGGTTCGGGGGACATCGCCGTTCCCTCGACGACCGGTTCGGTGGACCTTCGATCGGCGTCCGGCGCCATCACCGTCGGGGTGGCGGACAACTTGACGGCCTGGTTGGATCTGCACTCGGTGAGCGGCGACGTCCGGATCGCGATGGACGCCAGCGAAGCGCCGGAACCCGGCGAGTCCTTCGTCTCCGTGAAAGCGCGTACGGCATCCGGCGACATCGCGGTCTTCCGCGCCTGAGCCCTCACTCAGATCGGGGTGCGGTGGAAGTTCAGGTGCGAACGACTCGGAGTGGGTCCGCGCTGGCCCTGATAGTGCGAGCCGTAGACGGCCGAGCCGTATGGGTGCTCGGCCGGCGAGCTGAGCTGGAAGAAGCACAACTGGCCGATCTTCATCCCGGGCCACAACTTGATCGGCAAGGTCGCGACGTTGGAGAGCTCCAGCGTGACGTGGCCGGAGAACCCTGGGTCGATGAAGCCGGCCGTGGCGTGGGTGAGCAGCCCGAGGCGGCCCAGCGAAGACTTGCCCTCGACCCGCGCGGCGATGTCGTCGGGAAGCGTCACCACCTCATAGATCGACCCGAGCGCAAACTCTCCGGGGTGCAGGATGAACGGCTCGCCGTCCTTGGGTTCCACCGGGCGGGTCAGTTCCGACTGGTCCTCGGCCGGATCGATGTGGGGATAGCGGTGGTTCTCGAACACGCGGAAGTAGTGGTCCAGCCGTACGTCGATGCTGGAGGGCTGGACGAGCTCGGGCATGTACGGTTCCAGGCTGATCCGGCCCGACTCCACCTCCCGCTTGATGTCGCGGTCCGAAAGGAGCATGGCGCGACACTACAGTTTCGGCACCCGGTCGGTCGCGACGCCGGCCGACAGCCGAAAAACGATCGCGTCGATGTCGGACAACGGCGTGGTGGCTGCGCCAGATCCGAGGAGGCAGCGCCGGCTCACCCGTCGCGACGAATCTCCATCCAGTGATCACCGAACGACACGATGCTTCCCGGCTCCACCTGCACCGGATCGCCGGGAGCGCAGCGCTTGGTCGCCCCGCTGATGCTGGTCACCGTCGAACCGTTGGTCGATCCGCGGTCGACGACGTAGAGACCGTAAGAGTTCAGACCGATCTCGAGGTGTGACTTCGAGACCGTACGTGTGGTGTCGACGATCTTGATCAGACTCGCGTGGTCCTCGCTCGGCCGCGCCGAAGGATTGCGGCCCAGCAGCACGAGTCCGTCGACGGCGATCTCCCGGCCGTCGTCGAGCACTGCCCGCCACGTCCCCACCCCGGCAGACGAGGTCGGTTGGCGCCCTGGCGGAAACGAGGGATCGGCCGGACCAAATCCCCTCAGCGGAGGGTCACTCGGCGGCGACTGCAGCGGCTGGGCCGTCGGACTGGACGGAGGCGGGCCGGACGGAGGCGGGCCGGACGGAGGCGGGCCGGAGAACCGCCCGGCCGGGCCGTACTGCGGAGCAGGACCACCGGCTCTTGCCGACGAAACCGGGCCGTAGGTCGGGGATGCCTGAGGAGACGGATAGCCCGATGGCGGTCCTGATGGCGCCGCGTTGACCGGTGAGGGCGAAGCCTGTGCTGACGTGTGCTGGGCAGCGGTGGGGGCGTCGGCGTGCCGGGGTTGGGCCGCCGGCCGCGACCTGGAGAAC
The DNA here is from genome assembly GCA_038257965.1 of Propionibacteriales bacterium. Lineage (GTDB taxonomy): Bacteria > Actinomycetota > Actinomycetes > Propionibacteriales > Propionibacteriaceae > Microlunatus. The sequence continues at coordinate 3,740 of JBBSQJ010000192.1, forward strand.
TGACGCTCCTTGATGACCACCGAGGTGACGGCCAAGTCGTGCCACCCCTGCCGCCGGGGATGCTGGATCAGGAAGATCACCAGCAAGACGAGCCCGATACCGGTGAGACCCAGTCCGAACAGGATGAGTTGACGCAGGAAGAACCTTCCCCACCCGACCGGGCGGCCGTTGGCCAGGCCGACCAGCTGCAAGTGCATCAGGCGCATGCCGGGACCGGCCCCGCCGACGGCGAACATCCACCAGACCAGCAGGACCCAGGCCAGCAGCAGCAAGGAAGCGACGACGGCGATGATGTTCGGCGACAGGTTGGTGTACCAGATCAGAACGGCCGGCAGCAGACCGATGAGCGTTGCCACGACGCTGTCGATGAGGTACGCGAGGAACCGCGTACCGAGCGGCCCGGGCGCCACTCCGGGCGGCAACCCGGCGACGCGGACCGCTGGCTGAGCTTGGTCTGCCATGGTTGCACTCCTTGGGTCCCCGGTGGCGGCTTCGGCGGTGCCGCTCACTCCGCGGGCTCGATGGTGACCGTGACGCCTTCGCCCAGTTCGAGGACGGCGCCGATCGGGACCGGGGTGGCCTGACCCGGCGGCAACAGCCCGCGGTGACCGCCCGGGCCGGAATCGGTGACGAACGTGCCGTTGGTCGAGTTGAGATCGGTCACCATGACCTGCCAGTTCTCCGGCACGAGCTGCAAGTGGGTCCGGCTGATGTCCTGGGCCGGGCTGGCAAGTGCCACCAGTCGCGGCAACGGCACCGTCGAGCGCTGCTCACTCGGCGCGCGCCCCATCAGCACGGCCCGATCGAGATCGACCACGGTTCCGTCCGCGGCACGGAGTCGAGCCAGCACCGGCTCCGCAATCAGCTCGATCCGGGTGTCGGCGATGGAGGTGCGGCAGACCCGGCAGATTTGGCTGCCCGGTGCGTTGGCGTGGCCGTCAGGGCAGCGAACAGCTTCGATCAGCGCCTCCGTCGTCGCCACGGCAGTCGGGTCCACCGGGGCGTCGTCAGCGCCGACGATCACCGGGTTCGCCATCAGTTGAGTGTCGTCGTTCTCCATCTCGAACTGGTCGAACGAGAACTCGGTGGTCGACTGCGCCGAGCCGACCGAGCGGGAACTCGACGATTCTCCCGAGCCGGCCCCGGGGCCTGGGAGGACGGCGGGCGAATCAGCAGAGCCGGACGGACTGGTCGAGCTCGGCGCACCGGAGACCGAACCGGCTGCTGCCGGGGAGCCTGCTGCTGCCGCCGCAGACAGGCCGCCGTCGAGCCCGGTGGAGGCCGAGGTCGATGGCTGCGGCCCCCAAGGACCGTCCATGCCGCACGCCTCCGACCCGCCGGTCTGCGACGGTTCGCCGTCGTCGGCCTCGATCGGTGGGAAGTCCGGTCCCGAGTCGTCGACGGCCGCGGGCGCGTCCCCACCCACCTGCTGATCTCCCACGTCCTCCACGGATTGTCCCAGCGCGGACTCGTTGTCGAGACCAACCCCGGCAGGGGCGATCGAAGCTGCCCCATCGGTATCTGGAAGTCGACCGGGTGAACCTGCCGCCCCTGCGGATCCCAGCAGCGGCTGCGGCGAACGTACGACCGCATCCTCATCGGCACTCAGCGAGATCCCGCCCGAGCGGACGACTCCCACCGCCAGCGGCAATGCCTCGCCGTCGGCTGACTGCTCACGCATCCTGACCCGGACCGACTCGAGGTGTTCCAGCCCGACCTCGTTCCAGGTCACGACTCCCTCACCGGCGGCTACCCGATCGCCCGTTTGCGGATCATCGAGCCAGACGCCACCGCGTACCAACGTGCGCATACCGGTTGCCGACCAGAAGATCACGGCCAGATCCGGTAGCTCGGTGATGCCGTAACCGGCAAGTCGGTCGACCAGGTCGCTTATCGACGACGAGGCAACGACGTCGGCCCAGAGATCACCGAGCATGTCGGCGCGGCCGGGGCCGGGTTGGAGGACGACCAGGGAGGTGGGGCCGGCGATGACGTACCAATCGCCTGGAGCGTACGCCGCGCGCCAGGGCGCGACCACGCCTGCCTGAGCCATGGACATACCGACCTTCCTGACGGGTGGCTACGGGCCCGGTCCGCGTCTCGATCACCGGCCGTATCGTTCTCGAGCGCCGACCGCTGCCCCGACGATATAGGGCGCGAGGAATCCGCGACAGGAAAAGCCTGCAGTCGCCACCTAAGAGCGGCGCGGGGAGCATGGCCACGGTCGGATCTCGAGGATGCCGAACACGCACACGACACCACAGGGCCGCAGACCGTTGGGGAGCCACCCATGGTCGCGACCGCCGGTGGCGCTGCCGTCTAGATGGCGCGGCGTTGCGCGACCAGGGGGCACAGGAACGGGTCCTTGCCCTTCAGCCCGACGGTGTTGAGGTAGCCGATGACGCTCCGGTACGCCGACCAGAGGCTGGTCTGGGTGTAGGGGACGCCTTC
>JBBSQJ010000193.1:0-6021 GCA_038257965.1 Propionibacteriales bacterium
AAAGGCCAACGGTAGCGCTCGCCGGCGGTTTCAGGGTTTGGCCAATCGGCCGCCGATGAAGCCCAGCACGCACCCGGCCGCGACCAGGAAGGCCCCGAGCGCCGGCCCGGACGTCAGTTGGAAGAACATCAGGCCACCGATCAGGATCACCATGAACAAGATGCCCACCACGGCGGCTATCTGGGTGAGCCACCCGGACCGGGCGAAGAGCCCGAGCCCCATCAAGATGGCCAGCGCGATGATCACCGTCCCGGCCGACGCCACCGCATCGAACGGCCCGAGCACCAGCCGGAACCCGAACGCGTTGGCGATCGAGTTGGCGCTGAGCTGCATCCCCGTTCGGCCGCCGGACTCCAAGGCGAACCACACGCCGAAGATCATCAGCGCGACGCCGAACAGGGTGAACAAGATCCTGGCGATCGGAATCTTGGAGATCGGACCCTTCTCCGCAGCCACCTGCACCAGGCTGCCGGCGGCCTGCACGTCGGTCCGCCCGTCGGAGGCCAGCACCGAGATCGCGCGGGTCACCTCTTGGCCGCTCGGAATCCTCGGCGCATCCACGCTCACCGCGACCCGGCCGATTCGCCCGGGTTCGACGTCGATCATGGCTGGGGTGAACGCGAAGCGGATGCAGTTCTCCGGGTCGTCGCCGGTGAGGCTGACTCGTACCGGCTGCGCACCGTTCCTGTTGTCGACCAGCGCACTGAGCGCACCTCGGCGGCGCCGATCCAGCCGCACCACGCTCGGGTCGAGGCGCAGCGTCAGCGTCTCCATGGCCGAGCGCGAGGAGGACATCCGCAGCGATCCGGAACCCTCGACCGACGTCTGACCGTCACTGGCGCTGATCGTGAACTGACGGGTCAGCTCCTGACCCGGCGGTGGGCGCCAAGCGGCCAGTCGAAGCTCCACGCTGCGGACCTGACCCGCCTCCAGATCGACGATCGGCGGTCCGAAGGCGAATCCGACCGCCCGTTCGGGATCGGCTCCGCTGAGTTGCAGCCGGACCCGGAACCGACCCTTGCGGTTGTCCAGCACCACTTGGGTGGTCGCGCCGTCCGCGTCGTGCGCGCGCACGACCTCCGGCTCCACCCGTACGCCGAGAGTCGTCATCGGGGAAGCGCTCGTCGCCTGGACGAACGTCGCCACCGCGCTGACCGTGCGACGCTTGGGGTCGGTGGCGATGACCGTCACGGGCCGGGTGGCCTCCGTGCCCAGCTCGGGCAGCGGAGCGTGCAGCCGGAGCTGGGTCTGCGCCGTCTGGCCCGGCGGCACGTGCACCTGCGGTGCGTCGAACCCGACCGACACGATCTGTTCGGGATCGCGGGCGCTGAGCTGGATGTGCGCCCATTCCCTTCCGCTCCGGTTGTCCAGCAGCACCCGAGCCAGCCCCACCGGATTGTCCCGGACCCGGATGACGGCCGGCTCGAGCTGCAACCCGACGACCGGGTCCTCCACCTGAACGCTGGTGCTCTGGTGGAAGGTCACCGGGGTCTCGACGACCCGGCCTCCGTCTCGCGCCGTCACCGAGAGCAGCCGCGACAGCTCCTGGCCGGGCGACGGCGGCTGGGCACTCACCCGAACGCGTACGGTCGCGGTCGCGGTCGGCCCGACGTCCACGACGGGCCGCTCGAAGTCGAATCGCACCGCCAGCTCCGGATCGGTGCCGGCGAGCTCGGCACGCACCGACCGGTTGCTGAGTGAGTTGTCCAGCGTCAGGGTGAGCGTCGCGTCCGGGCGGTCCTGCACCCGGATCAGCCGCGGTTCCGCTCTCAGTTGCAGGGGTGCGTCGACGACCGAGACGGTGACCACGACGGGGAGCTCGACGACCGCGAGCGGCTCGTTCATGGCTCTGACTCGCACCGGGACCGTCAACTGCTGGGCGGGAACCAGTCGGCTCGCAGTGACCTGGAACCGGATCCGCAGTAGGTCGTCGGTGCCGGGCAGCAGCTCGATCGGGGTGGACTTGACGCTCAACCACTCCGGCGCGCCAGCCGTGGAGCGGCCTGGCGTGTCGGCCCTGGACTCGCCGACGTAGCCGTCGACCCTGATCGAGATGTTGCTGACCCGCACCTCGAGCTCGGCGATCTCGCCGGTCGGTGCCACGGTGACGCTCGGGTTCTCGACACTGATCCGGAAGCGATCGTCGGCCACGAGATCATCGGGGTCGCTGTCACCCGTCCCGTCCCACACCGCTTCGTTCGATACCGTCCCGTCCGACCCTGCCCCGTTCGACCCCGCCTCAGTCGACCCCGCCCCGACCGATGCGGCCTCGCCGGATCTGGTCGCACCCGCACCCGTTTCGGCCGGCGATCCACCGGCCGTTCCGGTGCCCGCGGCCGGCGCCGGGTCGATGGTCGGCCCCTCGGCGCGGACCTTCGGCACGACCTGGGTCGGTGCCTGCTCCTGCCCCGTGTCCGACGGCTGGGTGCTGCGCGCCTCAGGCGGTGCGGCGATGACGGTCTTGTCCCAACCCAGGTAGTTCTGGCACACCGGGCAGAACGCGGTTCCGGGCGGGTTTCGCTCTCCGCACACGCTGCACACACCCGACGCCATCGCGGACTGCCCTCCTCGGGGTGGCTGCCCGCTCGCGGCCGGCGCTACCCGCGCATCGCTTCGATCCTCCCGCATGACCACCCGATCCGTCCTCATCAGTCCCGCGTGAGTCGGTTGCTCTCCAAAGTCACGGAGACAGCGACTGCGCTTCTGATACGGGCCGAGCAGCCCGACCCCCGCCCACCGACCCAGGCCGGTGATGGGTTGCGGAACTAGCTCGACGCGGCGGCGATCCGACGTACCGCCTCGGTGATCAGCACCGGGTTGGTCGCGAAGTTGAGGCGCGCGAAACCGTTCCCTTCCGGCCCGAACCCCGGGCCGGACGTCAGCGCGACCCTCGCCCGGGTGACCAGTTCTGCCGCCGGGTCGTCGCCGAGACCCAGGGCGGAGGTGTCCAGCCAGGCCAGGTAGGTCGCCTCACCCGGTTGCCACACCACGTCGGGCAGCTGGGCGGTCAGGAGGTCGTGGAGCAACGAACGGTTCTCGTCCAGACCGGCGAGCACCGCGTCCAGCCACGGTCCGCCGTGGCGTAGGGCCGTCGAGTGGGCCAACACGCCGAAATGACTGGCGCCGTGTCCGACCTCCTCCGGCATCCGGGCCAGATCGTCGGCTGCCTGTGGCCCGGCTACCGCCAGACCGGCCTTGAGGCCGCTGAGGTTCCAGCCCTTGGCGGCCGAGGTCACGACGATGCCCGCCTCCCCGCCCGGCACGGACAAGAACGGGCAGAACCTCGCGGCCGGCCGGGTCAGCGGGGCGTGGATCTCGTCGACGACGATCCGGACGTCGTGTCGGGCGGCCAGGACGGCGAGCGTCGACAACTCGTCCGCAGTGTGCACGGTGCCGGTCGGGTTGTGTGGGCTGCAGAGCAGCATGGCTGCGCCCGCCCCGTCGGCGCTCGAGCGCGCGAAGGCGAGTTCGAGGGCCGCCAGGTCCAGCCGAAGATCCTCGTCCAACGGGACGGGTCGGATCCGCCGACCGAGGTGGCGGACGAAGGAGTAGAAGGGCGGGTAGATCGGCGGCGTGATGATCACCGTGTCGGCCGGGGACGTGATCAGCTGGAGCACCTCCGTGATCCCGATCATCACATCGGGCACGACCCGGACGTCCGCGATCGCGGGCTCCCAACCCCAGCGTTCGACGCCGAAAGCCGCATACGCCTCCGCGTAGTCGGTCCCGTGCGGATAACCGGTGTCTCCATCCCGCACCGCCCGATGCAGGGTCTCCGCGACCGGTTCGGCGATCCGGACGTCCATCTCGGCAACCCACAACGGAAGCACGTCGGGGGCATAGCGGCGCCATTTCGTGCTGGTGCGTCGCCGGAGCTCGGCCTCGGTCAGGTCGGCGAACGGGCTTCGAGCGCTATGACGATCAGCCGCCTCCATGGTGACATTCTGACCCACCCGATGCGGGCGATATGCGGGCCGTTCTGGTCCACTACGATCCAGCCATGTCTCATGGGAGCCGGCGCCACCGGTGCGCGGTGATCGCCAATCCGATCAAGGTCGACGCGCACTTCAGGTCCGAGGTGACCGACACCTTCGTCGCCAACGGATGGGGCCGACCGCTGTGGCTGGAGACGGCCAAGGATGATCCGGGGCGCGCGATGACCAGACAGGCGCGAGCGGCGGGCGTGGATGTGGTGATCGTTGCCGGCGGCGACGGCACGGTCCGGTTGGTGGCCGACGGGCTGGCCGGGTCGGACGTGACGCTGGGGATCATCCCGTCCGGCACCGGCAACCTTCTCGCCCGCAACCTGGATCTGCCCCTCGATCGGGACGGCGCGCTGCACGTGATCCTGGCCGGGAAGACCCGCAAGATCGACCTGATCGAGATCACGGTGGACGACAAGGAGCCGGAGCACTTCGCGGTGCTGGCCGGTGCCGGCGTCGATTCCGCGATCATGGCCGACGCGGACCCGAGGCTGAAGGCGAAGCTGGGCCCGGCGGCGTACTTCCTCACCGTCGGCAAGGCCGTCGGCCGGCTGCCGCTGGACGCGGTGATCACCGTGGACGGGCATCGCCCGCATCACCGCCAGGCGATGGTGGTGCTGGTCGGCAACGTCGGCGAACTCGTCGGCGGCATCGACCTGCTACCCCGGGCCAAGGCGCAGGATGGCCTGCTGCACGTCTTCGTCGCCTCCCCGCACCGCGTGCGGGACTGGCTTCGGACGGCAGCCCACATCATCAGTCGGCGCGGTCACAAGGGCGACACCATCGACAACTTCAGCGGGTCGAAGGTCGTCGTCGAGATCGCCGAGCCCGACAACTATCAGCTCGACGGCGACGTGATCGGCACCTTCCGCCGCTTCGAGGCGGTCGTCAAACCGCGGGTGCTCGAGGTCTTCGCGGCCCATTGACGGTCCGCGGCCGGTCAGTGATCTCGCACCGCCATCGGAGCCCCGATCTGTTCGCGGGGTCCGCTCAGTGCAGGTCGACGGTCAAGCGGTTGATCAAATCCTCCAACGCGGCGTCGAACTCGCTCCTGAACATGTCCACCGCGAGCTGCGGACCGAGTTCGGTGATCAGCGGATAGTCGGCGAGGTTGTTGCTCTCGATGAACTCGATGTCGTCCTCCCGATTCGACGGCATGCCGACCGCCGCCGAGGTTTCGAGCAGCAGATGGCCGAGCAGGAACGTGGCAAACGCTCGGTAGGTGGACACACTGGCACTGCGCGAGAATCCGTAAGCCGCGAGGCCTTCGAGGAATGCCTCGACCCAGCGCAGACTGCGCAGCGGCGGCCGCAGCCAGGGAGCCGCGGGCGGTCGGGAGGCCACCAGTGGGAACACTTGCGGATGAGCCACGGCGAGCCGCCGAACCCCGTCGGCCAACTCCTGGAGGTACTCCTGCCAGGTCGACGCATCGTTGTCGACCATCGTGTCTTGATAGAGCTCGTCCATCAGCACCTCGACGACACCATCGAGGAGTTGCTCCCGACCCGGGACGTATCGATACAACGCCATCGCCTCCACGCCGAGGCGCGCGCCGAGTTGTCGCATGGTGAGCCGTTCCCGGCCTTGTTCGTCGATGAAGCGGATGGCCTCGGTGAGGATGGCCATCTGACTGAGTGGTCGCCGCCGCCCCGACTCACGACTCCCACCGAGCTGGATGCTGCTTGAGTCCACGGTTGCTCTCCGGTGGGTGTTTACAAGGTAAACGCGCTGAGATACATTCATAGCGGCACGGTCCGGACGACCTGCCTGGGTAGTTGCAGCATAGTTCACCAGCGTCGACTGCGGCAGGTGCCAACGGCCAGGGCATCTAGTCAGGCTGGGTGATCTCAAGGCACGGTCGTCCGGACGACACGGCTCGACGCCGGTGCCCGCTGATCTGCTCCGGAGCCCGCCCGCTCCGGAGCACCGAGCCGGCCCACTTGGTCCCGCTGGGCAAGTGGGCCGCCGGCGCGCCGAGACCCAGCCCAAGTGGCCGGAGCCTGTCCATGTGCCCTGCGCCGGTCAATGCGCCCTGAGC
>JBBSQJ010000194.1:0-5998 GCA_038257965.1 Propionibacteriales bacterium
AGATGCTCGCCCGCGACGGCCGCAGCTGGAGACGACCATGATCAGACCGTGTGAGCGACGCGAACACCAGCCCGTCCGGCGAGGACTGTCGTGGGCGATCGGTGAGCGAAGCGAACACCAGCCGGTCCGGCGAGGACTGTCGTGGGCGATCGGTGAGCGAAGCGAACACCAGCCGGTCTGGCGAGGACTGTCGTGATCGTCCAACTCGAGAAGACCACGTCGGCCAAGATCTCCGCCGAGCTGGTCAAGGCCCGGCGCAGCGGCGGCAGCCCGTCGATGGGCATGGTGCTCACCTTGATCGTCGTCGCCGACGAGAAGGAATACGCCGACGCTCTGCGGGCCAGTATGGAAGCCGGCCGCGAGCACCCGTGCCGCATCTTGTTGGTCGTCACCAACAGCAGCCGCAAACCCAGCCTCGACGCGGAGGTGCGGATCGGCGAGGGAACTCCGGGCGAAGTCATCGTCGTGCGGATGAGCGGCGCAATCGCATCGCATCCGGCGTCGGTGATCCGACCCCTGCTGCTGCCGGACTCCCCCGTGATCATCTGGTGGCCAGGGAAGTGCCCGATCAATCCTGCCACCGACGAGCTGGCTCAGCTGGCCCGTCGTCGGATCACCGATGCAGCGAACACCCCGCGCCCGATGCATGCCTTGACCGTGCGAGCCGAGAACTACTTGCCCGGTGATACCGACCTGGCCTGGACCCGACTCACGCGATGGCGTGCACTGCTCGCCGCCGCGCTCGACCAGTACCCGGCCAAGATCAAGGCTGTCACGGTCGAGGCGGAGCGTTCCAATCCCTCGGCGGAGTTGTTGGCGGCCTGGTTGCATCCGCGGCTCAAGCTCGACGTGACGCGGAAGATCAGCGAGGGGCCGGGAATCACGGCCGTCCGGCTCGGCACGGCCGCCGGCGACATCGCCATCACCCGTCCCGACGGGCTGCTCGCTTCGTACGCCGTGCCGGGCCAACCCGAGCGACTGGTAGCGCTCAAACGGCGGGAGATCACCGAGTTGATCAGCGAAGAGATGCGCAGGATGGACGAGGACGACGTCTACGACCGGGTGCTGAAGTCGCTGCTGCGCAACCGAGTGACGAGTAGGCGGAAGGCGACGGATGACGCTCAGGCCGGCGCCGCTACCCCGCCGACCGCCGCCCGGAGGTCGAGCGGCCGGGTCGCCGCCGGCAGCTCCGTGACCAAGAAGTCGCCGACCAAGAAGACGGCAACCCGAGCGAGGTCGGCCGCGAAGGTTCCTGCCGCCAAGAGGGCCACCGCGAAGAAGGCCACCCGTCGACCCCGGAAGCAGTCATGAGTGGCTACGAGGTCATCGTGCACAACTCTGCCGACGAAGTCGCCGAAGGCCTGGCCCAGCGGCTGATCTCCCGGCTGGCCGAGTTGCAGCGTGACTTTCGCATCCCGCAGCTGGCACTGACCGGCGGGCGGATCGCCAGCCGGGCTTACGAACATCTCGCCGAGGAAGGCGCGCATGCGGCCGTCGACTGGTCGCGGGTGGAGTTGTGGTGGGGTGACGAGCGGTTCGTTCCGACCGGCGACGAGGATCGCAACGCCGACCCCACGCTCGATCTGCTGCAGCCTGCGCTCGCGCTGGATCCGAGCCGGGTGCACATCATGCCGCCCAGCGACGCAGGAATGGATCTCGACACCGCCGCGGAGTCGTACGCTCGGGAGCTGGGACGGACGGGCTTCGACATCTGCCTGCTCGGCCTGGGTCCCGACGGGCATGTCGCATCGATCTTCCCCGAGCACCCGTCAGCGTATGCCGAAGGCGACGTCATCCCGGTGCGCTCCTCGCCCAAGCCACCTCCCGAGCGGATCAGTCTCACCCTCCCGGTGATCAACCGGTCGAGAGAAGTCTGGTTCGTGGTGAGCGGATCGGACAAAGCCGCGGCCGCCAAGATGGCTTTGCTCGGTGCCGGACCCGTCCAGGTGCCGGCGGCCGGTGTCGCGGGTGTGGAGCGCACGCTGTGGCTGCTCGATCGCGAGGCCGCCGCACAGCTGCCCCCGGACCTCGCGGCCCGCCCCGGTCTCAGCTGACCCCGCCCTCCGTCCCACCCCCGTCCATCCCCCTCCCCACTCTCGATGGGCCGCGGCCCGATCTGCGGCGGACTGCTGTGGATAACTATTTTTTTCTGCCCGCGGGTCAGTAGATGACTTCGCCAGCCGCTCGCCGGGCCCGGAGGGCCTGCAGCGCTTCGGTGAGGATGTCGGCGGCCTCGGCGTCGGAGCGGCGCTCCTTCACGTACGCGAGGTGAGTCTTGTACGGCTCGATCTTCGGCCGCGGCGGCGGGTTGAGCGCGTCATGGTTAGCGGGCAGGCCACACCGGGGGCAGTCCCAGGTATCCGGAATCTGGGCGTCGGCCGCGAAGGCCGGCTTGGTCTCGTGACCGTGGGCGCAGAAGTACGAGACGTAGAGTCGAGGCGCAGCATCGCCTCGTTCTGCCTCGCCCATCGGACCGGCCCCGACTCGGCTGCCACGGATGGCACTGCCACCAGCCACGTTGGTTTCTCCTCGATCAGTGCTTGGTATGCGACGTGTGGACGGACAGGCGGAGGCTGTTTGCCTCAGCCCAGTTTGTACAGCAGGTTGAGCGCGACCACGGAGGCGATCCAGACCACCCCGATGAGGATAGTCAACCGGTCGAGATTGCGCTCGGCGATGCTCGAGCCGCCGACCGAGGTCGAGACGCCGCCACCGAAAAGGTCGGACAGGCCGCCACCGCGACCCTTGTGCAGCAACACCGACAGCGCCAAGGCTACGCTCGTGATGACCAGCACGATGGTGAAAACGAGGATGGGAACACTCATCGGGCGTCACTCACCCCGCGTCCGTTGAACTGATGCACCCGAACAGCCTAACCCACCGTTTGCGTACGTCCGGACTTCGCGCTCAGACCGTCGGCAGGTCGTAGAAGCGGGCGATGGCGGAGAATTCGTCGATCATCAAGCTCGCGCCACCGACCAGTGCGCCGTCGATGTCGGGCTTGCCCATGATCGAGGCGACATTGTTGGCCTTGACCGATCCGCCGTACAGGATCCGGGTGCTCTCGGCCGTCACGTCGCCGTGGTGCTCGCGGATCCATCCCCGGATGGCACCGCAGACCTCCTGCGCATCCTCGGGAGTCGCGACCTCGCCGGTACCGATGGCCCAGACGGGCTCGTACGCGACGACCAGCGCGCCGATCTGCTCGGCCGTCAGCTGCGCGAGCGCGCCGTGGACCTGGGCAAGCGTGAACTCGACATGCTGAGCGGCTTGGCGGACCTCGAGACCCTCCCCGACGCAGACGATCGGCGTCAGGTCCTTCTTGATCGCCTGAATGGCCTTGGCATTGACCGTGTCGTCGTCCTCGTCGTGATATTCGCGCCGCTCGGAGTGGCCCACGACAACGTACGAGCAGCCCAGCTTGACCAGCATGTCCGCCGAGATGTCACCGGTGTACGCGCCGCTGTCGAACGGCGACAGGTCCTGGGCACCGTAGACCAGGTCCAGCTTGTCGCCGTCGATCAACGTCTGCACGGAGCGCAGGTCGGTGAACGGCGGGATCACCACGACCTCGGACTTGGCTGGGTCGTGTCGCTTGTCCTGCAGCGTCCAGGCCAGCTTCTGGACCAGACCGACAGCCTCCACATGGTTCAGATTCATCTTCCAGTTACCGGCCATCAACGGCTTGCGCGCCATCCGGGTTCAGCCTTCCTGCTCGTCGAGAATAGCGAGACCCGGAAGCGTCTTGCCTTCGAGATACTCCAGGCTCGCCCCGCCGCCGGTGGAGATGTGTCCGAACGCGTCGTCGGCGAACCCGAGGTGGCGCACAGCCGCTGCCGAGTCGCCACCGCCGACCACGGAAAGCCCGTCGACCTCGGTCAACGCCTGGGCGACCGCCTTCGTGCCACCGGCGAAGTTCTCCCACTCCGCCACCCCCATGGGCCCGTTCCAGAACACCGTCTTGGCGCCCGAGATCACCGCCGCGAACGCGGCGGCCGACTCGGGACCGATGTCGAGCCCGAGCTGGTCGGCCGGGATCGCCTCCGCCGCAACGACACTCGGCGGGGAACCGGCGGTGAACTCAGGTGCGACGACGATGTCGGTCGGCAGCAGGATCTGCTTTCCGCTGGACTCCGCTTCGGCCAGATAGCCCTTGACGATGTCGATCTGATCGGCTTCGAGCAGACTCTTGCCCACCTCATGGCCCTGTGCGGCGAGGAACGTGAACAGCATGCCGCCGCCGACCACCAAGGTGTCGGCCGTCGTCAACAGGTTGGCGATCACCGCGAGCTTGTCGGAGACCTTGGCGCCGCCCAGCACTACAGCGTACGGCCGCTGCGGAGTCTCGGTGAGCTGCTTCAACACCTCCACCTCGCCCTCGACCAACGACCCGGCTGCGCTGGGCAAGAGCTTGGCCACGTCGTACACCGAAGCCTGCTTCCGGTGCACCACACCGAAACCGTCGGACACGAAGACATCGCCGAATGCGGCGTACTTGCGGGCCAGCGCGGTCCGCTCGGCCTCGTCCTTGGACGTCTCGCCGGGTTCGAACCGCACGTTCTCCAGCATCGCGATCCCGCCGTCGGCGAGATCGGCCACAACAGCGGCCGCAGAATCCCCCACGGTGTCGGCCGCCAGCTTCACGTCGATGCCGAGCAGCTCCCCGAGTCGCTTCGCCGCGGGGGCCAGTGAGAACTTGGGATCGGGCGCACCCTTGGGGCGACCGAGATGCGCCATCACGACGATCTTCGCTCCCGCGTCGCGCAACTGGATGAGGGTCGGCAGCGAGGCCCGGACTCGTCCGTCGTCGGTGATCGTGCCGCCATCCAGCGGAACGTTGAGGTCGCAGCGGATCAGGACCCGCTTGCCCGACAGGTCGCCGAGTTCGGAAACGGACTTCATGGGTTCTCTCCTCTACGCGCCCTCAGGGTGAAGGCGAGCTCGAACGTGCGCTGAGTAACGCCTGCTGGGCTTGTCGAAGGATCGAAGGATCGAACCGGTCGAAGGGTCGTCCACGGCGCCCCTCGACAAGCTCAGCCGGCCGGCTGCCTCAGCTCAGAGCGACTTGCCGACCAGGTTGATCAGATCGACCAGACGGTTCGAGTAGCCCCACTCGTTGTCGTACCAGCCGATGACCTTGACCAGGTCGCCAGAGACCTTCGTCAGCGGCGCGTCGAAGATGCACGACGATGGGTCGGTGACGATGTCGGTCGAGACCAAGGGAGCCTCGCTGTACTTCAGGTAGCCCTTGAGTGGACCTTCCGCAGCGGCTTTCACCGCGGCGTTGACCTCTTCGGCCGAGGTCTCCCGGCTCGCCTGGAAGCTGAGGTCTGTCGCCGATCCGGTCGGCACCGGGACGCGGATCGCGAAACCGTCGAGCTTGCCCTTGAGTTCCGGCATCACCAGACCGATGGCCTTCGCGGCACCGGTCGAGGTCGGCACCATGTTCAGCGCGGCGGCGCGGGCACGGCGCGGGTCCTTGTGCGGGCCGTCTTGCAGGTTCTGGTCCTGAGTGTAGGCATGGATCGTGGTCATCAGACCTTTGACGATGCCGACCGAGTCGTTCAGCGCCTTCGCCATCGGGCCGAGGCAGTTCGTCGTGCACGAGGCGTTCGAGATGATGTGGTGCGCGGCCGGATCGTACTGGTCCTCGTTGACGCCGAGGACCAGCGTGATGTCCTCGTTCTTCGCCGGCGCCGAGATGATGACCTTCTTGGCGCCGCCGTCGATGTGCGCCTTCGCCTTGGTCGCGTCGGTGAAGATGCCGGTCGACTCGATGACGATGTCCACGCCGAGGTCGCCCCACGGCAGGGCTCCCGGGTCGCGTTCCTCGAAGACCTTGATCGACTTGCCGTCGACGACGATCTCGTCCTCGGTGGCGGAAACCTGGTAGGGCAGCTTTCCCAGAATGGTGTCGTACTTCAGCAGGTGCGCGAGTGTCTTGTTGTTGGTCAGATCGTTGACCGCCACGATCTCGACGTCGTAATCGAGCTTGTCC
>JBBSQJ010000195.1:0-5983 GCA_038257965.1 Propionibacteriales bacterium
CGGTCAACGCCACGCGAAAAACACCAGCCACCTAGGCGCGGGGCACGGTCAGCCGTGCTGGTGGGGGTCTGGAATGACTCGTGGCGCGGTGGCGATCTGACCGGGTTCGACGACGGTGAACTGCGCCATCATTCCCTCGTCTTCGTGCCAGAGCAGGTGGCAGTGGTACATGTAGGGGTTTCGCGCGTCGGTGTAGGACGGGAAGCCGATCGCGAGCGTTGCCGTCTCGCCGGCGGCGAGCAGGACGGTGTCCTTCCAGCCGAGCGTGGGGTCGGGCCGGCTCGCCGGCGGCGGCAGAATCTGGAACGAGACGCCGTGGATGTGAAAGTTGTGGGGCTGGTTATGGGCGTTGTGCACGGTCCACAACTCGCAGGTTCCGGCGCCGACCACGGTGTCGATTCGGGTCATGTCCATCGGGCGACCGTTGATCTGGCGGCCGTCGAGGACGAACGTACGTTCGGCTGCCACGTTCGTGGTGTCCGGCGAGGCCGCGCTGGTGAGGCTGGCTGGCAGCGCCCGGCTCGGGTTGAGTCGGTGATCGGCGCGGAGCTGCAACAGGTCAAGGTGGTCGTTGCCGCCGGCGCCGTCGGTGAGCGGAGCGGCCATGTTCAGGTTCCAGGGGATCGAGCGCAGCACGGCCCGGTCGCCGGCGGTGACGTCGACCACGATCTCGGCCCGTTCCGCCGGGGAGAGCAGCAGATCTCTGATTCGGCGGGGGGCCGGCAGGTGACCGGCGTCGGTGCCGGTGAGGGCGAACGCGCGGTTGTCGGCGAAGGCCAGGTGGTAGATCCGTGCGCTGGATCCGTTGAGGATGCGGAGCCGGACCCGCCGAGTTGTGACCCGCAGGTGGGGGTTGTAGGTGCCGTTGACCAGGATCGTGTCGCCGACATAACCGGTGACGGCGTGGCCGTTCAGGTCGAACTGCCCGGCGGCGTCGAATCGACGGTCTTGCAGGATCAGCGGCACGTCGTCGACCCCATAGCGGTGGGGAAGGTCGGGATCGGACCCGTCCTCGAGGTAGAACAGTCCCGCCAGACCTCGATTGACCTGTCCTTCGGTCTGCCCGTGGGGGTGTGGGTGATACCACAGGGTCGCGGCAGGTTGCTCGATCGACCACTGCGGGCTCCACGTGGCGCCGGGCTTGATCGGCTGATGAGGCCCGCCGTCGTACCTGGCCGGCAGATGCATCCCGTGCCAATGCACCGTTGTGCTGTCGGCGAGGTCGTTGCGCACGATCACCCGCACCTGCTCGCCGCGCTGGGCGCGCAGGGTCGGCCCCAGATATCTCGCGGGGGATCGGCCGTCACTGTAGGCCCAGGTCGCCGTGGTGCGTCCGGGCAGGAACTCCGTCGCGCTCGGCCCTGCGCGCAGGGCGAACGTGCGTACGCCGCCGATGACCGTTCCCGTGGTCAGCGGCGGGATGACAAGCGGATTGCCGAAATCGAGGGTGCCGACGGTGCTGATCGGTGCCGCCGTCGTCCGGTCCTGATCGCAGCCGAGCAGCCCGATCACCGGTACCGCAGCGAAGCCCGCCAGCAGGGTACGACGATGGACGCGGGTCGACACGGGACTCTCCTTGCGGTAGGGACGGGATCGGGCGGCGGGCACCACGTGCCCGACTGCTGCACACTGGTCTTCAAGCCGGCTGCAGGAGTCCGAGGACGTTGCCGTCTGGGTGGATGACCGAGGCGATCTGCACGATTTCGACCGCCCGACGTCTCATCTGACTCCTCCTTCACCGAGAGCTTGTTACCAACCAGCGTAGGAATCTGGCGCGTCGCCACCTACCGTCCGGAAGCGACTGTTCTGGTCGCCTTTCGACGTATCGAGGATCAGGGTTGAACCCGGGGTGGTGCGGATCCAGCCGGCGGCTGAGCGTCCTACAGTGAGGCAATGGCCGCTCGCGCCGAACGTCGCAGACACTGGCCGGCGCGCCCGTCACCGCTGGTGACCGATGCGCTGGTGGGCTACCTGGTCACCATGGCCGTCGGCGTGGCCCTGTTCACCAGTCAACGCGTCGCCATCACGGCGGTCTGGCCCGCCTACGGCTTCGCGTTCGGGTTCGGGGTGGTGCTGTTGTGGCGGCGACGGCACCCGGTGCCGGTGTTGCTGCTCACCTCGATCGGCATCTGCGCGTACTACACCTTCGACTACCCGCCGATCGGGTTGGCGCTGCCGATCGCGGCCGCGCTGTTCTCTGCGGCCGAGGCCGGTCACCTGCGAGCCGGCATGGCGGTCTCGGCCGCCCTGGTGACCCTTGCGGTCTACTTCCAGGCAGCCGGAGGCACCGACCTGGCGCAGCTTCTGGGTTATCAGCTGCCTCCGGTGGTGGCCCTGATGGGCGCGGCGCTCGCACTCGGTGACGGGACTCGCACGCGGCGACTGTTGCGCGCGGCGCAGCGCGAACGGGAACGACAAGCCAGGCTCGAACTGGAGCACCGTGCCGCCGAGCAGCGTGCGGCGGAACGCCTCGGCTTGGCTCGCGATCTCCACGACACGCTCGGTCACCACCTGTCGGTGATCTCGCTGCACTCGGCGGTGGCCGAGGAGGCGTTGCCCGAACGGGTCGGCGACGCGGATCGGGCTGTACGGGAGGTCCACCGCGTCGGCCGCCAAGCCATGAAGGAGCTGAGGGAGACAGTGAACAGGCTGCGATCCCTCGACGAGCACCCCGACCCGTCGGTCGGGCTCGACCACCTGCCCGAGCTCGTCGAAAGCGCCCGACGCAGCGGTCTGAGGGTCTCCAGCCGTCACCGCGCGAACGGGGTGCCTGAGGAGGTGGGCCAGGCTGCGTACTTCATCGTTCAGGAGGCCGTGACCAACGTGATCCGGCACGCCGACGCGACAGCGATCGACATCGAGGTCTCCCCGGTTGGTGGCCGGCTGCTCGTCACCGTCGACGACAACGGCTATGGCCATCGACAACCCGATGGCGGGACCGGTGAGGTCGAGGTGGGCGCTTTCGCCCGAAACGGTATCCGCGGCATGGTCGAGCGGGCGGGGAATCTCGGGGGCCAGGTGACCGTCTCCGGGCGAGAGCCCGGCCCTGGCACGCGCGTGACGGCAGAAATTCCGCTGAAGCGGGCAGGCCAACGGGCGGCGCCATGATCAGGGTCGTGCTGGCCGATGATCAGGCGCTGGTGCGAAGCGGCCTGCGGGCCCTGCTCGCCAACAGTGATGACATCGAGGTGGTTGGGGAGGCCGTCGATGGCCGAGATGCTGTAGCCGTTGTCACACGATCTCGCCCCGACGCCGTACTGATGGATGTCCGCATGCCCGGCATGGACGGAATCGCCGCCACCCGCCGGATCACGGAGAACCCGGAATTGCACAATGTGGCGGTGATCATGGTGACCACTTTCGACAGCGACGAAGAGATCTTCGCAGCCATCCGCGCCGGCGCATCCGGTTATCTGCTGAAGGATGCGGAGTCGAATGAGTTGAGAGCCGGCATCCGCCGGGTTGTCGCCGGAGACGCGCTGCTGTCGGCCTCGGTCACCCGAAAGGTGATGGCCGGGATCGTCACTCCGCCAACGGTCCAGCCGAATCAGTCGCGTTTGAAAGAGCTGACCGAGCGTGAACGAGAGGTCCTCACCGGCGTCGGACGAGGGCTCTCGAACGATGAAATCGCCGCCGAGATCCACATCAGCCCGGCGACCGCCCGCACCTACGTGAGTCGGATGTTGACCAAGCTCGGCGCCCGCGACCGGGCACAACTCGTCGTACTCGCCTATGAAACCGGCGTCGTCGCGCCGGGAGCGGACCGCTAGAGAAGGGCTCGCCGATTCCCGCTGGCGCGTTACGAGAGTACGACGACTAACGCGGGTTGCGACTTGGTTTTTGCGGTCGCGCATGACCAACGCAGTCTGGATCTGAACGCCGAATATTACCGAAAACACTCAGGTGGGATCAGCGAACGGTTACAGAACGACGAAACGATGGAGGTGAATCTGCTGTGGCCTTGAGTCTATTTGCCTCACCGTGTTGTTACGGATACCATTCATAAATAGGAAGCGACCATAGGAGACACAAGAATGGTTACCGAGCAGTTTACACAGACGACAACTCAAAATGGCGATGAAGATCGCCTCACACTAGAAGAGGCTATTGAGCTCCTCAATATGGCAAGTTCTGCGCAACGCTTGATAAGCCTGCAGGAACTGAGTAGCGACTACGCGACAGCGTATGAGCAGACCATTCGACCGAGCCAACAGTCGTTGTCAGACCTCGCTAACGAAGTTGGCCTAGAGACTATTCGACTCGCTAAACTGGCCCGAGGCAACCGACGCCTTCTCATTCGCCAGTCAAACCTCCTTGATCGCCAATATGAGGCCTTGCTCGACAAGGGGGCTTTCGATACGGCGACCAAGCGAAAGATCATTTCCGGGATGAAGACGAAGGGCGGTTTTGCTCGGTGGGTCGTGTCTTGTATTGACACTCTGGAAAAGGAGCTTCCGGCGCTACGTCAACGTTCTTTGGAGATCGCGGACCGCGGCTTGGACGAAGTTGACGCGGACGTAGGAAGTCAAGCACGGATGCACCTTTACCTGATTTGCGGCCTCTACGGTGGTGCAGCCGGTGCAGGTGCCGCGACAGGGAATGTTGCCGTCGTCTTCATGGCGCTCGCAGGGGCTGCCAACGCCGGTTGCTTTGGCTAGAGCGTACGGAGTGAACGCGCTGAGTGTGCGGGCTGCGATGCGATCGTGGCCGGTCAACCTGCCCGGCCCGCACGTGGTCGACGTGGCCGGGCGAGATCTGGAATCAGCCGCGCACGGCGTTGGCGAGCCGGTCGGCCCGGTCGGTCCGCTCCCAGGTGAACTCCGGCAGCTCCCGGCCGAAGTGTCCATAGGCCGCAGTCTTGGCATAGATCGGCCGCTTCAGGTCGAGATCGCGGATGATCGCGGCGGGTCGGAGGTCGAAGACGACCAGCACTGCCCGCTGGATCTGTTCCACCGGGACCGTCTCGGTGCCGAAGGTCTCGACGTAGAAGCCGACCGGGTGAGCCTTGCCGATCGCGTAGGCGACCTGGACCTCACACCGCGCAGCGAGCCCAGCCGCAACGACGTTCTTGGCAACCCAGCGCATCGCATACGACGCCGATCGGTCGACCTTAGACGGATCCTTACCGGAGAAGGCGCCGCCACCGTGGCGAGCCATGCCACCGTACGTGTCCACGATGATCTTGCGGCCGGTCAGACCCGCGTCGCCCATCGGCCCACCGATCTCGAAACGGCCGGTGGGATTGACCAGCAGCCGGTAGTCGGAGGCATCGATGTCGTAGCGGCCGACAACGGCGTCGACGACGTGCTTACGGACGTCGGGGGCGAGAAGCGCCTCGAGGTCGATGTCGGCAGCATGCTGGCTGGAGACCACCACCGTGTCCAGCCGGACCGGCCGATCCCCGTCGTACTCGACGGTGACCTGCGTCTTTCCGTCCGGGCGCAGGTAGGGCATGGTGTGGTCCTTGCGGACCGCCGCGAGTTGCTCGGCCAGGCGGTGGGCAAGGTCGATCGGTAGCGGCATCAGGGTCGGCGTCTCGGTGCAGGCGTAGCCGAACATCAGACCCTGGTCACCGGCGCCCTGGGCGTCCAGCGCGTCGTGTGCTTCCCCCGAGCGCGTCTCGAAGGCGTGGTCGACGCCCTGGGCGATGTCTTTGGACTGCTGCCCGATGGCGACCTGCACACCGCAGGACCGGCCGTCGAACCCCTTCGTGGACGAGTCGTAGCCGATCGCGACGATCCGCGCCCGGACGATCCCCGGGATCTCGGAGTAGGCGTCGGTGGTGACCTCACCGGCGATCGTGACCAGGCCGGTGGTGACCAGCGTCTCGACCGCGACCCGACTGTCCGCATCGTCGGAGAGGATGTCGTCCAGGATGGAGTCGCTGATCTGATCGGCGATCTTGTCGGGGTGCCCCGCGGTCCCCGATTCCGGGGGCAACAGCCGGTTCGTCCTGTGACGTTCTCCCGACGCTGGCGCAGGC
>JBBSQJ010000196.1:0-5742 GCA_038257965.1 Propionibacteriales bacterium
CACGCGCCCGGTCGGCACACGAGGAGGTACGTCGATGGCGGGCTACTCAGGAACACCCTTGCTGAGCAAGATCGGGATCAGGCCCGGCCAGCGGGTCCACCTCGACAACGTGCCTGAGGATCTGCAGCTCGACGTGCCCGATGACGTGACCGTGGTACGTCGACTGGTTGGTCCGGCTGCCGACGTGACCTGGACCTTCTGTGCGGAGCGGGCCAGGCTGGAGCGACGGATCGACCGGCTGGTCGAACACGCCACGACCGACGGCATGCTCTGGGTCTCCTGGCCCAAGGAGACCTCCAGGCTCGCCTCCGATCTCGACGGGAATGTCGGTCGGTCGCTGGGGCTCGCCGCCGGCGTCGTGGACGTCAAGGTCGCGGCCGTCGACGAGACCTGGTCCGCCCTGAAGTTCGTACGCCGACGGGCTGATCGCGGCGGCGAAAGGCTATCCGCCCGCTGGCCGCCCACCGGCCGGACCTGATCTCAGCAGCCGTGGTTGACCGTCGCGTCGTGTCGCACATCCCGGGCCAGTGCCCGAGCCGCCGCGACGTTCGGGAACACCACGCTTGCAGACCCGGCGTAGCCGACACTGCCGTTCAGCACGCAGGTCCGGACCAGCTTGGGATTGACCTGGAGGACGGTCTGGGCCAGTCGGTAGAGCTCGATCGGGTTGAGGTTGGTGTCGGTGTAGCGGGCGAAACGCTCCAGCGCGCGCTCGAGGAACCCCTTGCGCACCATCTTGGACTTGACCGTCGCCAGCCCCCCCTTGAGCACCTGACCTTGGTCGTAGGACCGGTCGAAGTCTCCTCTGGGAAGACCGTGCCGGATCCGTGAGAACGCCAGCGCCTCGACACCGGAGAGCTTGGAGATCCCGGGCCGGAACGTCTGTCCCTGGTCCGTGACCCCCCACGTGACCTTCACCCGGATGCCGTTGATCCCCCCGACCATGTTGATCATGCCCTTGAAGCTGGTCACGAACACGTAGTCGGGTCGGATCCCGATCAGGTTCGCCACCGCCTGCGCGGTCGCCTGCGGCCCGCCGACCGTCATCGCCGCGTTGATCTTGTTGCGCCCGTGCCCGGGAATGTCCACGTACGAGTCGCGAGGCACCCCGATGGTCACGGCGTGATGGTTCTTGGCGTTGATCCCGACCAGTTGGATCGCGTCGGATCGGCTGCCGAGAAATGCCTCGCCGGGACGCGCATCAGAACCCAGGGCAAGGATCCAGACGGTGTGGTCGGCAGCGTCCACCCCATGCACCTCGTCGAGCTTGATCAGCGCGAAGCGGGCCGGCAGTTGTCCCGAGTCGGGCACCACGACACCGAGCAGTGCCAGGAGGACGCCAAAGGCCAGCAGGCGTCGCGACCGGCGCAGGACCCTCGCGACCACACTGTCACCCTTGCCTGGATGTCTTTCGAGCGTTGCAGCAGCCGTCATCGTCGTACCACCGTCCGATGCAGGTCGTAGCCGAAGATCCGCCAGTGGTTGGCCTTGCGGGTGAGGTAGAGCTGACCGGCGACGGAGTACCGCATTCGGGCACCTGACTTGCGCTCGGCCGTCATCGCCATGGCGACCTTGGCGGTGGCCCCTCCGGAGAGCCCGCGCACCGTAAAGACGAAGAGCCGGGCGGTCCGCCGGTCCGCGACGACCCGGACCACGTGTCGGCTCACGGCGGCGTTGGTCGTCACCGACTTGTCACGCCGAGCCATCGCAGCTGCCTGGCGGGTCCAGCCCGGAAAGTCTTCGGCTGTGTAGTGACCACGTGGGAAGTCTCCGGCGAGGTAGGCCGCATCCATCCAGGCGCGAATTGGCTTGGCGATCTGCCGCGTGATGCGGCCGCGCTGCTTCTTCTTGACACCTGCCCCGATCTGGGCGATCCGCGCCTTGAGTTCGGCATTGGCCTTCTCCAGTCGCGGCGCCGAAGCCGTCGATGACGTGTCGGAGGGCGGCGTGCTGCTCGTGCGTGGCGGGGAAGGTTTGTCGTCGCTGCCGGAGCACCCTGCAGCGGTGAGAGCCATCGCCGGGACCAGCGTCGTCGTGACGACGACGCGGACGAGGAGACTCCGGCGGGCAGGCATCGGGATCGAGCATGCACAAGTTGAGGCCCTATCTCAACCGACCACGCTCTAACGAAACCGGCCGGGATGGGCACGATCGGGCCGCCAGAGACGACGATGTGGGCACCACCACACAACCGGACCCCACCACGGCCCGCGCCAGCCTGCGCGATCGAGCGGCCGAGGGATAGCCTGGGAGGCAGACCACCCCAGACACCATCGCGATGCAGCGGAAGAGGCGAACGTCAAGCCGTGTCCACATCCCCGCACGAGAGCGCCCCGTCGAACGCACCCGTGACGTCCGAGACGGACTTCGGTCCCAACGAATGGCTCGTCGACGAGATGTACGACCGTTTCCTGGATGATCCGGCGTCGGTCGACAAGGCATGGCAGAAGCTGTTCGAGGACCGGCAGACCGCCGGCGCCAACGGCCGACCCGCACCCACGACGCCGGAACCGGCAAAGCCGCGACCCCCCGCAGCCAAGGAGCCCAGGCCTGCGCCGACACCCAAGGCCACGTCGCCGAGTCCTTCCCCTGCCGCCACGACCGGATCTCCCGCAGCCTCGGCGGCCGCACCGTCACCGGCCGCGGACAAGGCTGCCCCGGCGGCTCCGCCGGCCACCGCCGCCACGGTGGCGGCGCCGGTCCCGAAGGACCAGCCGAACGCCGAGGACGACGCCGACGCGCTCCAGCCGCCCGAGCACGTCGTCCTGCGCGGCGCCTCGGCTCGCACGGTCAGCAATATGGACGCCAGTCTGGCCGTACCGACCGCGACCAGTGTCCGTGCCGTCCCTGTCAAGCTGCTCATCGACAACCGCGTCGTGATCAACAATCACCTGGCCCGCGCGCGTGGTGGCAAGGTGTCATTCACCCACATCATCGGCTTCGCGCTGGTCAAGGCGCTCAAGCAGATGCCCGAGATGAACTACGGCTTCGAGGTCGTCGACGGCAAGCCCAACCTCGTCAAGCCGCACCATGTCAACCTCGGGTTGGCGATCGACGTCCAGAAGCCGGACGGTACGCGCCAGCTGCTGGTGCCCTCGATCAAGGCCGCCGAAGACATGAGCTTCGCGCAGTTCTGGTCGGCCTACGAGGACGTCGTACGTCGCAGTCGGGACAACAAGCTCACGATCGAGGACTTCCAGGGCACCACGATCACGCTGACCAACCCCGGCACCATCGGGACCAGCCACTCTGTACCCCGGCTGATGTCAGGTCAGGGCTGCATCCTCGGTGTCGGCGCGATGAACTTCCCGCCGGAGTACCAAGGCGCCTCCGAGGAGACGCTGACGCGGAACGCGGTCAGCAAGATCATGACCCTGACGTCCACCTACGACCACCGGGTGATCCAAGGCGCCCAGTCCGGTGACTTCCTGCGTCGTCTGCACGGTCTGCTACTCGGCGAGGAAGGTTTCTACGACGAGATCTTCCGCGCGCTGCGGATCCCGTATGAACCGATCCGCTGGGCCGCCGACATCTCGGCCAGCCACGAGGACGAGGTCAGCAAGCAGGCCCGGATCCTGGAGATGATCCACGCGTACCGCGTGCGCGGCCACATCATGGCCGACACCGATCCGCTGGAGTACCAGCAGCGCAGTCACCCCGATCTCGACGTCGGCACGCACGGCCTGACGCTGTGGGACCTCGACCGGGAGTTCGCCACCGGGAACTTCGGCGGTCAGCGTTTCATGAAGCTGCGCCACATCCTGGGCATCCTGCGTGACTCCTACTGCCGCACGACCGGCATCGAGTACATGCACATCCAGGACCCCGATCAGCGGCGCTGGATCCAGGAGCGCGTCGAGCGACCGCACAAGAAGCCGCCGCGAGAAGAGCAGCTGCGGATCCTGCACAAGCTCAACCAGGCCGAGGCGTTCGAGACGTTCCTGCAGACCAAGTTCGTCGGCCAGAAGCGGTTCAGCCTCGAGGGCGGCGAGACGACGATCCCGCTGATCGACGAGATCTGCGAGGCCGCCGCCGACCACTCCCTCGACGAGGTCACGATCGGGATGGCCCACCGGGGTCGTCTCAACGTGCTCGCCAACATCGTCGGCAACCGCTACTCGCAGATCTTCCGAGAGTTCGAGGGCAACATCGACCCCCGCACGGTCCAGGGCTCCGGTGACGTGAAGTACCACCTCGGCGCCGAGGGCGAGTTCGTCTCCGGCAACGGCGGCACCATCAAGGTCTCCGTGGCCGCCAACCCGTCACACCTCGAGGCGGTCGACCCGGTGCTCGAGGGCATCGTCCGGGCCAAGCAAGACCTGCTCAACCAGGGCGCGGCCTATCCGGTGCTCCCGCTGCTGGTCCATGGCGACGCTGCGTTCGCAGGCCAAGGTGTCGTTGCCGAGACGCTGAATCTCTCGCAGCTGCGCGGCTACCGGACCGGCGGCACGATCCATGTCGTCGTAAACAACCAGGTCGGTTTCACCACCTCCCCCTCGTCGTCGCGCTCCTCGCTGTACTGCACCGATGTGGCCCGGATGGTCCAGGCGCCGATCTTCCACGTCAACGGCGACGACCCGGAGGCCTGCATCCGGGTGGCTCAGCTGGCCTTCGAGTACCGGCAGGCCTTCAACAAGGACGTCGTGATCGACTTGGTGTGCTATCGCCGCCGGGGTCACAACGAGGGCGACGACCCGTCGTACACGCAGCCGTTGATGTATGACCTGATCGAGCAGAAGCGCTCGGTTCGCAAGCTCTACACCGAGGCGCTGATCGGTCGTGGCGACATCACGATCGAAGAGGCCGAGTCGGCCATGAAGGACTACCAGCAGCAGCTCGAGCGTGTCTTTGCCGAGGTCCGTGGCGCGAAGAACACTTCCGACCGTGACGACCTCCCCGAGTACATCACCGTCCCGGAGTACCCCACCAAGGTGGCAGCCGCCGGGAGCGCAGACACCGCCGTCACGCGCGAGATCCTGAAGCGGATCGCGGAGGCTCACGTCAGTCCGCCCGAGGGATTCACCGTGCACCCCAAGGTGTTGCCACAGCTGCAGCGACGCGCGGCATCGATCACCGACGGCCCGATCGACTGGGGCACGGGTGAGATCTTGGCGTTCGGGTCGCTGCTCTTGCAGGGCCGCCCGGTGCGGCTGGCCGGCCAGGACTCGCGCCGCGGCACGTTCGTCAGCCGGTTCGCCACGATCATCGATCGCAAGAGTGCCGCTGAGTGGACACCGCTTGCCAACCTGTCCGCGGACCAGGCGCAGTTCTACATCTCCGACTCGTTGCTGTCGGAGTACGCCGCGATGGGCTTCGAGTACGGATACTCGGTCGCCCGGCCCGAGGCGCTCACGCTGTGGGAGGCGCAGTTCGGCGACTTCGTGAACGGTGCTCAGACCGTGATAGACGAGTTCATCTCCTCCGGTCAGGCCAAGTGGCAGCAGCAGTCCGGCGTCGTCCTACTGCTCCCTCACGGCTACGAAGGACAGGGGCCGGACCACTCCTCGGCCCGGATCGAGCGGTTCCTCACACTGGCGGCCGGGGACGCGTTCACGGTGGCCCAACCCTCGACTCCGGCGAGCTATTTCCACCTGTTGCGCCAGCACTCCCTCGGGAGCCAGCACCGTCCGATGATCGTCTTCACCCCGAAGTCGATGATGCGACGCAAGGATGCGGCCTCGCAGCCCGACGACTTCACCACGGGCACGTTCCGTCCGGTGATCAGTGACGACGACGAGCTCG
>JBBSQJ010000197.1:0-5522 GCA_038257965.1 Propionibacteriales bacterium
AGCCTGTTCGTCATGTCACGTTCTCCCTACGCTGGCGCAGTCGGCAACTCTACTGAGCCGCGCGGACTTCCAGGGCTGAATCCCAGATAAGGTGGGCGAGTTGGTCCTTCGTGCCGGCCACGGGCGGGTCGGCACGATCCGCGGAGATCACCACGATCTCGCTGTCCGGCCTGCCGAAAACCTTGTCCCGACCCACCTCGTTCAGCACGAGCAGGTCGCAGCCCTTGCGGGCCAGCTTGGCTCGGCCGAGCTCCAGCAGGCTGTGCTCCGCAGTCGGAGTCTCGGCGGCGAACCCGATGAGCACCTGCCGGGGATCGGTACGTCCGCGAACCAGCGAGGCGAGGACATCGGTGGTCTGGACCAGCTCGAGGCGAAGACCGTCGCCTGCCGTCTTCTTCAACTTCGTGTCGCTGGCTGCACCCGGGGTGTAGTCGGCCGGCGCCGCGGCCATCACGACAATGTCAGCCTCCGATGCGGCCGCGGTCATCGCCTCGGCGAGGTCGGCCGTGGAGGTGACCGGCACGAGCTCGAGGTCGGCGGGGGCCAGCGAAGTCACGTTGGCCGCGACCAGGCGGACCCGCGCCCCGCGCAGGGCGGCGGCGCGAGCGAGTGCCCAACCCCTCAGCCCGGAGGAGGAGTTGCCCAGGAAGCGCACCGGGTCGAGATGCTCACGCGTACCCCCCGCGCTGATCGCCACCCGCAGTCCGGCCAGGTCACGAGCAGCGGCCCGGACGGCGATCCCGGGGTCCGCGACCACACTCGCCGCGACCGCGTGGAGCTCGATCGGTTCGGGTAGTCGACCCGGTCCAGAATCGGCGCCTGTCAGCCGCCCGGAGGCAGGATCGACGACGACGGCACCGCGGCCCCGGAGGGTGGCCACATTGGCTCGGGTGGCTGGATTCAGCCACATCTCGGTGTGCATCGCCGGCGCGTAGATCACCGGACAGGTTGCCGTGAGCAGGATGTTGGTGAGCAGATCGTCGGCACGGCCGGTGGCAGAACGGGCCAGCAGGTCCGCAGTCGCAGGTGCCACGATCACGAGTTCCGCGGCCCGACCGATCGCCACGTGCGGGACTTCCCAGGCGTTGTCGAAGACCTCGGTGTGCACCGGGCGGCCGGACAGGGCTTCCCAGGTGGCGACGCCGACGAATTCCAACGCTGTCGCGGTGGGGATGACCGTCACCTCGTGACCGTCGGCGAGCAGCCGCCTCAGCAGCTCGCATGCCTTGTACGCGGCGATCCCGCCGGATACACCGAGCACGACGCGCGTCAAAGCGACACTCCTGCTCGTGAATTCATCGGGTGCACGTCACCATCTGGCAGTTTCAGCCTGCGTCCCGCAGCGTTCAATGGCGCAATGTTCAATGGCACCGTGTTCGTTCGATGGCACAGTGTGCAGTCCGGCAGCCGTCAGTCCCCCAGTGTTCATCTGTGGGTCATCTGTGGCAGGACTCGCCTGGCAGGGACGGCGCTGATCAGGCCGGGTTGTGGAAGTCCGCCGAGTCGGCTTCCGCGGAGACACCCTCGTCCTCGGCGTCGATGTCGATGCAGTTGAGCAAACCACTGTTGAGCTCACGCAGCGCGATCGACAGCGGCTTCTCCTGGACGCCGGTCTCGATGAGCGGACCGACGTTGTCGAGCAGGCCTTCGCCGAGCTGGGAGTAATAGGCGTTGATCTGGCGGGCGCGCTTCGCGGCGAAGAGCACAAGCTTGTATTTCGAGTCGGAACGGGTCAACAGCTCGTCGATGGGCGGGTTGGTGATGCCTTCGGCGACTACGGGATTTCTCGACACGGTGAACCTTCTGGTTGATGACGACGAGCCTGGCCCGGACGAGGCCGGAGTCTCGGCGAGCGCCTCGCGGCAGGCTGGATCCGACCTGTAGGACTACAGACCAACCAAGGCTACCAACTCTGCCACGGCTTGACCTATTTCCCGGTTGACCACGACGTGGTCGAACTCCGAGACTGCGGCAAGTTCGTGCCTGGCCGTGGTCAGCCGGCGTTCGCGTTGGTCGGCTTTCTCGGTCCCGCGGCCGACCAGCCGGCGGACCAGTTCGTCCCAGCTGGGTGGGGCGAGGAACACGAACCGAGCACTGGGCAGGTTCTGCTTCACCTGGCGCGCGCCTTGCAGATCGATCTCCAGCAGAGCCTGTCGACCCTCGGCCAGCGCAGCCAGCAGCGGCCCGCGGGGGGTGCCGTAGCGGTGCTTGCCGTGCACGATCGCCCACTCCAGCAGGTCGACACGCTCGATCAGCGCGTCGAACTCAGCGTCGGAGACGAACCAGTAGTGCTCACCGTGCAACTCGCCCGGCCGGGGGGCCCTGGTGGTCACCGACACCGAGACGAACAGCTCCGGGTGTTCGGCGGCGAGTCTTGCCACCACAGTTCCCTTGCCGACGGCCGTCGGGCCGGAAACCACCGTAAGGCGCGGTTCCGGAACTTCCGGGGCGCGAGAACTGGGACCCACGACCTACCGCGACGCCGGACGACGCCCGAACTCCTCGATCAGCGCCGCGATCTGATGCTTGCCCAGCCCGCGCAGACGCCGGTTGGGAGCGATGTCGAGCCGGGTCATGATCTTTTCGGCGCGAACAGCCCCGACGCGGGGCAACGACTTCAGGGCGTCGACAACCTTGGTGTGTGCGACCACATCGTCGGCCTCGGCCAGGTCCAGCACGTCCGCCAGGCTGAGCTCGCCGGTCCGCAGGCTCTGCTTGACCTCGGCGCGTCGGCGTCTGGCCTCGGTGGCCGCGTGTCGCGCCTCGAGGCGTTGCTCGTTGCTCAACGGGGGAATGGTCACCGGTCGATCCTCATCTACGGGCAGGAAGTTCGGCTGTCACGAGAACCTACCCCACAGCGATGACGCCGCTGATCGCGGCGTGTGCGTCGGCGACGGCGCGACGAAGCGCACCGGCATCCGGCCCCGCGCGCAGGATCTCCCGACTGGACGACGGAAGCACCAGTTCTTTCGCGCTCCCGAAGACGACCTGAAGATCCTGCGCCGTCGCACCCTGCGCCCCGATGCCGGGAACGAGGATGGAGCCGTTGAGCCGCGAGAAGTCGGCGCCGGTGCGGCCGACCGTCGCGCCGACTACGACGCCGACGTGACCGATCTCGTTGCCGACCCGCTCGGTGTTGCGCAACGCGACCTCGTCGAGGATCGCCTGGCCGACCATCCGACCGCCCGGAGTCCGGGCGTGCTGGACTTGAGGTCCCTCCGGGTTGCTGGTCAGCGCGAGCACGTATACCCCACGGTCGCAGCTCGCGGCGAGATCGATGGCGCCGTCCAGGGTCCCGAAACCCAGGTAAGGGCTGAGGGTGACGGCATCAGCGGCCAGCGGTGCACCGTCGCTGAGGTAGGCGGCGGCGTACGCGTCCATGGTCGATCCGATGTCGCCTCGCTTGACGTCCAGCAGCGACAGCGCCCCGGCGTCGCGGACGTCGGCCAGCACCTTCTCCAGCACGGCGATCCCGACCGAGCCGTAGACCTCGAAGAAGGCCGACTGCGGCTTGAACACCGCGACGTCGGGGCCGATCGCCTCGACCAGGGTCCGGGCGAAGCGCTCTACACCGGCCGCGTCGGCGGACAG
Organism: Propionibacteriales bacterium; assembly: GCA_038257965.1. Classification (GTDB taxonomy): domain Bacteria; phylum Actinomycetota; class Actinomycetes; order Propionibacteriales; family Propionibacteriaceae; genus Microlunatus. Next base: position 3,592 of record JBBSQJ010000197.1, read on the forward strand.
GTCCCACGCGCGCAGCAGTGCGGGGTGCGGGTCGATGCCCACACAGAGTCGTCCGCGCTCGGCGGTCCGTTCGACGAGCCGTCGCCCGTAGCCGGTCATGGGCGGAGCCTCTCGGGAGTGAGGAGGGATCGTGGGCGACACGCTTTTCCGTCGTCCGCAATCGTGACGAACGAGCGAGATCCGGCGCAGCTCAAGACCACCGAGCGCGGAGCGCGACCATTGAACACGGTCATGGGCGGAGCCTCTCGGGAGTGAGGAGGGATCGTGGGCGACACGCTTTTTCCGTCGTCCGCAATCGTGACGAACCAGCGAGATCCGGCGCAGCTCAAGACCACCGGGCGCGGAGCGCGACCATTGGATATCGTCATCGCTGCTCTTGGCGGACGAGTTCGGATCGGGAACGTCGGTCGAGCCGGTTCAGCGCCGCCACGAGATCTGGGCCGCGGTAGACGAAACCGGAGTAGACCTGCAGCAGATCGGCGCCGGCGTCCAGCAGCCGGCCACCGTCGTCGGCCGACATGACACCACCGACGCCGATCAAGGGCAAGTCGGTGCGCGCCCGCAGGAACCGGACGACCTGGCGGGTGCGAGCAGTCAGCGGTGCGCCGGAGAGTCCCCCGGGTTCCTTGGCCAAGTTCGACTCCGCGAACGAGACGCCGCTGCGCCGTACTGTGGTGTTGGTCGCTATCAGGCCACTGATCCCGGTGCTACGGCACACGTCCAGAGCTTCTTCCAACGCGGCTTCTGTGAGATCCGGGGCGAGCTTGACCAAGATCGGCACCGGGTCGTTTGGACGATCGGTGCGCGCCGCCTGGACCAGGGTGCCCGCCAGCTCGCGGAGCGAACGCGCATCCTGCAGTCGGCGAAGCCCGGGCGTGTTGGGGCTGGACACGTTGACCGCAATGTAGTCGGCGTACGGCGAGATCGCGGCGAAGGAGGCCAGGTAGTCATCGACTGCCGCCTCTACCGGGGTGATCTTGGACTTACCGATGGAGATGCCGAGGGGAATGCCGGGCGCATTGTTGCCGCGGCGGATGCCGGCAGCACCGAGCCGCTTGGCGAGCACGGCTGCGCCCTCGTTATTGAAGCCCATTCGATTGATCAAGGCCCTGCTCTGCGGCAATCGGAACAACCGGGGGCGGTCGTTGCCGGGCTGGGCGCACGCGGTGACGGTGCCGAGCTCGGCAAAGCCGAACCCCAGACCGGCCCAGGCCGACACGGCGACTCCGTTCTTGTCCATTCCAGCGGCCAGCCCGACGCGACCGGGGAAGCGGATGCCCGCCACCTCGACCGGCGTACGGTGACGCCCCCACCAGGCCGTTCCCAGTCCGCGCAGCGGTCGAAGCCGACCGAGCCGGGTCAGCGCGACGAGAGTCTGCTCATGCACACGCTCGGGGTCGCCGGCACCGTAGCGGAACAGGATCGGCCGGACGAGCCGCTCGTAGATCACGATCCCGTCGAGTGCGGGTCGGGGTCGTCGCTGGTGCGTGCGGCCCCTGCCGGGGCGGTGGCGGCCGGAGACCGTCCCACGGTCAACTCGGCCGCCCAGGACTGCAGCGACCGGACACCGACGCTGCCCGCCATGATCGACTCGATGCCCTGGACCGCAGCGGCCAGGCCTTGAACGGTGGTCACGCACGGCACGTTGCGGATGACGGCGGCCGTCCGGATCTCGTAGCCGTCGAAGCGCGGCCGACCGTGCGGGCTGAGCCCGTGCGGGGTGTTGAAGATCAGGTCGACCTCGCCGTCGAGAATGGCCTGGACGATCGTCTTCTCCCCGTTCGGTCCCGGCCCCTGACTGAACTTGCGGACCGTGGTGACGATGACGCCGTGGCGCCGCAGCATCGAGGCGGTGCCGTCGGTGGCCAGGATCTCGAAGCCGAGATCGGCCAGCCGCTTCACCGGGAAGATCACGAACCGCTTGTCCCGAT
>JBBSQJ010000198.1:0-5499 GCA_038257965.1 Propionibacteriales bacterium
CCTTCGGTTGCTTCGACCAGGAGGGCACCAGGCCCCAGACCAGGGGGGCCAGGCGCCGGCGTACCTCACCGGTGTCCTTCACCTGGCGCTCGAACACGGCGGGAACCGCAGCAGTCGGCGCGACGTTGTAGTCCGGTCCTGGGAGACCGGCGAACAGGTCGTCGATGTCGTACTCCTTGACCAGCTCCTCGGGATCCGCAGCGACGGCGTAACGACCACACATGAGGTCAATCTACGTGCAGCCTCGCGCACGCTCAGCGCCTCGATTGGCCCGACCTGAGGTTTGGCATCGGTCGCGCACAGGGTAGGAATGGAGTCATGAGCCTCATCCGTGCCGCGGGCCGCACCCTACTCGCCTCATACTTCATCGCCTCCGGGATCAAGGCCATCAAGGATCCTGCGCCGCTCGTGCCGGCTGCCGAGCCGCTGGCCGACAAGGTGGTCCCCCTGGTCAAGCAGTACACGCCGGACCAGGTGTCCCACTACCTTCCCGAGGACGCGAAGACGCTGGTCCGGATAAACGGGGCTGCGGAGATCGTCGGCGGTCTGGCGCTGGCGACCGGTTTCGGTCGGCGACTCGGTGCCCTGCTGTTGGCCGGCTCGCTGGTGCCCAGCACCATCGCCAAGTATCCGTTCTGGACCCGTGAGGATCCTGACCAGCGCGCCGACGAGCGGGCGCACTTCTTGAAGAGCGCCAGCCTTCTCGGTGGTGTCATGCTGGCCGCGGTGGACACCGAGGGCAAGCCGAGTTTGGCCTATCGCGCGCAGAAGGGCGGTCACGCCATCGCCAAGGACACCAAGAAGACCGGGCGCAAGGTGGCAAGGTCGACCAGCGCGCTGACCGACGCCGCGCTCGCCGAAGGTGCGGTCCTGGTCGGAGCCGTGGTGAACCAGTCTCGCAAGGCCAGGAAGAACGCGGCCAAGCAGGCGGCGGAGGCGCGGAAGGCAGCCGAGCGGGCGTCCAAGCCTGTGATCAAGGACGCGAAGCACGCGGCGAAGGACGCCAAGAAGCAGTTGGCCAAGGCGCAGAAGCAGGCGGCCAAGGCCGTCGACGACTTCTCCGACAGCACCGGCAAGAAGGCCGAGGACGTGTCGAAGGCCGCGAGCAAGAAGGCTGCGGAGTTGCAGAAGGTCGCTCAGCAACAGATCAAGAAGGCTCAGAAGGCGGTTGGTGAGGTGACCACCAACATCACCCTGGGCGACAACTGAGGGGTTGCCGTCGAGGCGCCCGCTAACGAGTCGCCAACGACTCGACGACAGTCCGTCGGTCGCTGCCGTGACGTCGGCGAAGCGGTCCGGCAAGCCTCCCGAGTCGACATCCTGGGTGATCACCCCACACGGACGGTGTCGGCCACGGCTGCGAGGAAACCGGCCGCAAGGTGCCCGCTTGCTGATCGTCAGCGTGCTCCTTGGGCCGTCGGGGGCGGCTCCTCGTAGACTCGCGCTCGTGCCAGAAGCCACGACCTCGACCGATCAGCACTGGATCGCACCGCTCGCGCCGGTCCCCATGAACGCGACCGTCTCGATCCCCGGATCCAAGTCGGAGACCAATCGCGCGCTCGTGCTCGCCGCCTTGGCCAGCGGTCCGTCGACGATCACCGGCGGTTTGGATGCGCGCGACACGGCATTGATGCGCGGTGCCCTGCGTGCGCTCGGCGTCGACATCGAGGAGAGTGGTGAGGTCTGGCTGGTGACACCCCCGGAGCGGTTCACCGCGGGGGTGAGCATCGACTGCGGCCTGGCCGGCACCGTCATGCGATTCGTCCCGCCCATCGCCGCACTCGCCGACGGCCAGGTAGGCTTCGACGGCGACGAGCAGGCGTACGGCCGACCCATGGAGCCGCTGCTCGGTGCCCTGGCGGCGCTGGGTGCCGGCATTGAGGGCGATTCGATGTCCTTGCCGTTCACCGTGTGCGGAGACCCGTCCCTCGCCGGCGGACCCGTCACCATCGACGCGTCGGCGTCCAGCCAGTTCGCGTCGGGGCTGCTGATGATCGGCGCCCGAATGGCCAACGGCTTGGACCTGCGGCACGAGGGCGATCCCGTTCCCTCCACCGGACACATCGCCATGACGGTGTCGATGCTGCGCCATTGCGGGGTCGAGGTCGACGACAGCCGACCGGACCGGTGGGTGGTCTCGCCGGGACAGATCACGCCGCGGGATGTCGTCATCGAGCCGGACGTGGCCAGCGCCGCGCCGTTCCTGGCCGCCGCCTTGATCACCGGAGGCCAGGTGAGCGTGCCGCACTGGCCCGCGATGACCGGTCAGCCCGCACCGCAGCTTCGTGGTGTGCTGGAGAAGTTCGGCGCCAAGGTCGAGACCCACGACGGGACCCTGGTCGTCCGCGCCCGCGACGAGCTGCACGGTGTCGATGTCTGGCTCAACGACGCCAGCGAGCTCACTCCGGTCGTAGCCGCGCTGGCCGCATTGGCGCTGCAATCCACGCACATCCACGGCGTCGCCCATATCCGCGGTCACGAGACGGATCGGCTGGCTGCCCTGGAGTCGAACCTCGATGCGCTGGGTGCTCGCGTCCGCCAGACCCACGACGGGTTGGTCATCCACCCGCACGTGCTGGCCGGGATCGAGTGGCCTACCTACGCCGATCACCGGATGGTGCATGCCGGAGCGCTGCTGGGCCTGGTGGTCGACCAGATCACCCTCGACGACGTGTCCTGCGTGGACAAGACGATGCCGGACTTCGTGGACCGTTGGCACAAGATGATCGACGACTCCGTGGCCGCCCAGGCGGCGGCCCAGGCCGCCGAAGATTCGGCCGGTAGCGGGTCCGGCGGCGAAGGGTCGGGCGGCGAGGGCGCGGGCGCGACTTCGTGACATCCCGGGGTCAGCGGACCGACGAGCACGACGCATTCGAGCGCCCGCGTCGGCGTACCCGCCCCCGGACCAAGGACCGACCCGACTACTCCGACGCCGAGATCGGGATGGTGGTCACCGTTGATCGAGGCCGCTACCAGACCCTGATCGAGCGCCGCGAGGTCACTGCGACCAAGGCCCGCCAGCTCGGCCGGACCGGCGTCATCGTCGGCGACCGGGTCCGAATCGTCGGTGACACCTCCGGGGACCCGGGCACGCTGGCCCGGATCGTCGAGGTCGAGGACCGAGTCACCGTGCTGCGCCGGACGGCCGACGACGACGATCCGTACGAACGGCCGATCGTGGCCAACGCGGATCAGCTCGTGATCGTCACCGCGCTGGCCGACCCGCCGCCGCGGACCGGGATGATCGACCGGATCCTGGTGGCGGGCTACGACGCCGGCCTGATCCCTCTGCTCTGCTTGACCAAGGCGGATCTGGCGTCGCCGGACGAGCTGGTCGCCGCGTACGAGCCATTGGACGTGGACGTCTACGTCATTTCCCCGGATTCGGACCTGGCGCCGTTCCGGGCAGCACTGGAGGGACATCGCACCGTCTTCGTCGGACACTCCGGGGTCGGCAAGTCGACTCTGGTCAACGCCTTGATTCCCGAGGCGAAGAGGGCGATCGGAGCGGTGAACGAGGTGACCGGGCGGGGTCGGCACACCTCCACGTCGGCCATCGCGTTGCAGCTACCGCCGATCCACGACGGCCGCGACGACCCGGGACTGGGCAGCTGGGTGATCGACACCCCCGGCGTCCGCTCCTTCGGGCTCAGCCACGTCAGCCGGGCCCGGATCATCGCCGCCTTCTCCGACCTGGCCGCGTTCACCGCAGACTGTCCGCGCGGGTGCGCGCACGCCGAAGGGGCGCCGGAGTGCGGACTGGACGCGGCCGTGCTGCGCGGGGACCTCAGTCCGGTCAGGGTGGCGTCGTTCCACCGAATGATCGGCTCCGGCCAGTAGCGTAAGGCGCATGTCCGCCGCCACCCGCAATCCACCCCACCCGACCCCCCCGGGCCGGAACCCCTTGGGGCGCGACGACGCGGCCTTCAGGAATCTCAACGACGATCTGCGACTGGCCCATCTGCTCGCCGACGACGCGGACTCGATCACGATGAGCCGGTTCAAGGCGCTCGATCTGCACGTCACCGCGAAGCCCGACCTGACCCCGGTCACCGACGCCGACACCGCCGTCGAGGAGGTCCTGCGGCGCACGCTCGGTCGCGCCCGGCCGCGCGACGCCGTGCACGGCGAGGAGATGTCGGACACCGGCTGGGGTCCGCGGCGCTGGGTGATCGATCCGATCGACGGAACCAAGAACTTCGTCCGTGGTGTGCCGGTCTGGGCGACCCTGATCGCGCTGATGATCAACGACGAGGTGGTCGTGGGCGTGGTCAGCGCGCCCGCACTGGGTCGTCGCTGGTGGGCCAGCCTGGGTGCTGGGGCGTACGTCGGCAAGTCGCTGATGTCGGCCGGCCCGTGCCGAGTCTCCGACGTCGCCCAGATCTGCGACGCGTCGCTGAGTTACGCCTCGATCGGCGGATGGGTCGAGGCCGGGCTCGGCCAGCCGTTCGTGGATCTGCTGCGCACCTGTTGGCGGACCCGCGCGTACGGCGACTTCTGGTCCTACATGCTGCTGGCCGAGGGTGCCGTCGATCTGGCCTGCGAACCGGAGCTTGCCCTGCACGACATGGCAGCGTGCTCGATCGTGGTGACGGAGGCCGGTGGGTCGTTCACCGACCTGGAGGGCGTGCCGGGTCCGCTCGGCGCAGGTGCCTACGCCAGCAACGGACGGCTGCACGAGGACCTGCTGAGCCGCCTGGGTGACGAGCGGGACCAGGACGTGCCGGAGGACTCGGGCGGCTTCGCGGGCTGAGACCGGTCGCGGGTCGGTCGGTTCGCCGGTCCCTCGCGCGCCCCCGCCCCGCACTGACAAGACCGACCCGCACTGACAAGATGGCCCAATGGATCTCGTGCACCGCTTCAGCGTGCAGGCGCCGATCGAGGAAGCCTGGTACGCCCTCAATCACATCGATCGACTCGCCCCGTGCTTCCCGGGCGCGGCGATCGACTCTTTCGTCGGCGACGAGTTCACCGGATCGGTCAAGATCAAGTTCGGCCCGACGCTGAACTACCGGGGGTCCGGCAAGTTCCTCGAGCGCGATGACCGGGAGCACAAGGCCACGGTCGAGGCCCGTGGATCCGATCTGCGCGGCGGTAGCGGCGTGCTGGCCAAGGTGTATGTCCAGATGTGGCCCAACGGTCGGCTGACCGACGTCGTGATCAAATCCGATCTCGGAATCAGCGGACGTCCCGCCCAGCTCGGCCGCGGGGTGATCGAGGATGTCAGCAACAAGTTGATGCTCGCCTTCGTCGACCGGCTCCAGGACCGGATCGACGCTGGCATCGGACGACCCGACTACCTGCCCCCGGCGCCGGTGGAGCCGGACGTGGCTGCGGCGCCCTCGGGCCGACCGGTTGCGGAATCCACAGCGCCAAAGACACCGTCGACCGGGTCTGGCGCGGGATCCGAAGGCTCCGGCCGCACGCCGCATCACCGCCACCCGCGGACGTCGCTGCCGACCGGTGCTCCAGCGGCTGGCGTCGGCAGTGCCGGGGCCG
>JBBSQJ010000199.1:0-4991 GCA_038257965.1 Propionibacteriales bacterium
ACGCAGCCGAACGTGGCCGCAATCGTGACATACACCGCAATGGCGTGGATGTGAGACATGACCACGACGTCCAGGCCGGTGCGCACCGAGTGCTCGTCGCCGGCGTGCGGACCGCTACCGGTGACGACGGTGCCGAGCCAGACGGCGACCCACATCCCGATGAAGGCGATCCGGGCGAACCGCACGCCCCAGCCGTTGGGGTAGGTCGGCGCGAGCGCCCACGTGAGCCGGATCAACCACACCGTCAGCGCGATGAGGACCAGCGACAACAGCAGGTGGGCCGCTACGACGAACGGGTTGAGCTTGGTCAGCACCGTGATACCGCCGACCACACCCTGAGCAGGGATGCCGAGCGCGATACCGGCCGTGAGCCAACGCAGCCGCCGACTGCGCGGGCGATAGAGCATGGCGCTGACCCAGGTCAAGATGGCGACCACGATCAGCACGAACGTCAGCAGTCGGTTGCCGAACTCGATGGCGCCGTGGATGCCGAGGGCGGGGTGACTGACATAGGAGTCGTCCGTGCAGCGCGGCCACGTCGGGCAGCCGAGCCCGGAACTGGTCAGACGCACCAGGCCGCCGGTGACGACGAGGACCGCGTTGGCCACCAGGCTGGCGATCGCCCAGCGGCGCAGTGCGCGGGGTGCCCCGACAATCCGTAGCACCGGATGAGTCATGACGTCCATCGAAAGCCCTTCCACGCCGCCAGTGCGGCCGCGACCGTCCAGATCAGTAGCACCAGAAGCGGCGACCACGCCACGGTGCCGACCGCACCAGCACGGAGTGCCTCACCGAGGGCGGCTGTCGGCAGCAGTTCGAGCAGAGGCTGGACCGGGGCCGGATAGCGCGACACCGGGAGGATCAGCGCCCCGGCGGCCAGCCCGACCACGTACACGATGTTGGCCAACGCGAGGGTGATCTCGGCGCGGAGACGGCCCGCGAGCAGCAGCGCGAGTCCGCCGAAACACCCAGTCGCCACGACCGCTGCTGCGACGGACCCGAGCAAAGAGGCGGGGGTCCAACTGGGCCTCCAGCCGAGCGCGACGGCGACCGACGCGAGCACGATGATCTGGGCGAGCGCGACAATCGCCACACTCAGAGCCTTGCCGGTCAGCAGGCCCGGTTTGCCGAGCGGAGTGGCGGCCAGCCGCTCCAGAACGCCGTAGCGACGTTCGAACCCCGTCGCAATGGCCAACGAGGTGAAGCCCGAGGACCAGAGCGCGAGCGCAAGGACCGACGGGGCGAGCACGGTTAGGTCGCCGAGCGTCCCGCCCAGGATCCGGCCGAGGACGAGGACGCCGATCGGGATGAGCAGGGCGAGCAGCAGTTGCTCGCCGTTGCGGACCAGCAGCCTCGCCTCGGTGGCCGCGTGGCTGGTCACCCTCCGCGCCGCCGATGCCGCGCCCGGGGCCGGACTGAGATCGAGCGCGCTCATCGACCCGCCTCGGCGTGGGTGTGCCGCAGGAAGACGTCCTCCAAGGTGGTGCCGTCGGCCGTCAGCCCGGCGACGGTGCCACTGACTGCGACCCGTCCCCGGTCGACGATGACTACGGCGTCGGCCAGGGCCGCCGCCTCGTCCATCGCGTGAGTCGTGAGCACGACCGTGACCCCGGCCGATCGCAGATCGCGGATCAGTTCCCAGCCGGCACGACGTGCGTGCGGGTCGAGTCCCGCTGTCGGCTCGTCGAGGAAGACCAGTTCGGGGCGGCCGACCAGGGCGCCGGCCAGATTCACCGTCTGCTGCTGGCCGCCGGAGAGTCTGCGGTAGGCGGTCTGCGCGTAGGCGCCGATACCGAGTCGCTCGATCAGGGCGTCGACGGGTAGCGGATGCGCGTACAAGGTCGCGAGATAACGCAGCAACTCGACGGCCTTGATCCCGGACCAGGCGCCGGTGGCCTGCGGCATCAGCCCGACTCGGGCGGCGACCGCCGCGCTGCCGGGTCGTCCGCCGAGCACGCGGAGGGATCCGGCCGTCGGTGCAAGCAGACTCGTGCAGCAGCGAAGGAAGGTGGTCTTGCCCGCGCCGTTCGGACCGAGGATCGCGGTGACCGCGCCGTGGGCCGCGGTCAGGCTCAGCCCACGCAGCACCTCCGTCGGTCCGAAGCGCACCGACACCGCGTCGGCGGCGACGGCCGGTTCCGTGATCGGTGGCACCGCAGCAGTCTAGATCGGGTCGGCCAGGACGCGGTCGAGGAACGCATTGCGGAAGGCGCCGCGTCCGTCGTAAGTCCGGACCAGCGCGGCGAAGTCCGGCAGCCGAGGGTAGAGCTCGGCCCAGGGTCGACGAGGACCGAAGACCTTGGCCCAGTGCGGCCGGACGTCGAACTCGGCCAGCGCCGCCTCGATGTCGCTGACCAGGGCGTCCACCGCGGCGGAGGCGGGCCACCAGGTGAAATGGACGGCCGCGGAATCCCGGCCGTAGGCAGGACTCAGCCAGAGTTCCTCAGCCGCGACCGATCGGATCTCCGCGCTCTTCACCGTGGCGGCGATCCGGTCGCCGAGCCCGCGCAGGGCGGCGATCACCTGTGCGGCGTGCGCACGATCGAAGAGGTACTCGCTCTGGATCTCCGCACCGCTGCTCGGGGTGAAGGCGAGCAGGAAGTGGGGCAGCCGGTCGCACCAGGGGCCGGGGAGACCCAGCTGCGGTGTGCAGTGCACCGGGTCGTTGCCGCGGGTCGGATGCAGTGGAACGGTCGCGGCCCGGGCGCCGAACAGCTCGGTCGGCATCGTGGCGTCGGTCCCAGGCTCCAGACGAGATTTGACCCAGACACTCTGTACGGCCGGCCCGGTGAAATCGGTCATCACGCTGACGCTGTAACCGGCACCGAGCACCGAGTCGACGTCGCCGAGCAGGGCTTCCCAGGTCAGGTCCAGATAGACATCCTGGCGGACCCGGTAGGTCGGCTCGACCGCCAGTTCGACCTCGGTCACCACCCCCAACCCGCCCAGGTGGACGACCGTGCCGGCGAGTTCGTCCGCGTCATCGATCAGGACGTCGTCGCCGCCGGAGGTCACGAGCCGCATCGCGGTGACCGCCGAGGCCAGCGACCGGTTCGCGTTGCCCGAGCCGTGGGTGGCGGTGGCTACCGACCCGGCGACGGAGATGTGGGGGAGCGAGGCCAGGTTTCCCAGTGCCCAGCCGTGCCGCTCGAGGAAAACGGCCAGGTCGCCGTACCGCACACCAGCCGGCACCCGGACCCGGCCGCGGGCTGTATCCAGCTCCGGGGCTCCCGGCAGGTCGGCGACGCAGACCAGCTCCGCGGAGTCGCCGATGTCGTTGAACGAGTGCCGGGTCCCGACGGCGCGGAGCCGGTCCCGCGTCGTCACCAGCTGCCGGAGCTCGGCCAGGCTGGTCGGCCGGTGCACGACGTCTGCGTGATAGCGGTACGTCCCGCTCCAGTTCAGGTCGACGGCGTTGCTCACCCGAGCGGGCTCACTCCTTCGGCCCGGCCAGGACGTCGTCGACGCGGCGGACCTTCGCATCGAGTTGGCCGGTGTAGCCCGGCCGGAGGTCAGCTTTCAGCACCAGGGAGACCCGCGGGGCCGAGGCGGCCAGCGTGTCGACGCACTGTTTGACGACCGCCATCACCTCGTCCCACTCGCCCTCGATCGTGGTGAACATCGAGGTCGTCTCGTTCGGCAGACCGGACGCTCGGACGATTCGGACGGCTTCGGCCACCGCGTCGCCGACCGAGGCGTCGCCGGTGCCGCTGGGAGCAATGGAGAACGCTACGAGCATGGACCCAACCTAACCAACACCGACGCGGACCGGTCGGTTGCGGACGTGCTGGGGCCGATCGCGGCCTCCGGGCCGGCTTGTCCGACAGATCGGGGTCGACACCGACCGGGTCGTTGCCTCATCCCGGACCAGGTCCGCGATCACGTCCGGATCTGACAGCCGGCTGGGGGTTGTCGGTGCGATCAGGACCTCGCAGCCAAGATGTCGGCGAGGTCGTACTTCACCGGTTCCTCGAGCTGCTCGTAGGTGCACGAGCGCGGGTCGCGATCGGGGCGCCAGCGGTTGAACTGCGCGGTATGGCGGAACCTGGTGCCCTCCATGTGCTCGTAGCGGACCTCGACCACCAGTTCGGGTCGCAGCGGCACGAATGACAGGTCCTTGCCGACGTTCCACCGGCTGTACTCCGAGCTTCGCGGCGTGCGGGCCAGCTCCTCAGACTCCGACCCGGTGGCTGCGGAGGCCTGGCCGGCCCAGGCCCAGGGATGTCCCTCGAACGTCGTCACCAGGGGTTGCAGCTCGGTGAACAGCTCCTTGCGCCGGGCCGCCGGAAAGGCTCCGATCACGCCGACGGAGGCGAGGTCACCGTCGTCGTTGTAGAGCCCGAGCAACAGCGAGCCGATCGAGTCCGGTCCGCTCTTGTGCACCCGGTAGCCGGCGACCACGCAGTCCGCGGTCCGCTGGTGCTTGATCTTGAACATCACCCGCTTGTTTGGCTGGTACGTCCCGGTGAGCGGCTTGGCGACCACGCCGTCCAGCCCAGCCCCCTCGAACTGGGAGAACCAGCGTTCGGCGGTGTCGTGCTCGCGGGTGATCGGCGTCAGGTGGACGGGACGCTGCGTCGCCGCCATGGCCGCCTCGAGCGCCGCCCGGCGTTGGGCGAACGGCCGCTTCGTGAAGTCGATGTCGTCCAGCGCCAGCAGGTCGAACGCGATGAAGCGGGCCGGTGTCGTCTCCGACAGCATCTTGACCCGACTCGCCGCGGGGTGGATCCGCTGCTGGAGCACCTCGAACTCCAACCGGTCCCCGACGACAACGACGATCTCGCCGTCGATCACGCACCGCTGCGGGAGATGGGCCTTGATCGCCTCGACCACCTCGGGGAAGTAGCGGGTCATCGGCCTCTCGTTACGGGACCCGATCTCCACATCGTCGCCGTCGCGGAACACGATCGAGCGGAAGCCATCCCACTTGGGTTCGTAGGAGTACTCGCCGGTGGGTATCTGCGGCACCGCCTTGGCCAGCATCGGCGCGA
>JBBSQJ010000200.1:0-4984 GCA_038257965.1 Propionibacteriales bacterium
CCTCGACCGGCACGCCGGCCGCGATCAAGGCCCGGCCCAGCATCGGGATCGTCCGGCGGCCGGACCGGACCAGCACCGCCATCTGCGACCAGGCGATCCCGTCGCGCAGATGGGCTGCTCGGAGCAGCTCGGCAATGTGTTCGGCCTCGGCGCCGGGGCTGGAGCAGGTGAACACCTCCACCCGACCCTTGGGCACGCCGGGCGCACAGACGGGTGAACGAAACGCCTCGAACACCTCCCCCGGCAAGGTGCGCGGCACCCCGAGCCGGCCGACCAGGCTGCGACTGGCCGCCAGCAACCGCAGTCCGAAGCGCCGGGTCTGGCCGAGCGCCACCACGGGTGCGCGCTCGCCGGATGCCGTTCGGAACAAGTCCGGAAAGTCCAGGATGCCTCTGGCCTCGGCGCCCCTGAACGCGTAGATCGACTGGTCCGGATCCCCGACGACCACGACGTCGCGGCCGTCGCCGGCAATCGTCTGCAGCAGCGCCACCTGCGACGGATCGGTGTCTTGGTATTCGTCGACGAACACGCTGCCGATCTCCGCACGCAACGCGCCCGCGACCTCGGGCGTGGCCAGCATGATCCGGCAGCGGTGCACCAACTCGGCATAGTCGAGCACCCGCTCGGCGTCCAGCACGTCCAGGTATTCGTCGAAGAACCGCCCGACGCTGACCCACTCCGGCCGGTTCGCCGCCAGTCCGGCGTCAACCACGTCCTCGGGATCCATGCCCAGCTGTCGGGCCTTGGCGATCACCGCACGCACCTCGGTCGCGAAGGCCCGGGTGCCGAACGCGGCCGTCAGCGACTGCGGCCAATCTGCCCGTCCCGTGTCCGGGCTGCCGGCCAGCACCTCGCGCACCCGGAACTCCTGCTCCGGCCCGGTGAGCAGCCGGACGGGGGCATCGTCGGCCTCCGTGGCGAACCGCCGCACCAACGCATAGCAGAACGCGTGGAACGTCATCACCATGGGTGTGACGGCAGAACGACCCAGCCTGGCCCCGATGCGGGTCCGCAGGTCCGCCGCAGCCCGCCGCGAGAAGGTCAACACCAAGATCGTGTCCGGCGCCACCCCGCGGCGCTCGATCCGATCCACCACCGACTCCACCACCGTCGTGGTCTTCCCGGTGCCCGGGCCGGCGAGCACCAGCAACGGCCCGCCCGGGTGGTCGACGACCGTGTGCTGGGAGTCGTCGAGCAGCGGCGGGGGCGTCGGTTCTGGCGGCTGGCGGATCAGTTCGTACATCTCGGCTTTCGCAGGCTTGGCTCAGGTGAGGCTACGTCGGCTGATTGAAGCCGACGCCACTGACACTCGTGGTCGCGAGTCCGATCCGACGCCGCGGAAGTCCTCAGTCCAGCGGTCGGTCCCGGACGAAGGCTTGGGTCACCACGGCGAACACGGCGGCCAGCAACCCGACGCCGAGCACGAGATCGCCCAGCTCGGCGAAATCGTCGAGCGACAATCCGCCGGCGTCGCGCACCAGGGACGCGTAGGCCACCACGACGGCGAGCAGGGCGGTGTTGGTCAACACCAGCAACACCCTGGTCGGCCGGGGGAACCGCCGGCTGTCGCCGTTGCCCCAGGCCGAGCTGGTCATCAGGTCCCAGAGCAGGCCGAAGACCACCAGACCGACCCCGGAGTAGCCAACCAGCTCTCCGACCGGATCGCCGAGGAACTGTCGCAACGAGAACAGCAGGCAGAGCATCAGCAGCGTCGACGCGGCGACGGCACGGCGCTGGGTCAGCCGGCGACGCACGGCGTACCAGCCGATGCCGAGGAGCACCGCAGCCGAGGCCAGGAGGTTGACGGTGTCAGGGTCGAACCAGATCGCCCACCGCTGAGCGACCACGACCCGCATGGACGTCGCGGCAACGGTGACCGCGATGCCGCCGAACAACACGGCCCGCATCGCGCGTCCCCGCCGCACCAGCCGCATGGCGAAGACGACGAGCGCCGCGGCGAGCCCGAGCCGGATCACGTCGATCAGCTCCGTGATCGGGGTGATCGGGTCCGACGTCGGTCGGGTCGCAGCACCCACCGGGTCGAATCCGATGACGATCGCGTATATCGTCCCGGCGACGATCAGCGGCAACCCGGCAGCGACGATGACGGCGCCGAACGGCAGGGCCACGCGACCGAGGTCTTCGGGCAGATCGGAGATCGTGACCGGCGCGGCCGTGAATCGTTCGGCGATCCGCAGGAGCCCACCGATGACGACTCCCAACAGCACCAAGATCACCGTCGCCGGGAGCACGGCGAGCCAGCCGCTGTGGACGGGATCGAGACGCAGGATCCGCCAGCCGACCTCGCCGAGTCGAACCGCGGCCAGGACGGCGAGCAGGACGTACGGCCAGCGCCAGCCGGGAATTCGCTCGATCTGGGCTGCCGCAGCGACCGTCAATCCGACACTCAGCTCGGCCACCGCCGTGCCGGCGGCGACCGCCGCCGGCATCGCCAGCACCATCAGGTTCTGCACGGTTCCGTGCGTGAGTTGGGGGATCAGCTCGGCTCCGAACTGGCGTGACCGGGCCGCCCACGTGCCCATCCCGAGGGCGACCCCGACGCCGATCACGGACAGCACGACGACGAACTCCCACCAGGCAAACCGACGACGATGCCGGACCACGGTGAAACAGATCAGTCCGACGATCAGCACGGCAACCAGCCCGGGCACGAGAGGGCCGGTGAGGGCGACCCCGATGAGTCCGTACAAGCCGATGAACACGGCGCAGATCGTCGTGCTGATCACGGTGAGCCACCAGGGCGCGTGCATGCCGGCCGTCTGGCCGATCGAGACGGTGAGCACCAACAAGACGACCATCACCGAGTGCATCCCGGCTGGCATGGAGGACTCGAGATCGGACGCGACGATCAGCTCTCCCCCGGCGCGCAGCCAACCCGAGGTGAGCGCGATCAGACAGGCCAGCACGATCAGTCCGGCACCGAGTCCGACCAGCGCCCGCAGACCACGGGGCCAGTCCACGTCGCGAAGCCGGCCGTCCCGGATCCTTGCCCCGATCGACCGATCGACCGAGTGCACGATTGCCCGCTGCCAGGTCGGCCGAACCTGGTCCGCCGTCGGGTCCCCTGGTCGCACGTCGCTCACACTATGTCGTGTCCGGCTCCCGACGCTGCCGAGCGTCACGTCTCGTCGCCCGTGCCGGAAGAGGAGGGATCCCCGCGGCCCGGAACGCGGCGTTCACCCGCGGCTGCTGGCCGACGGACCCCATCCGCGGCGCACGGTCCACATTCGCGGCGCACGGTCCACATGGTGGTGCAAGGAGCACGGGAGTAGAACAGGTAGGTGAGCTATGCTGGCATCGAGTTGCGCTGGATCGACGCGACGGGTGTGAACGTCCACGACGTGGCCGAGCTCGAGAGCCTCCGTGCTCGACAAGAAGGCTTTTGTTGGCTGGACGTCGAAGAGTGGAGCGACGAGGCCGAGGCCGTCCTGCACGACGGGTTCGGATTCCATCCACTGGCCCTGCGGGACTGTCGTGATCGCAACCACACTCCCCGGGTCCACAAGTACCCAGACCACCTGTTCCTGGTCATCCACGCACCGTTGATCGGCACGGGCGGTCACGTCCACTACCTCGAGCTCGACCAGTTCATCGGCGCCGACTTTCTCGTCACGGTGCACGGACCGCTCAATTCGTCGGTGCCGGTCGCCGAGGCGCTTCGCGAGACCCGTCAGGTGCTCGGCCGGCTCGAGTCGGGCAGGTTGCGGCCCAGCTCCCCCTTCGGCCTGTCCTACGCCATCGTGTCCTCCGTGGCGCGCGGCGAGTCCGCGCTCGTTGCCGACCTCGCCCGCCAGGTGGGGCTGCTGGAGCAGCGGGTGATGGCCGCGACCGATGAGGAGCCGCAGGAGTTCCTCACCCAGCTGTTCACCGCTCGACACGAGCTGATGACGATCAAGACCATGGCCAGCCAGGGCGGGGAGATCTATCGCCGCGGGATCAAGCTCGCCACCTTCGCCCCGCCCGAGGCGATCGGGCTGCTGGAGGATCTGCTGGATCAGTACGAGCGGGTGGCCCACATCGCGCAGGCTCAGTTGGAGTTCCTGGCCGGGGTGACCGACTTCTATCGAGCTCGGACCGACACCAAGATGACCATCGCGGCCGAACGGCTGGCCGTCATCGCAGCGGTCACGCTGCCGGTGACGTCGTTGTCCTCGGTACTCGGGATGAACGTGATCGTCTACCAGCACACCCACTGGGTGTCGCTCAGCATCCTGGTGGTGATCATGATCGTGATGTCGGCGCTGCTGCTGCGCTGGGCGCACCGGCAGGGTTGGTGGTGATCGGGTCCGCGACCCCGCGGTAGGCGGCCGTCTCAGCGACCCCAGTGCTGCAAGCCCCAGGTCGGCCCGAGCAGCACGACGCCGTCGTCGACGACGACGACGCGCCGCGCGCCAGCGGCCGCCGACTCCGGAGGGATGGTGGTCCGTGCCACCACCGTGCCCGCTCGATCGAGCAGTTCGGCGCGGTCCGAGCCCCAGCCGACCGTTCGGGTCCCGTCGCTACTGAGCGCGGGATAGGGACGCGCCAGCCGCCGCACCAACCCGTGGACGCCGAACAGATACGACGTGGAGCGGCTGGTCAGCACCGATCCATCGGGCACCGGCGTCATCGAGCGGTAGTTGCCCACGTACGGCCGCATCCAACGTCGTCGGCCATCGCGGACCCCGACCGCCACCACGGACTGATCCGTGATCAGCAAGACCGCATCGCCGGCCGGACCGGCGCCGAAGTAGCGGTCGACCTCGAGCTGCCAGCGAACCTGTCCCCTCGCCGCGTCGTACGCCGTGACCGTGCCGCCCGCATCGGCGACGACGAGGGCGTCGCCGGCCGGCTCGAGTGGGCGTCCCACGGTGGCACCGGTCGAGGCTCGCCACCGGATGTCCCCGGTCGCGACGTCGAGGGTGAGGACCTGACCGGCCAGATCGACAACCGCAATGGTGCTCGGCGAGGTCCGCACCGGTGC
>JBBSQJ010000201.1:0-4906 GCA_038257965.1 Propionibacteriales bacterium
ATCGGCTCGTGAGCGCGTTCGGGCCGTCGCGCACCAGGACCCGTTCCGCGGCGGCCAGCAGCTGCTCGCGGGGGTCGCGCCCGGGCCCCCCGCCGAACGACTCCGCGAACTCGCGGTGCCGATGCGGCTCGTCACGCTCGCCCGGACGCGGCGACGACGCTAGAGTGACCATCTGCCCACTATAAGTGGGCGAGCGCCCATTCGGAAGACAGTTCCAGGAGGTCCGGGCGATGCCGACGGGTGTGGTCATTCGCGACCCCCGCGAGCAGCTGCTGGCCGCCGCGGAACGGGTCCTGGTGCGCGACGGCCCGAACGCGCTCACGAGCCGATCGGTGACCGCAGAGGCCGGCGTCGCAAAGGGAGTGCTGCACCGCCACTTCGCAGACTTCGACGAGTTGCTCGTCCAGCTGGCACGAGCGCGCATCGCACGGTTCGAGGTCCGGTCCGACGTCTTGCGTACATCGGTGGGCAGCGCGACGGTGACCGATAATGTGGCCGATGCGCTCACCGACGTGTTCGACCCGACCACGTTGGGCATCATCGCTCTGGTCATGACGCGCGATGCCCTGCGTGCCCGGTTGAGGATCGGCGCGCACCAGGGGTTCCCGGTTGCCGCCGAAGCCACCGCGCTGATCGCCGGCTATCTCGCGGCGGAGCGAGATCGGGGCAGGCTGGCGCCGGACGCCGACCCGAACAGTCTCGCGCTGACGCTGATCGGGACCGGTCACCTGCTGTTCGTCGGCGAGCTGGGTGGCCAACCCGATGCCGACGCGATCAGGGAGGTCGTCGAGTCGATCCTGGTCGGGGTCGAGCGATCGGACTGACGCCGGCGGCAACTGGTTGCCGATCTCCACGGTCGAGAGGAGGATGCACAGACAGGTTTGCGTTGCAGACAGGTCTGTCCTAAGCTTCGTCGCATGACCGATCACCCGGACAACCGAGCCGACGAGCTTCCGCTCGAGCGAGCGGTCGCCCTGGCGCAGGAGTACGACGGACTGATGGGCCTGAGCTACATCGCCCTCGGACTCGGCTTCTTGTATGCCGCCGTCACCGATCAGCCGGCCATCGGGATCGCGCTCGGGGCCGCTTTCAGTGGGCTCGCCACGAGCTGGTACGTCCGCCGTTTCGGAGGAGTGAAACCACGCCCGGGACGCTCGTCACGACTGTTCGCCGGAGCGATGATCGCGGTGGTCATCCTGATCGTGGCGTTCGTCTTGGACCGCTGGCTCACCCCGCCGGTGTCGCTGTCGATCTTGGCGATGGTCCTCGTCCTCGGCGGCGGTCAGTTCCTCACCTTGCGTCGCGTCGGCCTGACGCCGATCCACTGGGTCGTCTACGGACTGTTGGCGATCGCCGCCCTTGGGCCGCTCGTGGGGCTCGGGGTTGGAGGCCTGACCTCGACGTACGTCCTGACCGTGATAGGGATCGCGCTCATCGTGGTCGGGTTCGTGGACCACCGCCGGCTGGTGAAGATGATGGGACCGACACCCCAGCAGTCGTCATGACGACCGGGACCAGGCCGACCGGACCCGGACCACTCGATATCGATCGCTTGGTCCACGAACCCGTACGGATGGCGTTGCTCAGCGTTCTCGACGGCGTCGCCGAGGCCGACTTCGCCTTCCTGCAGCGCACCTTGCGACTGACCCAGGGCAACCTTTCGGCGCACCTGACCAAGCTGGAGGGCGGAGGGCTCGTCGCGGTGGTCAAGTCGTTCCAGGGACGGACGCCGCGAACGACCGTGCAGATCACGCAGCTCGGAAGCGAGGCACGAGACCGGCACTGGCGTCAGCTGGAGGCGCTTCGAGCATTGTCCGGGCCGGTCGATCCGGGCTCGCCCTCGGCCGTAGGTTAGGAGCCGCGGGCGACCGGTCGTGCCGCGCCGGATTCCTGTCGACGAACGGAGACCTCGCCCATGCCGTGTTCGACCTGCCGCTCGACGAACTCGAGGACTACCGTCCCGAGGTGGCGCAACCGGACGACTTCGCGGACTTCTGGCAGCGAACGCTCGCTGCGGCCCAGGAGCACGACCTCGGTCTCACCGCGGAACTGGTCGACAACAAGCTCGCGCTGATCGATACCTACGACGTCACCTACAACGGCTTCGGCGGTACGCCGGTGAGGGCCTGGTTGCACGTACCGGCGGGCGCGTCCGGGCCGCTGCCGACCGTGGTGCAGTATCGCGGCTACTCGGGCGGGAGGGGCTTCCCGCACAGCCACACCCAGTTCGCCCAGGCCGGCTGGGCGAGTCTGGTGATGGACACCCGTGGCCAGGGATGGCGCGACGGCGGACCCGCCGCGAGCCAGGATCGGGCCGGCGAGGCGGGCGTCTCGCAGTTCCCCGGCTTCATGACCGGCGGGATCCAGAGCCCGGAGGACTATTACTACCGCCGCGTCTACACCGACGCGGCGCGTCTGCTCGAGACGCCGCGCGATCTCCCGACGACGGATCCGAGCAGGGTCGTGATCACCGGCGGCAGCCAGGGCGCCGGCATCACCATCGCGGCGGCAGGACTGGCCGCGCTGTCCGGCATCGAACTACTCGGTGCCGCACCCGACGTACCGTTCCTGTGTCACTTCCGACGTGCGGTGGAGCTCACCGACAGACATCCCTACCGCGAGATCGTGCTCTATCTCGCCGGCTGGCGCGACCATGCGGAAGCCGCCTATCGCACCCTCAGCTACCACGACGGGGTCAACCTCGGTCGACTCGCGACCTGTCCCGCGCTGTTCTCGGTGGCCCTGATGGACCAGACCTGCCCGCCGTCCACGGTGTATGCCGCGTTCAACCACTACGGCGAGAACAGCCCGCACGGACCACCGGCGAAGGAGATCGTGATCTATCCACACAACGATCACGAGGGCGGGGAGGCGTACCAATACGACCGCCAGCTGGACTGGTTCAGCACGCTCTTCGCCGGACAGGGCTGACCCGACCGCGAGGACGCCACCGGAATGCCGATCAGCCGTCAGATGTTGATCGGATCGTGAAGAACATCGGTTTTCTGTCCTTCGGGCACTGGACACCCTCGGAGGGATCACTCGTCCGGACCGCCTCCGACGCCCTGCTCCAGTCCATCGATCTCGCGGTCGCCGCGGAGGAGGTCGGCGCCGACGGCGCCTACTTCAGGGTGCACCACTTCGCCCGCCAGCTGGCGTCGCCGTTCCCCCTGCTGGCCGCGATCGGCGCTCGTACAACGAGGATCGAGATCGGCACCGCCGTCATCGACATGCGCTACGAGAACCCACTCGCCATGGTCGAGAACGCCGGCGCCGCTGACCTGATCTCGACCGGCCGGCTCCAGCTCGGCATCAGCCGGGGATCGCCGGAGCAGGTGATCGAGGGATACCGCCATTTCGGGCACATTCCGGCTGAGGGAACCAGCGACGCAGACCTGGCTCGAGACCACACGAGGATCTTCCTCGACATGCTCGCCGGCGAAGGCTTCGCCCGACCGAATCCGCGACCGATGTTTCCCAATCCGCCCGGTCTGCTGCGGCTCGAACCTCACTCACCCGGTCTCCGCGAGCGCATCTGGTGGGGTGCCGGCACCCGGGCGACCGCGGAATGGACCGCCGCCCAGGGGATGAACCTGATGAGTTCCACCCTGCTGACCGAGGACACCGGTGTACCGTTCCACCAGCTGCAGGCCGAACAGATCCAGCGGTTTCGCGACGCCTGGGCCGAGAACGGTCACGTGCGCGAGCCGCGGGTGTCGGTCAGCCGGAGCATCTTCCCGATCGTCAGCGACCTGGACCGACGGTTGTTCTGGCGTGAGGCCCACAGCACCGATCAGGTGGGCTTCCTCGAGGGGGGCAGCGCGCGGTTCGGCAAGACCTACGCCGGCGAGCCGGACAAGCTCGTCGCCGAACTCGCCGAGGACGAGGCGATCGCCGCTGCCGACACGCTGCTGCTGACCGTGCCGAACCAGCTGGGCGTGGACTACAACGCCCACGTGATCGAAAGCGTCGTCCGACAGGTCGCCCCCGAACTGGGCTGGCGCTGAACGATCAGGGACCGAGGATCGCCCAACCGTGGGGCGACAACGTCGCGCGCGCCTCTCCCGACCCGGGCTCGTCCAGCCGAGCAACCCCGGCCAGCACCTGAGCGGCCCCCGGCACAGGTAGGCCCTGTCCCTCGTCGGAGAGATTCAAGGCGAGTGCGATCCAGTTATCGCCGTGCGCACTGAGAAAGACCGCGTGCCGGTTGTCCAGACTCGGCGTGGTGGTCCGGGCCTGGTGCAGCCATGGATGGCGGCGTCGTAAGGCGATCAGTTGTCGGTGGACATCGAGGACGGCCGCCTCCCGATCGCTGGGCGTGCGGTCGCTCGGATCACCGAAGACCGGACGGATGGCATCATCGCCGCCGAACCGCTCCTCCTTCACCCCCTCCCAACCGAACTCGTCGCCGTAGTAGACGGTCGGCGTGCCGCCGACGCAACACAGCAGAGCCAGGGCATGGGCCACGTGTTCGGTCGGGACTGCGCTGGCGATCCGGGTCACGTCGTGGTTACCCACGAAGGTCAGTGGTACGAAGCTTTCCAAGAACTCGGCGTGGCGTTTCAACGACCAGGCGATCTCGTACAGGTTCTGCTCGGTGATCGAGTTGCGGATGGCCTTCCACAACTCGTACTGGGTCACCGAGTCCAGGCCGCCCTCGGTGACGAAGGACGCGTAGTCACCATGGATGACCTCACCCACCAGGTAGGCGTCCGGGTGCCGTTCACGGACGCGCCGGGTCACCTCGGCCCAGAAGGCCAGTGGCACCGCGTACGCCGCATCCAGTCGCCAACCGTCGGCACCCGCATCCAGCCAGTGACACATCACCTCGGTCACGAACTCCACGACGGCCGCCGAGTCGTGGTTCAGCGCGATCAGCTGCCCGTGGCCCTCGAAGTCGTCGTAC
>JBBSQJ010000202.1:0-4821 GCA_038257965.1 Propionibacteriales bacterium
AACCAGCAGAGCCGCGACAACCAGCAGAGCCGCGACAACCAGCAGAGCCGCGACAACCAGCAGAGCCGCGACTATGACGACGACGGGGGTGGTCGCCGCGGTCGGCGGCGTCGCAATCGCGATCGACAGAACCGCCGTGGCGGGCGAAGCAGCGGCGGCAGCGTCGAGCGGTTCGAGTCCGACCCGGTGGTGGCCGACGACGACGTCTTGGTCTCGGTCGCCGGCATTCTCGATGTGCTCGACAATTACGCCTTCGTACGCACCACCGGCTATCTGCCCGGTCCCGACGACGCCTATGTCTCGCTGTCGATGGTGAAGAAGTTCGGCCTGCGCAAGGGTGACATCGTCACCGGTGCGCTGCGTCAGCCTCGCGACGGTGAGCGACGGGAAAAGTTCAACCCGCTGGTGCGCGTCGACACCATCAACGGCACTGATCCTGAGAAGGCGAAGGATCGGCCCGAGTTCGCCAAGCTCACCCCGCTCTATCCGCAGGAGCGGCTCAAGCTCGAGACGACCCCGACCCAGATGACCGGCCGGATCATCGACCTGCTGTCACCGGTCGGCAAGGGTCAGCGCGGTCTGATCGTCTCCCCACCGAAGGCGGGCAAGACGATGGCGATGCAGCAGATCGCCAACGCGATCGCGGTGAACAACCCCGAGGTCCACCTGATGGTGGTGCTGGTCGACGAGCGACCAGAGGAGGTCACCGACTTTCAGCGCAACACCCGGGGCGAGGTGATTGCCTCGACCTTCGACCGGCCGGCCGACGACCACACCACGGTCGCGGAGCTGGCCATCGAGCGGGCCAAGCGGCTGGTCGAGGCGGGTCGCGACGTCGTGATCTTGCTGGACGGCATCACCCGGCTCAGCCGCGCATACAACATCGCGGCCCCGGCCAGCGGGCGGATCCTGTCCGGCGGTGTCGACTCCGCAGCGCTCTACCCGCCGAAAAAGTTCTTCGGCGCGGCGCGCAACGTCGAAGGCGGCGGCTCCCTCACCATCCTCGCCACTGCTCTGGTCGAGACCGGCTCGAAGATGGACGAGGTGATCTTCGAGGAATTCAAGGGCACCGGCAACATGGAGCTCCGATTCCGTCGAGACATTGCGGAGAAGCGGATCTTCCCGGCCATCGACGTGGACGCGTCGAGCACCCGCCGCGAGGAGCTGCTGATGGGTCGCGACGAGCTCAACGTCGTCTGGAAGCTGCGCCGGGTGCTTTCGGGTCTGGACAATCTGCAGGGTCTTGAAATGCTGCTCGACCGGTTCCGCAAGACGCAGAGCAACAGCGAATTCCTGATGGCCATCACCAAGACCATCCCGGCGGTCCGCGGTGACGATTAGTACCTGCCGGCTCGCCCTGGCCAACGGTGTTGGCTGGGTCGGCTCTCGCGGGAATAAGTAGCTCACGACGGCGTTGGTTTGGTAGCCGCGCCAAGAGTGCGGCAAACTACTCCGTTGGTGCCGGTTCACGCCGACAGGCCTACGACACGTTGTCGAGGCCGGCGACCCGGTGCCGCACCCATCAAGGAGAACCATGAAGGCCGACATCCACCCGACGTACGTGGAGACCCAGGTCACCTGCACCTGCGGCAACACGTTCACCACCCGGAGCACCGCGCCCAACGGCGTCATCCACGCCGAGGTCTGCTCCGCCTGCCACCCGTTCTACACGGGCAAGCAGAAGATCCTCGACACCGGCGGCCGCGTGGCGCGGTTCGAGAAGCGCTACGCCAAGCAGCCCGCCCAGGCCAAGGAGAAGTAGGCCGCGCGAACCTTGACGGTTCGCCACTACCTCGGGTCGTCCGGCACTCGACGCACTCGGGTGCGGGACGACCTCGCCATTTCTGCTGAGAGGTTCGTTGCCGGTGTTCGAGTCAGCCACTCCGCTGCGTGCGGAGTTCGGCGACCTGGAGCGTGCGCTGTCGGATCCCTCGGTCCACACCGATCCAGCTCAAGCCCGCAAGGTGGGCCGTCGGTACGCCGAGCTGACCCCGATCGTCAAGGCGCTGGCCGAGTACGACCGGCTCACCGGCGACGTCTCGGCCGCTCGGGAACTCGCCGCCGAGGATCCCGGGTTTGCCGTCGAAGCCGAACAACTCGAGGGGGCCTTGGACGTGGTCACCGAGCGATTGAACCGGCTGCTGGCCCCCCGCGACCCGAATGACTCCGGTGATGCGCTGATCGAGATCAAGTCCGGTGAGGGTGGGGAAGAGTCTGCACTGTTCGCCGGCGACCTGTTCCGGATGTATTCCCGTTTCGCGGAGCACCGAGGTTGGAAGGTCGAGGTGCTCGACTCCCAAGAGACCGACCTGGGTGGCCTGAAGTCGATCACCCTGGCGGTCAAGGCGCCCTCCGTGGGCGACCCGGACGCGATGCCGTACGGCGCGCTCAAGTTCGAGGGCGGCGTGCACCGGGTCCAGCGGGTTCCGGTCACCGAATCCCAGGGCCGGATCCACACCTCCGCGGCGGGCGTCCTGGTCATGCCGGAGGTCGAGGAGACCGAGATCGACATCGACGAGAACGATCTGCGGATCGACGTCTTCCGTTCCTCGGGACCTGGGGGCCAGGGCGTGAACACCACGGACTCGGCGGTGCGGATCACCCACCTGCCGAGCGGCATCGTGGTCTCCTGCCAGAACGAACGCAGCCAGCTGCAGAACCGCGAGCAGGCCCTGCGGATGCTCCGGGCACGCCTGACGACCGCGGCCGAGGAAGCAGCCGCCGACGCTGCATCGGCCGCCCGGCGCTCCCAGATACGCACGGTCGATCGGTCCGAGCGGATCAGGACCTACAACTTCGCCGAGAACCGGATCTCCGATCATCGGATCGGCTACAAGGCGTACAACCTTGACCAGGTGCTGGGCGGCGATCTCGCGGCGGTCGTCACCGCACTGCAGGAGGCAGACCTCCAGCAGCGACTCGGCCACGTGGGCCAGCCGGACCGGTGAGTCCGAGCACCGCCCGCCACCTCCTGCAGAGCGCAGCGGCCACCCTCGCCGCCGCCGGGGTGGTGTCGCCCGAGGTCGACGCCCGGCTGCTCCTGGCCCATGTTCTGTCGATCCAGCCCGGCCGGCTGTTGGGCGATCCCGTCGTCGAGGCGGGCGCTGAGGCCGAGTTCGCGGAACTGATCCGGCGCCGGTCCAACCGGGAGCCCCTGCAGCACCTGACCGGCGTCGCCCACTTTCGGCACCTCGAACTCTCCGTCGGGCCAGGCGTGTTCGTGCCCCGACCGGAGACCGAGGTCATGACCGGATGGGCCATCGATCGACTGCGCGAGCTGACCTCAGCCGGGGACAATCCCTTCGTGGTGGATCTCTGCTCCGGCTCGGGCGCCATCGCGGCGGCGCTGGCCACGGAGGTGCCGCACGTTCGGGTGTGTGCCGTCGAGCAGTCTGGCGAGGCTGCCGTGTATGCGAGGCAGAACCTGGCCGACGCCGGAGTCGAACTCCTCGTCGCCGACATGGCCGACGCACCCGCATCCTGGAACGGCACCGTGGACCTGGTGATCGCCAACCCGCCGTACATCCCGCTGGAGGCCTACGCCACGGTCGCCCCCGAGGCGCGCGATCACGACCCGACCGAGGCCCTGTTCGCCGGGTCCGACGGTCTCGCCGCGATTCGGGTGCTGGTGGGGGTTGCTGCCCGCCTGCTCGTCGACGGGGGTCGGCTGTGTTTCGAGCACGCCGACGTCCAAGGCGACGTGGCGTCTGCGGTCGTGTCGTCCTCGGGACACTTCGAGATTGTGCGCGACCATCGCGATCTGACCGATCGCCCGCGCTTCGTCACGGCGGTCCGTCGTGCCCATGCGCGTGACCGGCACGGTTCACCTGCCCGCTCGCGGCCGGACTTGCTGGCAGGATGGGTCGAATGAGTGAGGGGGACAACGCGGGATATCGACGGTTCGACTGCACCGACAGCGATCCGGCTGTCCTCGAAGAGGCCGCAGAGTCGGCGCGGCTGGCGATCGAGCGGGGCGATTGCATCGTCTTGCCGACCGACACCGTGTACGGCATCGGCGCCGACGCCTTCTCGGCCGAGGCGGTGCAGCGCCTGCTGGACGCGAAAGGCCGGGGCCGGGACATGCCGCCGCCGGTCCTGATCGCCGACGCCTCCCTGCTGCGGGCGCTGACCATCGACGTCCCGCAGGCTGCCCGCGATCTGGTGCAGCGGCACTGGCCGGGTGCACTGACGATCATCTGCCAGGCGCAGCCGACCCTGCGAATGGACCTGGGGGAGACCGAGGGCACGATCGCGCTCCGCGTTCCCGATCACGCACTCGCCCGGGACGTCCTGCGTCGGACGGGTCCGATGGCGGTGAGCAGCGCGAACATCTCGGGTCGCAAGGCAGCCACGACCTGTGACCAGGCCGTCGAGCAGCTCGGCGATCGGGTCGCGATCTATCTCGACGGTGGCGCGCGGCCATGGCACGGTGAGCCGTCGACCATCGTGGACTTCGCCTCGTCGAACGACGGAGTCGTGCTGCGCAAGGGCGCCGTGAGCATCGCGAGCATCCGGGAGACCTGTCCCTCAGTGGTCGATCCCGACGAGGAACCGTCGGCCGAGGCCGAGTCGGACCCAGGTGAGCCGGAACCGCCGAGGAGCTGGTCGAAGGACGCTGGCTACGCGGATGTCGGAACCGAGCCGCAGGAAGCGTCGGCAGACCCAGCGCACCCCGTCGAGACCGATGCCGCGCTCAATCGCGAACCGACGACGGACGAGCTCAGGATCACCCATCCCCTGGCGGATCCGGATCAGCCGTCATTGTTCGAGCGCGCTCTCGATTCCCAGGTCTCCGAACCGCCCGACCCCGAACCGCCCGAC
>JBBSQJ010000203.1:0-4783 GCA_038257965.1 Propionibacteriales bacterium
CCGCCCGCCGCCGCTTGCGCGCCCGGACGCGCCCGCCTCGTGGCCCTCGCCACACGAAACGCGGCGGGCAAGGTCACACATGCCCCGCCGCCTCAACGCACCTGTCGAAGGCTCAGTTCGCGGTCTTGGTGGCCTCGGTGGCCCACTTGCCGTCAACCACCTTGTACACGGTGATCACCTTGTTGGTCGTGTCACCGAACTCGTCGAACGCCACCGGGCCAGTAGCGCCCTCGAAGCTGACCTTCTGGACAGCGTCGATGGTCGGCTGGCGAGCCGACTTGACGTCGGACGCACTGGCCAGAGAGGTCCTCAGCCCGTTGATGATCGCGTTCGCTGCATCGTAGGAGTAGGCCCCGTACGCGCCGTAGGGCTCGGAGAAGCCGGCGGCGTTGTAGTCGGTGACGAACTGCTTCGCCGAGGCGAGCTTCTCGGTCGGCGCGCCGACCGACGTGGCGAGGTCACCGTTGGACGTCTTGCCGGCCAGCTCGATGTAGGCCGGGTCGAAGATACCGTCGCCACCCATCAGCGGCACGTTCAGCCCGGCAGCCTTGGCCTGCTGACTCAGCGGGCCGGCTTGCGGGTACTCACCGCCGTAGTAGACGAGCTGCGGACCGGCCGACTTCACCTTGCTGATCACCGCCGAGAAGTCCTTGTCGTCCGGGTTGATCGTCTCGGCGGCTACGATCTGCCCACCCGCGTCCTTGAACGCCTGGGTGAACGCGGCCACCAGGCCCTGACCGTATGCCTTCTTGTCGTTGATCGTGGCGACCTTCTTGAATCCCGCGTTGAACGCGTACTGCGCCGCCACCGGGCCCTGGACGGCATCGGTGGTGCAGGTCCGGAAGTAACCCGGGTACGCGCGCTTCGGATTCGCCAGGTCAGCGCCCTTGGTCAACGTGGGGTTGGTGTTGGCGGGTGACACCTGCACGAGAGTGGCGGCGCTGAGCACCGGTTGCACCGACTGGGCGACCGACGAGTTCAACGGACCGACGACACCGACGACCTTGTCGTCACCGGCCAGCTTCGTCGCCGCGTTCTTGCCCACGTCCGGCGTCGCCTGATCGTCCTGAGCATCCATCTCGAGCTTCCAGCCCGGAATCAGATTCTTGTCGTTCGCCTGCCGGATCGCCAGATCGACGGAGTTGCGGATTCCCAGGCCCAGAGCAGACAGATCGCCCGACAGCGGGGCGATCACGCCGACCTTGGCGACCTTCGCCTCCGTGCCGCCGGAGCCCCCGCCCGACGGCTCGCTCCGACTTCCACAGGCCGACAGAGCCAAACTGGCCGCCAGCAAGGTGATGCCCGCCGCGATGAGCCGTTGCTTGCTCACGTGTTCTCCTCTTGGTAGTCAACTGATTCCGACTTCTGAAACTGCTTCCGACATCCGAAGACGCTTCCGACTCGTGGTGAGTGCCCGAGAGGTCCGGAATCCCGGACCTCTCGGATGACCCAGCTCTCGCACGTCGCGCTCGACTCCTCGACGAGCCTGAAGCGCACCCTACGACCGTGAAGCTGAGAAAACGCCAGATTTGTTCAGCGTGTTGCCAGTTTGTTACCCGACTGCAAGCGGCGAGCGAGCCGAGAGCTACTTCTTCTTTGCGCCGGCTCCATGCTCGATGATCCCATCGGCGACCTCGCGCATCGACTTGCGCAGGTCCATGGCCGTCTTCTGGATCCACCGGAAGGCCTCCGGCTC
The DNA here is from genome assembly GCA_038257965.1 of Propionibacteriales bacterium. Classification (GTDB taxonomy): domain Bacteria; phylum Actinomycetota; class Actinomycetes; order Propionibacteriales; family Propionibacteriaceae; genus Microlunatus. The sequence continues at coordinate 1,697 of JBBSQJ010000203.1, forward strand.
GGTCAGCCCGAGGCCGGTTTGCAGCAGACCCTTCGCCCTGTCCACCGCTTTTCGAGACTCGAGCCGCTCGGTCAGGTCCTCGACCTCCGCTTCGACGGCGACGATCTCGGCGTACCGGGCCCGGGCGATCTCGATCGCGGGGATGAGATCTGCTTTACCGAACGGCTTGACGACGTACGCCATCGCGCCGGCCTGGCGTGCCCGGTCGACCAGCTCGCGCTGGCTGAACGCGGTCAGCATCACCACCGGAGCCACCCTGTCGGCGGCAATCTGCTCTGCCGCGCTGATCCCGTCGAGCTTCGGCATCTTGACGTCCATGACGACCAGGTCCGGTTTGAGTTCACCAGCCAGGGCGACAGCAGCTTCACCGTCTCCGGCCTCACCGACGACCTCGTAGCCCTCTTCGGTGAGCATCTCCACCAGATCGAGCCGGATCAGCACCTCGTCCTCGGCCACCAGCACCCTGGTGGGACCACGCTCGGCGCCGGTCTTCTTGTTTCCGTTCGTCACGTGGTCAGCTTATCCAGCAACTGCGACGAGTCCGCGCCGGACGAGCTCCCGGTGGACTGCTGGACGGCCGGACATGTGACACAATGTTGGCCGTTTGTGAACGGTGCTCAAACCCCGGCCGGGGTGGCGGAATGGTATACGCGGACGGCTCAAACCCGTCTGTTCGCAAGGACATAGGGGTTCGACTCCCCTCCTCGGCACAACTCACTGGTCGGGTCACTGGTCGGGTCACTGGTCGGGCTCGCGTAGCCCTCTACCGACGCTCTCGGTCCGGATCGCGGGGGTGCGCAGGCACCGGTAGGTGCGCTGGGCCTGGCAAAGGGCGGGATAGGGGCCCTCAACATCCCGGACCGGCTCCCGGTGCGCTGACGGCCCCCGGAAGTCAGCTGGACAGGGCCCGGGCCAGAGTCGGGGGCATGTAGTCATAGCGGGCGAACGTACGGGTGAAGGTCCCGGTGCCATGGGAGACCGAGCGCAGGTCGATCGGATAACGGGCCAGCTCGTGTGCGGGTACCTCTGCGTGGACCGTCACATAGCCCTGAACCTCTCCCGCTTCGGTGCCGTGAACGAAGCCGCGCCGCCCGCGCAGATCAGCGAGCACCGAACCGAGCGATTCCTCGGCGACGACGATCTCGACCGCATCGATGGGTTCAAGCAGTGAGACATTCGTCTCCGTGGCGGCCTCACGGAGAGCCAGCATCGCGGCTGTTTGGAACGCCATGTCCGAGGAGTCGACCGAGTGCGCCTTGCCGTCGACGAGCGTGACGCGTACGTCGATCACGGGATAGCCGGCCAGCACGCCCTTCCCTAGCTGGCTGCGGGCGCCCTTCTCGACCGACGCGATGTAATGCTTCGGCACCGCACCACCCACCACCCGGTCCGCGAACTGGATTCCGGCGCCGCGCTCGAGCGGCTCGATCTCGAGCTTGCAGATCGCATACTGGCCATGGCCACCGGACTGTTTCACCAGCCGGCCCAGCACTTGCACCGGGCGGACGAAGGTCTCTCGCAGCGACGTCCGCACCGGCTCCACCTCGACCTGAACGTGCCACGTCTCGCGCAGGGCGGCCAGCAGTTTGTCCACGTGCGCCGGACCCATCGCCCACAACACGATCTGGTGAGTCTCCGGGTTGTGCTCCAGCCGCATCGTCACGTCCTCGGCGACGAGCCGTTGCAAGGCCGAGGCGAGCCGCTCCTCCTCGGTCCGAGATGTGGCATGGATGGCCACGGGCAGCAACGGTTCGGGCAACAGCCACGGCTCGATCAACGCCGGCCGTTCAGCGCTCGACAAGGTGTCCGACGTCTCCGCCGCGGCGAGCTTGGAGACCAGCACGAGGTCGCCGGCGACGGCGTGCGGCACGGGCCGGGTCTCTTCCCCCACCGGGATGGCCAGCGGGCCGACCCGTTCGTCGTCGACATCGTGATCGGCATGTGCCTCGCTGTGGTGGAAGGCGAACTGCTGCAAATGACCGCAGACATGCAGCGCGCTGTCCGGCGTCAGGGTGCCCGAGAAGATCCGCACCAAGGACAGCCGGCCCACGTAGGGCTCGCTGGTGGTGCGCACGACCTCGGCCACCAACGGACCACGCGGATCGCAGCTCAGCCCTGCGAAGGGGCGGCCATCGGGGGTGAGCACGTTGGGCAGTGAGACCGCCGTCGGTGCGGGAAAGCCCTGCTCGAACAAGATGTACAGCGCCTCCAGCCCGATCCCGGCGCTCGCATGAGTCGGGATGATCGGGAAGAACCGTGCCGTGGCCACGGCCGCGCGGAGATCGGCGATGACGGTCTCCAGTTCGATCGTCTCACCGCTCAGGTGGCGCTCGAGGAGATCCTCGTCCTCGGACTCGGTGATGACCGACTCCATCAGCTGCGCACGCCGCTGGGCGATCAGCTCGCCCTCGGCGGCGTCAGGTGGACGCGGCGTGAGGTCGCCGGCGACGTTCACCGCCTGTCGCAGCAGATCCAGCAGGCCGGTCACCGAGCCGTCCTCGATCAGCGGTACCGCAACCGGCTGGGCGTCCCCGAACGTTCGCTGGCAGCGCTCGGTCGTCTCGTCGAAGTCGGCACGCGCCTGCTCCAGCTTCGTCACCGCGACCGCCCGCGGCTTGTCGTTCACCTCGCACTCGCGCCACAGCAGCCGGGTGGCGTCGTCGATCTCACCGGCAGCGGAGATCACGAACAACACGGCGTCCGCGGCCCGCAGACCGGCCCGCACCTCACCCACGAAGTCCGGCTGCCCCGGCGTGTCGAGCAGATTGACGGTCACCTCGCCGCTGACCACCGAACCGGCCGCCAGTGACTGGGTCGCCGACGGCTCGCCCCTGAGATGACGGCCCGGCAGGCGAGCGGCCAGCAGATGCTCGAACAGTGTCGTCTTGCCGGCTCCGGAGGGACCGACCAAGACGACGTTGCGGATGCTGTCCGGAGAAGTCGTACGGTCCTGGGCATCGGCGGCCATGACGGCAACCGACCGCCGCGTCCGGCCGCGGCGGGAATGCCCTGACCGCGTGGCGGTGCGCGCGGATGTCTTTGCGCATCGACGGGTTACTTCGCGCATCGGCGCCGATGCGCGAAGTA
>JBBSQJ010000204.1:0-4646 GCA_038257965.1 Propionibacteriales bacterium
GTCGGTGAACGACCCGAGCATGAATTCGCCCAGCGAGGTCTGCACCGCCAGCGCGGTTGCCGACACCGCGTACAGGGTGAACCCGATCGCAGCCAGGCCGAGTGAGGTGCGGTCGGCCGGTGCGGCACGCCAGTAGAGCAGGGCGGCGACCGTGGCGATGACCACCTCGACGACCGGAGCGGCAAGCGGCAGGAGACGCTGGGGGTACGGCGCCGTGGTGTTGGCGAGGATCTGTGGGAAGACCGTCAGACTCGCGATGTAGAGGATCGATCCGCCGAGAACGACGCCGTCGAGGATGATCCGGATCATCTCGGTGAGCCGGCGGGGCACCGACGGGTAGAGCACAATTCCGGCGACCCCGCTGATCAGAGCGAAGCTGATGAACGCGTTGGCCGGCGACGTGGGATCTCCCGCTCCGCCGGGCTTCGCCGCCCAGAGACCGAGCGCTCCCGCCGCACCGAAGAATCCAGCGATGGCGAAGAACAGCCAAGCGTGCCGACGACGCCCGGTGCTGAGCCGGAACCGGTACATGCAGGCGGCGCTGACAGCGAGAGCGCCGAGGGTCTGGCCGAATCCACTGACCGCCCGGCGGACCTCGGGTGGAAGGCCGCTGCTGAGCAGGAGCCCGAAGACCACGATGACCGCCAACGCGGTCGAGTATCTCCATAGCAGACGGCTACGGCGCGGGGCGGTGTTGCGTTTCCTCACGGCAGGCGAGGACTGCCCCATCATGGGCAGACCGTACCATCGAGTTTTCTGACTAACATGTCCGGTGGAAGTCGGGGGAGAGCCAGGCGACACGAGTCGGGCACGTAGTCACATGACCGGAGTCACAGGAGGTTCGACCAGTGCAGGCGGCGTCCATCGACAGCGCGCGCGAGTGGCGGCGCGGATGATCGAGAGGCGCGTGCTCGTGGTCGACGACGACGACCACATCCGGGAGGTCGCCACGCTGGCTCTGGAGGTCGTGGGCGGGTGGCGCGTGCTCAGTACGAGTTCGGGTGAGGACGCTGCGCAACTCGCGCGAGAGGAGTTGCCCGACGCGGTGCTGCTCGACGTGATGATGCCCGGGGTGGACGGTCCGTCGACACTGGCCCGGTTGCGGGAGGATCCCACGACCGCCGACATCCCGGTCATCCTGCTCACGGCCAAGAACCTCAGTGTCGACCGGCGCGACTTCGCCTCGATGTCATTGGCCGGCATGATCCCCAAGCCGTTCGATCCGATGGCGCTTGCTGGACAAGTGGCCGGCCTCCTCGGCTGGAGCGATGCGCCATGATCGAGCGCGACGAGTTGTCGAGAGACGTTGCGGCCGGGACTGGAGCCTATCTTTCACGCGGCCAGGATCGGAGCGGCCCGGCGCGGATCGAGCCCGATCGCCATGAGCCGGACGGCAATGAGCCGGACCGCGATGAGCCGGACCGTGATGAGCCGGACCGTGATGAGCCGGACCGTACGGGGCTGGACGAGACCGATCGGGTCCTCCCCACGATGCGAGGTCTGCGCAGCCGGGCCAGGGTGACCAACCTCGCCCGCGCGGGTCACCTGGACATCGCTCTCGAACGGGCCGCGAACGCAGCGCTCGACGAGGCGGGCCGGGCGCAGGCCGTCGCCGTGGCCCATCAGCTCATCGGTTCGGCAGGCACCTTCGGCTTCACCGAGGCGTCGCGACGGGCTGCGGAGCTGAAGGACTTCTTCGCCTGCGCGCACGTCGACGATGAGGATGTCCAGACCGCCCGAATCAGATTGACGGCCCTGCGCGGCGACCTGCAGGTCGACGACCCGGACGTCGAGTTCTAGGGCGTGACGGGTGGTCGAGCCGCGTTGCCGAGCTGACCACCTGCGCTGACCTGGGACGTCAGACCGGTGACACCGCACCGGCGTTACGGCGGCGGTGGAGCAACAGCGCCGCCACCACGCCACCGATCGCGCCACCCAGGTGCGCCTGCCAGGAGATCCCGGCGGCGCCGGGGAGCACCCCCCAGATCGTCCCGCCGTAGACCACCAGCACGACGATGCCGATGATGATCTGCGCGGGTCGGCGGGTGAGCAGCCCCCGGACAAGGAGATAGGTCAGCCAGCCGAAGATCAGGCCGCTGGCCCCCAGGATGATCGTGTTCACCGGAGTCAGCAGCCAAGCGGTGATCCCGGAGACGGTCACGCTGACCAGGGTGGCGATCACCCAGCGCACGGCACCCCCGAGCAGCACCAGCAGTCCGAGGACGAAGAACGGACCCGAGTTGGCGATCAGATGGTCCCAGCCAGCGTGCAGCAGGGCGGCGGTGTAGATCTCGGGCAGACCATCGAGCTCACGGGCGTGGATCCCGTAGTAGTCCAGCCGGTTCCCGCTGAGCTGGTCAACCAGCTCGGTGAACCACAGCAGGCCTAGGGCGATCACCATCACCACGACGGCGGTCGCGGTGGGGATCGGACGATCGATGCGGCGTGGCCGATCGGTCCGACTCAGGTGGGTCGACATCTGCAAAAAGCTCCCGTAGCGACGTTCGGACTGGAGATTCCAGGTTGCCTGAGCCGTCCAAACTCCACCAGGAGGGCGGTGTTCGTCGCTCGGAGCCGCCTGAGCTCAGTCCGGGATCTTCAAGGCGGTGACCGAGGCGGCGCTGTCACTCATCAACAAGGTGACCTCCCCGCGGGGCATCACGAAAGCCACCAGACCGGTCGTCTCCTCGCCGGGTCGCAGCAGACCGACGCCGAGGATCGGCCCGCGCACCTCCTCGGCCGCCAGATCGAACAAACTTCCATTCGCGTCGAAGGTCTGGAAGTCGAACGGGTCGTAGTTCACTTCGCCGCCGGTGCACTCGATGCGCACCTGCACCTGCAGCGCGGACCCGGGATCGTTCTGGGCCTCCTGCCAACGGTGACCGAGGATCGTGAGCCGGCCCTCGCCCGTTGGGGTGGTGAACTCGATCGAATCCTTGGTCGTCGTCACCACCGGGGAGGAGGTCAGGCTCGGCGCGGGGGCCGCAGTCACCACCTGATCCGCCCGATGGGCCAGCAAACTCGCGATGGCGACGACGCCGGCGACCAGGCCGATCGCGAGCACGGTAACGACAGCCGGCAGCCGCGACCGCGGTGCAGTGTACGTCGCCGGATCCGGCCGCTGTGCCGCTGCCGGACGAATCGGCTCCGACCACAACGGCTGCACCGAACCCGGGGCAAAGGACGGGCCGCTCGGCGTCGAGCCCATGCCGGACCGGTCCTCGGGAGTATCGGACTCCCGCGGTGACCCGGGGCGCGGTGGAATGGACATGACTCGACCACGGTACTCGCCACGGGACAGGCGCGGGCGGCTCGGCGTTGTCCACAGTCACGGCATCAGTGACGGGTTTTCCACAGAACGTCGCACGCGCTGAAACAGGAGGGCAGTTCTTGCGGAGGGTCTGGATATGAAGAAATCGCGAAAGTCTCCGACACGCCGTCCTGCGAGCCGGCCGGTCGGACCCGGTTCAAATCCGACCGCTGCTGCGGATCCCTCCGCGCGACTGAAGGCGACCAGTCCGGGTGACCTGCTGGGAGTCGTGCCCTATCTGCTGGGCTTCCACCCAGCAGACTCGGTCGTCATGGTGCTGCTCGGTGAACGGGAGGTCATGATGACCGCTCGGATCGATGTGTCGGCCCTGGTGGAGCCTGTCGAACTGGCCCTGTATCTCGACGAGGTTCGCCGTAGCCAGGGTGCCCTCGGTCTGGTCACGGTCACCTACAGTCACGATCCCCAGGCGCGGGAGGATACCGCGGCGCTGGCCGCGGCGTTGGATCCGCTGGTGCTGATCGACGCGTTGGTGGCCGACGGCGAACGCTGGTGGTCGGTCCTTTGCGACGGACCGTGCTGCCCCCCGGAGGGAACTCCCTACGACGCCGGCAGCAATGCGCTGAGTGCAGCCGCCGTCTACGCCGGTCTGAGTGCGTTGCCGAGCCGCGGGGCGGTGGAGGCCATGGTCGACGGTCCGCCGGTCGATGACGAGAACGCGCTTTCGGTGCTCGTCGACGAAGCGTTGGAGGCGTGGATCGACACGCCCGTCGGCGCCCGGAAGCGGTTGGTGCGCCGACTGGTCACCGACGCACTGGACGGACCGCCCCTGTCCGACCCGGACTGCGTCCGGCTCGCCGTGCTGGTGCATGATCTAGCCGTACGCGACGTCGCCTGGGCTCAGCTGAGCCGCGAGCGGGCGGAAAGCCACGTGACACTGTGGCAGCAGGTGGTCGCGCGCACGCCGTCCTGGCTCGCGTCCGCACCGCTGTGCCTGCTGGGCATGGCCGCCTGGGTTTCCGGCAACGGCGCGCTGCAGAACTGTTGCATCGAACGCGTCGATCGGATCGATCCGAGCTACTCGATGGCCACCCTGCTAGGTGGCTGGTGTTTTTCGCGTGGCGTTGACCGGGGTTCCGGGTTGGGCCTTGGAGGATGGTCGGAGTCCGTCTGAGGGGTGTGTTGATGACGCTGGGGATGACGCCGACGCAGGGTGATCTGTTTCGGTCGACGGTGCCGTTCTGCGCCGGGCGGGTGCCGGAGGACTCGATCTATTCGGTGTTGCATCGGGAGGGTTTTGGGTTGTTCCCGGACTCGTTGTTCGCTGACTTGTTCACCGATCTGGGTCGCCGGTGTGTGCCGCCGATGATCGTGGCGA
>JBBSQJ010000205.1:0-4595 GCA_038257965.1 Propionibacteriales bacterium
CCTGCGTCGGCGTCATCCCCAGCGTCATCAACACACCCCTCAGACGGACTCCGACCATCCTCCAAGGCCCAACCCGGAACCCCGGTCAACGCCACGCGAAAAACACCAGCCACCTAGAGTGAGAGACGTGCCGATCCGTCTGACCCGTACGCCTGCTTTCAGGCCGAAACCGGGCGAGATTCCGGAACAGCCCGGGGTCTATCGGTTCTCCGATGCCGACGGCCGGGTGATCTACGTCGGCAAGGCGAAGAGCCTGCGGTCGCGGCTGAACTCCTACTTCGCCGACCCGGCCGGACTCCATAACCGCACGGCAACCATGGTGGCGACTGCGCGACACGTCGACTGGACGGTGGTCCAGACCGAGGTCGAGGCGTTGCAGCTGGAGTATTCCTGGATCAAGGAGTTCGACCCACGGTTCAACGTCAAGTACCGTGACGACAAGTCCTACCCGTGGCTCGCGGTCACCATGGCCGAGGAGTTTCCACGGGTGATGGTGGGTCGGGGCCCCAAGAAGAAGGGCACCCGCTACTTCGGTCCGTACTCGCACGCGTGGGCGATCCGGGAGACGGTCGATCTGGTGCTGCGGGTGTTCCCGATGCGTTCCTGCCGTCCGGGCGTGTTCAAGAACCACAAGCAACTGGGCCGGCCCTGCCTGCTCGGCTACATCGGCAAGTGCAGCGCGCCGTGTGTGGGACGGGTCAGCCCGGAAGAGCACCGAGAGATCGCCGAGGACTTCTGCCAGTTCATCGGCGGGCACGCCGCGCCACTGATCAAGGGGCTCGAGCGTGAGATGCGCACAGCCAGCTCGAACCTCGAGTTCGAGAGGGCGGCCGTGCTGCGCGACGACGTCGCGGCCCTGCAGCAGGCGATGGAGAAGAACGCCATCGTCTTCCGTGACGGGACCGACGCCGACGTCATCGCGCTGGCCGAAGATCCGCTCGAGGTGGCCGTCCAGATCTTCCATGTCCGGCAGGGCAGAGTCCGCGGGGAGCGCGGCTGGGTCGCCGACCGGATGGACGACGCGGAGACGGCGGAGCTGATCGAGGACTTCCTTCTCCAGTTGTACGCCGACGCCGACGAGTCCAGCGGCATCCCGCGGGAGATCCTGGTGCCGGTGCTGCCGACCTCGCTGCACTCCCTCAGCCAGTTGCTCACCGCGCAGCGCGGCACCGCGGTGCAGATCCGGGTGCCTCAGCGCGGTGACAAGCGCACGCTGATGGAAACGGTCACTCGCAATGCCGGCCAGGCGCTGGTCCGGCACAAGACGACCCGCGCCGGTGACCTGTCGACCCGCAACCGGGCGCTGGAAGAAATCCAGGAAGCGCTGGACCTGCCCGATCCGCCGCTACGGATCGAGTGCTTCGACATCTCCAACCTGCAGGGCACCGAGGTCGTCGCCTCGATGGTGGTCTTCGAGGACGGTCTGCCCCGCAAGAGCGAGTACCGGCGCTTCGTCATCCGCGGCGTCGACGGGCAGAACGACGTCGCCGCGATGCACGAGGTGATCACCCGGCGGTTCCGCCGGCTGCTGGACGATCGGCGCTCGATGCAGGCGGCCAGCACCGGCGACGCGGCCACCGGTGAGGAGGGCCCCTTGCTGATCGATCCGACCACCGGGGCTCCGCGGAGGTTCGCCTACGCACCGGCACTGGTCGTCGTCGACGGCGGTCCGCCTCAGGTGGCTGCCGCGGCCGCCGCGATGACCGAGGTCGCTATCGACGATGTCGCCCTCTGCGGGCTCGCCAAGCGCCTCGAGGAGGTCTGGCTGCCCGACAGCGACGAGCCGGTCATCTTGTCGCGGACCAGCGAAGGGCTGTATCTGCTGCAGCGGATCCGTGACGAAGCACACCGGTTCGCCATCACCCACCACCGCAATCGACGCAGCAAGTCGATGGTGGAGTCCCTACTCGACGACGTACCCGGTCTCGGCGAGGTGCGCCGCAAGGCACTGATCAGTCACTTCGGATCGCTGAAGAAGCTCCGCGCAGCCACGGTCGAGGAGATCGCTGCCGTTCCCGGCTTCGGTCCGAAGACCGCCCTGGCGATCAAGGTCCAGCTGGAGGCCAGGCCGCAGCGCGAAGCGGTGAACACCGCGACCGGTGAGATTCTGAGCTGACGGAGGTCAGACAGCGATGGCTCTGTTGCGCTATTTCGCCACGACATCGGTCGATGGCTACGTCGCGGACACCTCGGGTGGCTTCGACTGGGCGGCCCCGGATGAGGAGATGCACGCCTTCGTCAACGATCAGTGCCGGACCGCCGGCACGTGGCTTCTCGGCCGTCGGATGTACCAGACGTTGCTCTATTGGGAGACTGCGGACGCCTCCGAACGGGCACCAGCCGTCGCGCGCGACTTCACCGACATCTGGCATGGCTGCGACAAGATCGTCTACTCGAGCAGTCTGCGCGCGACCAGCAGCGCCCGCACCCGGCTGGAGACCCGGTTCGATCCCGAGCAGGTTCGCGGTCTCAAGGCCGCGTCGAACCTTGATCTCACGGTGGGCGGCCCGACGCTCGCAGGGCAGGCGCTCCGGGCGGGCCTGGTCGATGTGCTGGATGTCTTGATCGTGCCGTGGGTGGTTGGCGGGGGTCTGGCCTGGCTGCCCTCCGACGTACGCCTGGCGCTCGAACTCACCGACCAGCGACGGTTCGGCGGCGGCGCGGTTCATCTGCGCTACGCGCCGCGCCGGTAGTGCTGTGCCGACGTGCCGCTGAGCGGTGAGGTGACCCCGAGGCGCCTCACTTCCGGTGCGGGAACGAGTCCCGGGATAATGTCAGGGTGAGTACCGCCGCCCTTCCCGACCCGACCGATACCGACACCGACACCGATACCAGCCTGCCCGACGACACCGCGGGAGACGGTGCGGCCGTGCCGGACCAGGCGCAGGCGGCACTTCGGCTCGTCATCGTGACCGGAATGTCCGGGGCCGGACGCTCGACCGCGGCGAACGCGCTGGAGGATCTGGGCTGGTACGTCGTCGACAACCTGCCACCGAGCGTCCTGCTCGAGGTCTGCGAGCAGGCGACGAGCAACGGCATCGACAAACTGGCCGTTGTCCTCGACGTCCGTACGCGTCAGTTCTTCGAGCAGCTCCCGACGATGTTCTCCGATCTCAACCGAGTCGGGATCCTGCCGGAGATCCTCTATCTCGAGGCTGCCGACGATGTGATCGTTCGCCGCCAGGAGGGGGTCCGTCGCCCGCACCGGTTGCAGGGCGACGGACGTCTGCTCGACGGGATCACCCGCGAACGGGAAACCCTGGCGACCCTGCGCGCGGCCGCGGACCTGGTGATCGACACCTCTTCGATCAACGTCCATCAGCTCAACTCGCGCATCTCCTACACCTACGGCGGCGAGGAGACCGCCCCGCTCAAGGTGACGTTGCTGTCCTTCGGGTTCAAGAACGGCCTGCCGGTGGATGCCGATCTCGTGCTGGACGTACGTTTCCTGCCCAATCCGCACTGGGTTCCCGCACTGCGGCCACAGACCGGACTCAGCAGGGAGGTCAGCGACTACGTGCTCAGCCGAGACGGTGCCGACGAGTTCCTCGAGCGATTGCAAGCGCTTGTGGAGGTGATGGTCACCGGGTACATCCAGGAGGGCAAGCGATTCGTGACGATCGCCATCGGCTGTACCGGTGGCAAGCACCGCAGCACGGCGATGTCGGAGGAGTTCGGCCGCCGATTGCGTACCGCCGGCCTCCCCACCAAGGTTCTGCACCGCGATCTGGGGCGGGAGTGAGCGGGCTGGACGGCGACGCCTACTGGCGGTTGGGTCGGCTCCGGCCGGCGCTTCCGCGGGTCGTCGCGTTCGGTGGTGGGCACGGGCTGTTCGCGTCACTGAGTGCGCTGCGGCGGGTCACCGACAACTTGACCGCGATCGTCACGGTGGCCGACGACGGCGGGTCGTCCGGCCGGCTGCGAGCGGAGTTCCACTGCCTGCCACCCGGCGACCTCCGGATGGCGTTGGCCGCGCTGTGCGGCGATGACGAGTCGGGCCGGACCTGGGCCGACGTGCTCCAGTCGCGGTTCGCCGGCAACGGTCCGCTGGCCGGGCACGCGATCGGCAACCTGCTGATCGCGGGACTGTGGCAGCGACTCGGCGACCCGGTCGCCGGACTCGACATGGTCGCGCGGCTGCTCGGCGCGAAGGGTCGGGTGCTCCCGATGTCGGCAGTGCCGTTGGAGATCCACGCCGAGGTGATCGGACTCGACCCGCTCAGCCCCGACGAAGTCTCCACGATCAGAGGTCAAGCTGCTGTTGCCAAGACCCAGGGCGAAGTGCGTTCGGTGCACCTGATCCCCGAGGATCCGCCGGCCTGCCCCGAAGCGGTCGAGTCCATCGAATCGGCGGACTGGATCATCCTCGGCCCAGGGTCGTGGTTCACGTCGGTGATCCCGCATCTCCTCGTTCCTGGGCTGGCGACGGCCGTCCGCCGGACGGCCGCTCGTCGGCTCCTCGCCCTCAACCTCGAGCCGGCCGACGAGACCGCGGGGTTCACCGCGGCCCGCCACCTCGAGCTGCTGGCCGAGCACGCCCCCGACATTCGGCTCGACGCCGTGCTGGCCGACGAGGGCTTCGCCGCCAACGATCC
>JBBSQJ010000206.1:0-4542 GCA_038257965.1 Propionibacteriales bacterium
TCGGCACCTTCAGCTTCGTCATGATGATGACGAAGATGACCAGATTGTCGATCGACAGGCTGTACTCGGTGAGCCAGCCGGCGTAGAACTCCCCGGCGTACTTCGGGCCGGACAACCCCCAGACCCCGAGCCCGAACAGCACGGCCAGCCCGACGAAGACGCCGATGAAGATGCCGGCCTCTTTCATCGACGGCTCGTGCGGTCGGCGGCCGATGATGAAGACGTCAATCCCCAAGATCGCGACCATCACGACGACGGTGATGATCCACGTGTACAGGTGGACGTTCAAGAATCAGGATCCTTCCGAGACGAGTTGACGGACGTGCGTACCGGTCTCGGAGGTCTCTTCCATCAGGTTTGAACCTGACCGTGGCACCGGGAGCAGCCCTGGGCGAACCAGGGATGCCGACCGTGGTGACGATGTCCACGCTGGGGAATACTCCCCTCCACTGCCGATTGTGTCAGGCCCACCCCAAAACAACGAAATCATCACGTCGAGAAATCTCATGGCGTTCGACCGACTCCAACCCGGCGCCCACCCGCAGGCAACCACGCCAAGCGCCGCACGAGTAGCGTGGTGGCGATGGGACCGCAGCCAATTCCGGCGAGGGGAGCTGACCGATGTCGATTGCCGCATTGATCACCTGGATCATCACCGCCGCGCTGGGTTCGTACATGGTGGCGACGTGGCGCAAACATGGCGGGCTCGCCAGTGGAGATGCCTCGCGGACACACCTGCCGCCGGCTCGGGTCTTCACCCACCTCGGACTCGCGGTCGCTGGTCTGGTCGTGTGGATCGTCTATCTGGTGACCGACGGGGCCGTCTGGGCCTGGATCGCCGTCGCCGACCTCGTCCTGGTGGCCGTCCTCGGCGCGCTGATGGTCCGGCGATGGACGGTCGACGGCCGACTGGCCATGGCGGGTGGTCCGGCCGCAACGGGTACCGAGGAGTTGGCCGAGCAGCACATCGCACGGACGCCCGTCGTCCTGCATGGGATCTTCGCGACGAGTACGTTCGTCCTGGTGCTGCTCGTCGCGCTCGGTGTGGCCGGCGGTTGACTCGATATGCGCAGTGAGAAGTGGAATAGACGGACTCGGGCGGCCCAGCAAAAGGTGTAGACCATTGCTAGACTGGCTCGCATGGGTCCCCCGGCGGTGAAGGTGCCGCGCTACTACGCGGTGAAAACTCAGGTCGCCGAGCTCATCGACGGGGTCCCTCCCGGGACCGCGATTCCGACCGAGCGTGAGCTCGCGGTCCGTTTCGACACGTCGCGGACGACTGTTCGTCAGGCTCTCGCCGAGCTGGTCGTCGACGGACGACTGGAGCGCACACAAGGCCGCGGCACGTTCGTGGCCGAGCCCAAGGTGGTCCAGGTTCGTCAGCTCACGTCGTACTCCGATGACCTGCGCCAGCAGGGGCGGAGCCCGTCCAGCACGGTGCTGTCGGTGACCAAGGAAGGGGCCTCCGACGCCGTCGCCACCCACCTGAACCTGCAGCCCGGGGATGTGGTGCACCGGGTCGAGCGACTCCGCGGGGTTGGTGGTGAGCCACTGGCTCACGAGGTGGCCTGGCTGCCCGGTCCGCTTGCCCGGCTCCGCCAGGAGCTGGAGCGCCGCGGTTCGCTCTACCAGACGATGCGCGAGGCGTACGGCATCACGCTCAGTCGCGCCGAGGACACGGTCGAGACGGCGCTGGCCGGCCCGCTGGAGGCTCAGCTGCTGGCGGTGGACGTCGGTCTGCCGATGCTGCTGATCCATCGAACGGGGTTCGACGCGGGTGAGCGCCCAGTGGAGTGGACCCGCTCGGTCTTTCGCGGCGACCGGTTCCGCTTCATCGCCGTCAGCTCCCTGGAACACTGACGCGGGAGGCGAGCCCACCCGAAGCGGACCCTACGGCGCCCGGCTAGATGGCCACGTGAGCCCGGACACAACCCGGACAGCGAGCGGACGCCGACGTATCAACCCTCGCGGAGCGCCCTCTTGATCCGGTATGAATGGTCTGTCAGGTCGGGGGGGCCGCGAGCGCGCCGCGTCGTCGTCGGTGCGTCCTGCGGATGATTCAAGGGGGCCGTCCCCCGCGACAGGTGTCGTCACACAACCGGGGGTCCCCAAATGACAGCAGACCGTCCTTCGCCCTACGAACGGCTTGCTCCCGAACCGCAACGCCGCGATCCGCGACCCGAGCACCTGCTCCCGCACGCCGGGCGCACCTTGGATCCGACGACCGCGGTCCGATTCCAGGGCCAGCAGTTGCAGCAGACGGTCTACACGGGCACCCGGTTGCTGGTCCGGCCGCTGGCCGAGAGCGACGCCATCATCGACGCTCTCCGCGCCGCGGCGGACGAACACGACCTCGACATCGACGTCAACGATGTCGACGAGCGGCTGGTCGCGATCGCACGGGAGGCGGGGATCGGACCGGACGAGCCGCAGCCGCTGATCCTGCGGGTCGAGCTGCTCCCCCGCTGGGACGCCGGTCCGGTCTCACCGCCGGATGCCTGGCCCGTGCTGCAGTCCTACCGTGCCCGCTTCAGCGCAGACGAACCCGAGCGCGCGGCCGTGCAGTTGGAGCATCTGCTGACATCGCACACAGACGGTGGCGGCCACGGCGGCATCAGCGGCAACCCGTATTGGCATGTGCCGAGCGCCAGCGGCAACCCGTACTGGCATGTGCCGAGCGCCAGCGGCAACCCGTACTGGCACGTGCCGAGTGGCACCGGAAGCCCGTACTGGCATGTCCCCACCACCGGCGGCGACGAGCTGGCGTCGTACGGCGTGCCCGGCTTCGGCGGGCGTACGCCCATCACCTGGGTGGGACCGGAACCGGCCCGCCGCCCCGACGAATGGCTGGAGAACCGCCGTCGTCCGGTCGTCGCTGTCTTCGACACCGGAGTCGGCGAGCATCCATGGTTGCCCGACGAGATCGTCGATCGAAACCCCACCTGCGCCGGGCTGGCGATGGGCATCACCGATCAGCGGACCGATCCGGAGAACCCCGGCGTCACGATCAATCCACTGATCGGCGGCCTCGACCCCACCGCTGGTCACGGAACGTTCATCGCCGGTCTGATCAGGCAGACCTGTCCAGACGCCGACATCGTGGCCGTACGAGTCATCAGGGGCGATGGTGTGGTCAACGAGGCGGACCTGCTGGAGTCGCTCAACATGCTGTGGCTACGCCAGAAACTGGCCATCGTCCGCGGCGAGCCGGCGATGTTGGTCGACGTTTTGTCGATGTCACTGGGTTACTACCACGAGGAGATCAGTGACGCGGAGTTCGACCCGTTCCTCCTGGCGCCGTTGCGGGCTCTGGCCGGCCTCGGCGTGGCGATCGTCACCTCCGCCGGCAACGACGCCACGACCAAGCCGATGTATCCCGCCGCGTTCGCCCCCTGGCCCAAGGGTCTGATCTCGAAGTTCAACGCCCACGAGATCCCGATCACGGCCGTCGGCGCCTTGAACCCGGACGCGTCGGTGGCCCTGTTCTCCAACGCCGGACCCTGGGTACGCGCGTATCGACCCGGGGTCTCGCTGGTCAGCACGCTCCCACCGTTCGACGCCTCGGGCTCGCCGAGCGTCGAGTTGCGCCGGGGCGGGGTCGTCCGGTCCACGGTGGATCCCGACGACTTCCGGTCGGGCTTCGGCCTGTGGAGCGGTACGTCCTTCGCCGCCCCGATCCTGGTCGGGGAGATCCTGCAGTATCTGAACACCACGGCGACGCTGTCACCAGACGATGTCGATCCGGGTGCCGCGCTCCGTCGTGCCTGGGCGGCGCTGCGCCATCTCGTCGAAGGCATGCGCCGACCCGGCGAACCCGATCCGGATACCCCGGACGACGACGAGCCGGCGGCCGATGAGGACGTCGCCGAACCCGGATGGTCTGTCGAGCCCGGTGGCACCCAGCGGAACGAGAAGGCGACGAACTCGGAGAGGCAAGCATGACCGGCGGCACCACGGAGGAGAGTCTTGCCGTCCGAGCCGGCCGGCTGTTCGCGGAGTACCGGGCCGGCGAGGAACGCAAGATGGCCGACCTCGTCGGCTTGCTGACGCCGATCCTGTGGCACACCACTCGAGCCACCCGACTCGACGCGGTCACCGCCGAGGACGTTCTGCAGACCGTCTGGCTGACGCTGGTGCGCAAGGCCGACAGCATCGACGAACCACTCGCGGTGCTCCAGTGGCTGGTCGTCACCACCAAGCGCGAGGCTTGGCGCGTGTCCAAGAACCAGGCCCGAGTCCGGCCCGAGGACATGGAAGCCTCGGCGACGCCCATCGCCGATCCGAGCCAGGACGTCGAGTCCGAAGTGATCGGCGGCCAGACCCAGCGTCTGCTGTGGCGACACGTGCAGAAGTTGCCCGACCGCTGTCGGACCCTGCTCCGGGTGATCGCCTTCGCAGACCGACCCGACTACGCCGAACTAGCCAAGTCGCTCGGCATGCCCCAGGGCAGCATCGGCCCCACCCGGGGCCGGTGTCTGGCCAAACTGCGCGTCCTGCTCGCCAACGATCCCGCCTGGGAGGCACGATGAACACCTCGCCCGA
>JBBSQJ010000207.1:0-4493 GCA_038257965.1 Propionibacteriales bacterium
GTCGACCGAAACAGATCACCCTGCGTCGGCGTCATCCCCAGCGTCATCAACACACCCCTCAGATGGACTCCGACCATCCTCCAAGGCCCAACCCGGAACTCCGGTCAACGCCACGCGAAAAACACCAGCCACCTAGACTGGTCGGCATGAGCGCAGTCCGCCCGTCGGCATCCGTAGAAACCGATCCGATTCCTCGCTCGGTGGTCGTGGCGGCTCCGCGCGGTTACTGCGCCGGGGTCGACCGGGCCGTGATCACGGTCGAGAAGGCGCTGGACACCTACGGTCCGCCGATCTACGTACGCAAGCAGATCGTGCACAACCGTCACGTGGTGGAGAACCTCGAGGCACGCGGGGCGATCTTCGTCGAGGAACTCGACGCTGTTCCGGCCGGTGCCACCGTGGTGTTCTCAGCCCATGGTGTCTCGCCGGCGGTGCACGCGGAAGCGAAGGACCGCAGGTTGAAGGCGATCGACGCCACCTGCCCGCTGGTCACGAAGGTGCACCACGAAGCGAAGCGCTTCGCCCGCGACGACCTCGACATCTTGCTGATCGGTCATGCGGGGCACGAGGAGGTCGAGGGAACCACAGGCGAGGCGCCGGAGCACATCACCTTGGTCCAGTCGCCCGAAGATGTCGACGGTGTGGAGGTACGTGACCCCTCGCGGGTGGCCTGGCTGAGCCAGACGACGTTGAGTGTGGACGAAACGCTGGAGACCGTCAGCCGGTTGCGGCAGAAGTTTCCGCTGCTGA
The DNA here is from genome assembly GCA_038257965.1 of Propionibacteriales bacterium. Taxonomy (GTDB): domain Bacteria; phylum Actinomycetota; class Actinomycetes; order Propionibacteriales; family Propionibacteriaceae; genus Microlunatus. The sequence continues at coordinate 751 of JBBSQJ010000207.1, forward strand.
TGAATCCGCCGAGCGACGACATCTGCTACGCCACCCAGAACCGCCAGCTGGCCATCAAACAGATCGCCCAGCATTCCGATCTGGTCATCGTCGTCGGATCGGCCAACTCGTCGAACTCGGTGCGTCTGGTGGAGGTCGCTCTGGAGTCCGGCGCCAAGGCGGCCCATCGGGTCGACAATGCGACGGAGATCGACCAGGCGTGGCTGGAGGGCGTACACAACGTCGGTATCACCAGCGGAGCGTCGGTACCCGACGACCTCGTCCAAGGCGTGCTGGACTTCCTCATCAGCCAGGGATTTCCGGTGGCGACGGAGGAGCGGCTGACGGAGGAGTCGCTGGTCTTCGCCCTGCCGCCGGAGTTGCGCCGCGATCTGCGCGCGGGAGCGATCAACGACTGACCGACGGCTTGTCGAAGCGGTGAGCCCCCGCCCAGACCGGAGGCGGACCTATCTCCGTCGTCCCGGCGCGGCATCCGCGCCCGTTGGTCGACGGTTCCGCGGCAAGTCGGTGGTCCTTCGGCAAGTTCTGGCTCGCTCCGTGGTCCGTTGGCAGGCTCAGCGCAAGATGGTGGCATTTCGGCAAGCCGAACGGTCGGAGGGGAACGCGTGCTGAGCTGCGGGAGACGGCCGGCCGGACGACGGGACTACGACGTGACGCGGTGTGGCCCGGCGATCGGCGGCTCGGTGTCGTTGACGAGGTCGATCAGATCGGGTTCGCCGCGGACCAGTTCTGCTGCTTCGGGCACATCCTCGTAGTTCCTCGCGCGGCGCGATTCCCGGCCCACCAACGGCTCGATGCGGACCGCGTCCTCGACCAGCTCAGGGGCCTGGATCTGACGGATCGGCTCGTCGACGCTGGTGAGACTGCTCAGTTCGTTGTCGCTGACCTTGAGGTCACGAAACCGACGAGCACCGACCAGCACCGTGCCCTCGACCGTGGCGATCGTCTCGTTGTAGGCATTCACCGAGGTCCGCAAGGCCCGACCCAGCTTGTCGAAGCGGTTCCCCATCAGCCCGAGCCGGCCGTACAGCTCGCGGCCGAGCCGGAACACCTCCGCGGCACTCTCGGCCAGCGCAGTCTGCTTCCAGCCGTACGCCACCGCGCGCAACATCCCGATCAGCGTCGTGGGCGTGGCGAGCACGACATCTCGCTGTGCGCCGTACTCGTACAGGTCCGGGAACTGATCCACAGCAGCCGCGAAGAAGGCCTCGCTGGGCAGGAACAGCACGACGACCTCGGGGCTGTCCGCTGCCTTCCAGTACTGCTTGGACGAGAGCTGATCGACGTGCGTCCGGACATTCTTCGCATAGCGGTTCAGGGCATCCGTCTTGGTGCGGTGATCGGTGGCCTCGGCGGCATCCAGGAACGCCGACAGCGGCACCTTGGAGTCCACGAAGATGTGCTTTCCTTCGGCAAGGTTCACCCGCATGTCCGGCCGCATTGTCTGGTCGTCCGCGGTCATAGTGTGCTGCAGGTCGAAATCGCAGCGCTCCACCATGCCGGACAGCTCAGCAACTCGCTTGAGCTGGGTCTCGCCCCACGAGCCCCGGATCTGAGGCTTCCGCAGCGCCGTCGTCAGGGCCTGTGTCTCCCGTCGCAACTGTTCGCCGGTCGATTGGACCGCCTGGACGTGGTTGCGAAGATCGGTGGCCATCGACATTCGCTCCTTCTCCACGTCTGCGAGCCGGATGTTGAACGCCTCCAGGCTGGCCCGGACCGGGGCCATGAGTTGTTCGGTCGCCCTCAGGCGGGCCTCCGCCGAGGCGTCGACCGACCTGCCCTGGCGCTCGGCCGTCTCGGCGGCCAGCACTTTGAACTGGTTGACCATGGTCTGCCGATCGGCGACCATCTCGGCGACCCGGTGCAGTGCGGCATCGCGCTGTGCGATCGCCGCAGCAAGGTCGGCACCGACCTCGGCCGCCTCCGCCTGGGCCAGGGCCGCCTCGGCCTGAGCCTGGGCCCCGTCGGCGCGAGCCGCCGCTGCCCGCTCTCCAGCCCTGGCCAACTCCGTCTGCGCGCGAGCGACCTCGGTCCGGGCCGTCGCTGCCTCGGCGCGCGCGTGCGCGACATCGCTTCGCGCCGAAGCCTGGTAGCTCTGCGTCTCGGCATCCCGGGCGTCGCCGCGAGACCTCGTGACCATCACCCCGACCACAGCCCCCAGCGCCAGCCCCAGCAACATGCCGACGACGAGCGCGGCGATCGGCAAGGCGTCCATGTTTTCGATTCTGCCGAAGGGTCCGGACAAATCCTGGATGCGGAGTCCTTGCGTGTCGCCCACAGCTCCAATGACGCCATTTGCACACTCGATCTCGATGTGAGTGCTCAATGGGACGGTTCGGTCCCTCGAGTGTGCCGAAACCGGCGTTTCAGGGCCCAGACACCCTGCCCGGAGCGCGTGGATAGCGTGAGTGTCATGACGGCCGCCCTCGAACATGCCCGGGACCTCTGCGACTTCGTCGCCGCCGCGCCCTCGCCGTTCCACGCTGCGGCCGAGGTGGGGCGGCGGCTGCGAGTGGCCGGTTTCGCCGAGCAGAACGAGGCAGAGCCGTGGGCCGCCGACTCCGGATTCGCGGTCCGTGACGGCGCGGTGATCGCGTGGCGCCTCCCTTCCGAGGTTGGTGTGACGACACCGTTCAGGATCGTCGGTGCGCACACCGACTCGCCGACGTTCAAGCTCAAGCCGCACCCCGATCTGACCTCGGCGGGCTGGCAGCAGCTGGGGATGGAGGTCTATGGCGGCCCGCTGCTCAACTCCTGGCTGGACCGCGAGCTCGGGCTGGCCGGGCGGCTCGTCCTCGCGACCGGTGAGTCTCGACTGGTCCGGACCGGCTCGCTGATGAGGATTCCGCAACTGGCCATCCATCTCGACCGAGCCGTCAACGACGAAGGACTCAAACTCGACAAGCAGCAACACCTCACGCCGATCTGGGGGGTTGATCGCCGCGACCGGCGCATCCTCGACCGGCTGTCCGAACAGATCGGGGTAGAAGCGGGGGACATCGCGGGGTGGGACGTCGTCGCCTTCGACACGGCAGCACCGGCCATCTTCGGCGCCGACCAGGAGTTCCTCGCTTCCGGCCGGCTCGACAATCTCAGCGGGGTCCACGCCGGTCTGACTGCGCTGCTGAGCCCACAGGCCTCTCCCGCGATCACCGTGCTCGCCGCGTTCGACCACGAGGAGGTCGGCAGCCAGACCCGATCCGGGGCCGCCGGGCCGTTCCTGGCCGACATCCTGCGCCGGATCTCCTACGGTCTCGGTGCCGATCCGGACCAGCGGCAGCGTGCGTACGCGGGATCGCTCTGCCTCTCCGTCGATGCCGGTCATGCGGTCCATCCCAACTACGTGGGTCGACATGACCCGGCGAATCAGCCACTGCTCGGCAAGGGCCCGCTGCTCAAGATCAATGCCAACCAGCGCTACGCCACGGACGCCATCGGCGCGGCCGCCTGGCGTCGCGCGTGCCAATCGGTGCGCGTGGGCGTGCAGCAGTTCGTGTCCAACAACGGGATTCCCTGCGGATCGACGATCGGGCCGATCACGGCCGCGGCGCTCGGCATCCGGACCATCGACGTCGGGCTGCCGCTGTTGTCGATGCACTCCGCTCGTGAACTGGCCGGTACGGCCGATCCGCTGGCACTGGCCCGGGCTGCAGCAGCATTCCTCGCCGATCCAGTCGGCTGACCCAGGTTCGGCCCTTGCGACGGGCTCAGGGCACAGCTGGGCCTTCGACGGGCTCAGGGCA
>JBBSQJ010000208.1:0-4416 GCA_038257965.1 Propionibacteriales bacterium
GCGTGGGTCAACGTCGACGCCGAGGATCACACCACCACCGACTCCACGCTTCGGGTCGTCCGCGAACTCCGGCGCGAGTTCCCGACCGTGGCGACCGTGCTGCAGGCCTACCTCCACCGTACCGAGCAGGACTGCCGTGACCTGTCCGGCGAGGGCTCGCGGATCCGACTGTGCAAGGGTGCCTACAAGGAGCCCTCCGAGGTCGCCTTCCAGCCCAAGGCGGACGTCGACGCGTCCTATCTACGGTGTCTGCGGATCCTGATGGATGGCCAGGGCTATCCGATGGTCGCCTCGCACGACCCGCAGATGATCCAGGCCGCTCAGACATACGCCCTCAGGGCCCATCGGGGGGCGGAGGACTTCGAGATCCAGATGTTGTACGGCATCCGCGATGGCGAGCAGAAGCGGCTCGTCGCCGAGGGAATCCATGTTCGAACCTACGTCCCCTTCGGCAGTGACTGGTACGGCTACTTCATGCGTCGTCTCGCGGAGCGTCCGGCGAACTTGATCTTCTTCATGCGGTCGATGGTCAGCTCGAAGTGAGATAACCGCTGAGTCTTGTCCCCCGTGAAACTGTGCGCGTCCTGCTCCGACACGCCAGAGGAAATTGCAATACGTGAACAGTTTCCGGGGATTTCTTGTCAGCCCATTAAGATCCGTCAGGCCACCGGCCTGGCCCGTTCAGTGAGGAACACAACATCATGGGTGCACCACCGGCACAACTCAAGAAGGGCCTGAAACAACGGCACCTGACCATGATCGCGATGGGCGGCGTCATCGGTGCCGGCCTGTTCGTCGGATCGGGGGTGGTGATCAGCACCGCAGGTCCGGGAGCATTCCTCAGTTACGGCATTACGGGGATCCTGATCATCTTGGTGATGCGGATGCTCGGCGAAATGGCGGTCGCCAATCCGTCGACGGGGTCGTTCGCCGACTACGCGCGCAACGCGCTGGGTGGTTGGGCGGGCTTCTCCGCGGCCTGGCTCTACTGGTATTTCTGGGTGATCGTGGTCGGCTTCGAGGCCGTCGCCGGGGGCAAGGTCCTGCAGTTCTGGATCCCTGACATCCCGTTGTGGCTGCTGTCCCTGGTGCTGATGACCTTGATGACCCTGACGAATCTGTTCTCGGTCTCCTCCTTCGGTGAGTTCGAGTTCTGGTTCGCCGGGATCAAGGTTGCGGCGATCGTGATCTTCCTGGTGCTCGGCGGTCTGTACGTGTTGGGCATCTGGCCCAACAAGCAGCTGGATTTCAGCAACCTGACCGCGCACGGTGGGTTCTTTCCGCTCGGCCCGAGAGCCATCTTTGCGGCGATCGTCGTGGTGATCTTCTCCATGGTCGGTGCCGAGATCGCCACCATCGCCGCGGCCGAGTCACCCGATCCCGGCAAGGCGATCGCCCGGGCGACCAACTCGGTGATCTTGCGCAGTGCGATCTTCTTCGTCGGCTCGATCTTCCTGCTCGCGGTGATGCTGCCCTGGAACTCCTCGGAGCTGGCGGCCTCGCCGTACGTCTCGGCCTTCCAATTGATGGGCATCCCGTACGCCGACCAGGTGATGAACGCCGTCGTTCTGACCGCCGTCTTGTCCTGCCTGAACTCCGGCCTCTACACCGCCTCCCGGATGCTGTTCGTGGTCGCCGCTCGGCGCGAGGCGCCGGTCGGCCTGATGAGGGTGAGCAAGAGCGGCGTGCCCCGGGCCGCGATCCTCACCTCGAGCATCGTCGGCTTTCTCTGTGTGATCGCCGCGGCGGTCTCGCCGGACACCGTCTTCTTGTTCTTGCTGAACTCCTCCGGTGCGGTGATCTTGTTCGTCTACCTGCTGATCTCGCTCTCCCAGATCGTGCTTCGCCGACGCACGTCCGCAGATGAGCTGACGGTCAAGATGTGGCTGTTCCCGGTGCTTTCCATCGTGGTGGTCGTCGCGATCCTGGCCGTACTGGGGCAGATGGCGTTCAATTCCGAGACCCGGATCCAGTTGATCTTGAGCCTGGCTTCCTGGGCCCTGGTGCTGATCGTCTACTTCGCCACCAAAGGATTCCGCGACCGGGCGCCGGCGGCCCAGCCCGCGGTTGTGCCGACCGGGGACGCGAAGCGGGTCCTGGTGCTGGCCAACGAGACCGTCGAGGGCGAGGAGTTGATGGAGGAGCTACGAAAGATCGACCGGACCGGCAAGGCCGAGTACTTCATCTGCGTTCCGGCGAATCCGATCGACACCGGTCAGTCCGAGCACGCGGGCGCCGTCTACCTGTGGGACAAGACGGTGGAGGCGGCCCAGACGCGGCTGGAACGCACCTTGACCCTGCTGCGCGCCGAAAACCTCGAGGCTCGGGGCGAGCTCGGCGACTACCGTCCGTTGCGCGCCCTGGCGGAGGCCGTCGGGGAGTTCAAGCCGGACCAACTGGTGATCTGTACGCTCCCGGTGGACCGGTCGGCCTGGGTCCGCTACGACGTGGTCGATCGAGCTATCGAGACCTATCCCAACCTTCCGGTGACCCACGTGGTCGTCGAGTCCGCCGCTGTCGTCGTCTAGTGCGCGGCGCCGAGGAAGAGGTCCGGATCCTTGTCGGCGGATCGGATGCTTCGCGGGCCGGACGAGAAACCGAGACCGAGTTGTGCCACGAACGCGTCGAGCGGGTCTGTGCGGCGATGTCGCAGACCCGGATGATCGGCGCGCTGCTGCTCACGCGTAGCCGCCTTCTGCCGCGACGATCGGGGCAGGTCCAAGGACTCAAGGAGCGATCATGCCTGTCTTGATCAGCCTGGCGCCCGGAGAACGCGGTGACAGCGTTGCGTACCTCGGAGGCATGCTGGGCCGCTCCACCGGCGCCGACCTGGTGGTGGTGGCGATCACGCCGACCCCGTGGCCACCCAACCCGTTCGGCGCCGACCAGGAGTTCGAGGCCCTGCAGGAGAAGGCCGCGCTCGATGCGCTGGCCAGGACGCAAGACATCATCGGGCCCGACGTCTCGGCCGAGTATCTGGTGCAGACGGCGCGCTCGGTGGCTGCCGGCGTGCTGGACATGGCTCGCCGTCGATCGGCGTCCCTGGTCGTGCTCGGTTCGGCGAGCGGCGGACTGGCCGGCACGGTGTCCCTGGGCGGGGTAGCCGGCCGGCTGCTGAACAGTGTCGACGTCCCGCTCTGCTTCGCGCCCAGCGGATTCAGTGCGCCGCCGACGGGAAGGGTCGAGCGCATCACGGTCGGCTTCGGTCGTGGCGACACCGACAGTGATCTGATGCATGCCGCAGCCGCCGAGGCGGAGCGGATGGGCGTCCGTCTCCGGGTCGTCTGCTTCGCCGTTCGACGGTCGACGGCCCTCAGCGGCACCGTGCCCTTCGACGCGGAGGACCTGGTGATCGCCGAATGGGCCGATAGCCTGCACAGGGACATCGGGCTGGCGCTGATCACGGCCGGTCTCGATCCGGCGCAGGTCGAGATCGTGGTTACCGCAGGCAGCTCGTGGCGAGAGGTGGTGGCCCGTGTCGACTGGGTGCCGGGCGAGATCTTGGCCATCGGGGCAAGCACGTCGGCCATCAGCCGGCTGCTGCTCGGCTCCCATGCATCCAAGATCGTGCGCAACTCGCCGGTCCCGGTGCTGATCATCGGGCGTACGACCAACAGCGGTTGAGCTGGGTTCGGCCGTCGGCGTGGAGATGATGTGAGGAGTCGAAATGAGAGTGGTCGTCGCCGGAGGTCACGGTCAGATCGCGCTGCTCCGGCAGCGGTTGCTCGCCGAAGCCGGCCATGAGCCGGTCGGGATCATCCGCAACCCCGATCAGGCCGGTGACCTGGAGAAGGTCGGCAGCGTGGCACTGGTCCTCGACCTGGAGAACACCGGCGTCGAGACTCTCGCCGACAAACTCACCGGGGCCGACGCCGTCGTGTTCGCTGCGGGCGGCGGCCCGCACAGCGGCGCGGCCCGGCAAAATGACCATGGACCGGGACGGCGCGATCCTGCTGGCCGACGCCGCGCAGGAAGCCGGTGTGCGGCGCTATCTGATGGTCTCGGCGCTCGCGGCGGACGACCACGATCCCGACTCCGAGGAGGTCTTCCAGGTCTATCTACGGGCCAAGAGCGAGGCCGACGCGAACGTCCGGTCCCGCGACCTCGACTGGACGATCGTCCGGCCCGGCGGACTGACCGACGATCCGCCGACCGGACTGGTCTGCGTCGGCTCCTCCACCGGTCGCGGGGCGGTGCCGCGCGCCGACGTCGCCGCTGTGCTCGCCCATCTACTGCAAGCAGGCGTCGCAGTGCGTGCCCAGTTCGAGCTGGTCGGCGGCGACACACCCGTTGCGGAGGCGCTCGCCGGTCTGTGAGAGGCAGGTCGGCGCTTCGTCCGCAACGGCTTCGCGCCCCGGAGCGTGTGTCGCAGCCGGGTGGTCGAGCGCGATCGGCTCGCCGTCCTTGATGCGCCGA
>JBBSQJ010000209.1:0-4140 GCA_038257965.1 Propionibacteriales bacterium
CGACGAGGTCGACAAGATCGCCCGCAAGAGTGAAAATCCCTCGATCACGCGAGATGTCTCCGGCGAGGGCGTGCAACAGGCGCTGCTGAAGATCCTCGAGGGCACCTCCGCGTCCGTGCCACCGCAGGGTGGCCGCAAGCACCCGCACCAGGACTTCATCCAGATCGATACCACCAACGTGTTGTTCATCGTGGGGGGCGCGTTCGCCGGGTTGGACCACATCATCGCGTCGCGGGTGGGAAAGCGTCCGCTCGGTTTCAACAACGCGATGGAGTCACGCAAGCCGGAGGCGGAGGATCCGTTCGCCGACGTCCGTCCGGAGGACCTGGTCAAGTTCGGCCTGATCCCGGAGTTCATCGGCCGACTGCCGATGATCTCCTCGGTAGCGCCGCTCGACCGTGACGCACTGATCCGAATCCTCATCGAGCCGCGCAACGCCTTGATCAAGCAGTTCAAGAAGCTGTTCGAACTCGACGGCGTCGATCTCGAGTTCAGTGACGACTCGGTGGAGGCGATCGCCGATCTGGCCCTGCTTCGCGGCACAGGTGCCCGCGGTCTCCGGGCCATCCTGGAAGAAGTCCTGCTCAACGTCATGTACGACGTCCCGAGTCGGGAGGACATCGCCCAGGTGATCATCAACGCCGAGGTGGTCAAGGACAACGTCCTGCCGACACTCGTGCCGCGGGAGAAGCTGGTCAAGCGCGAGCGCCGGGAGCGTTCGGCCTGACCAGGTGACCTGACGTGATGTACGCCTGACCTCGGGCAGCACCGCCCGCGCGAAAGGCGACGGGGTCCGCAGCCACCCGTTCCGGACCCGGGCCAGAATGATGATCGTGCAGGCTTGGGTGGTGGATCGGCCGGGTCCGATCGACAAAGAGCCGCTGGTCCGCGTCGAGAAGGACCTGCCTGATCCCGGACCCGGACAGATCCGGGTCCGAATCGACTGCTGCGGCGTCTGCCGGACGGACCTGCATCTGGCCGGAGGCGATCTTGGGCCGAAGCACCCCAGGATCACGCCAGGTCACGAGGTCGTCGGTCGAGTGGACACATGCGGGCCGGCGACCCAGCGGTTCGTGACCGGTGATCGGGTCGGCGTCGCCTGGCTCGGCCACACCGACGGGACCTGCCGGTTTTGTCGACGCGGCGAGGAGAATCTGTGTCTCCAACCCTCGTTCACCGGGTGGGACGTCGACGGCGGTTATGCCGACGCTTGCCTGGTCGACGAGGCGTTCGCGTACGCGAGTCCGGCCGGGCTGGACGACGAGGCGGCCGCACCGCTGCTCTGCGCCGGGATCATCGGCTACCGGGCGCTCGTGCGGGCGGCGGTGCCGCCGGGCGGACGGCTCGGCATCTACGGCTTCGGGGGCAGCGCTCATCTGACCGCGCAGGTGGCGCTGGCTCAGGGCCTCCGCGTGCACGTCCTCACTCGGGGAGAGCACAACCAGGCCCTGGCCCGTGAACTGGGCGTCGACTCGGTCGGTGCCGCCACCGACTCCCCGCCCGAACCGCTGGACGGCGCCATCATGTTCGCCCCCGCCGGCGATCTGGTGCCGGTAGCCCTGCGCGCCCTCGATCGCGGCGGCACGGTGGCCATGGCCGGGATCTGGTCCAGCGACATTCCGTCGCTGAACTACGGCGAGACCTTGTTCCAGGAGAAACACCTGGTCAGCGTCACCGCCAACACCCGACACGACGGGGAGACGTTCCTCGCGCTGGCCGAGCGGATCGGAGTGCGGGCGACGACAGTGGGTTATCCGATGGCTGATGCGCTGCGGGCCATGCGAGATCTCCAGCAGGGCCGCTTCGGCGGTGCTGCCGTCCTGCACAACTCCTGATCCGCCACCCCTCCGCCCCCGGAAAGTGGGCGCCTGTTGCAGCGACACGCCGGTGAATATTGTCACAGGCGCACACTTTCGCGGGCGGGGGTGAGGTCAGTGCATCTTGAAGTAGCGCCGATAGTGGCGGTTCTGCCAGTCCGACACGCTCAGCTCCGCGCGGGTGGCCGCCGCACGGATCCGGGCATCGACCTCAGGCGTAGCGCCCGGGAACGTGACGTCGGTCGGGACCGGGGTCGGCTCCGGCGTCGGCACGCTCAGCGGCAGCAACTGGGTGCAGTCCCCATCCTCGCTGAGCAGCCGGCTCATCGAGTCGAACGAGAAGTAGAAGTGGCCGTCCTTGCCCCAACCGGGGCCCCAGGAGTTCACCGCATGGAACAGCTTGCTCTCGATGTCGACGCCGACGACCTCGAACTCATGGCCGCCGCGAATGCTGCCCTTGACCGAGACGACACCGTTGCTGTCGGGGTCGTCGAAGCCGGAGTACCAGTTCACGCCGACGATCACCGGGGTGTCCTGCAGTGCGTTCTGCATCGCCTCCAGCGACGTCGCGTGCAGGTAGCCCGAGATCAGGCCCAGATTCTTGCAGGCCTTGGCCGCGCTGAGGCCGTCCGAACCGGTGTCGGTGGGCGGGTACTGACCGTCGAACGGGTCGAGTCCGGTGGCGGCGGAGTAGACCTTGACCGCGAGGTCCTCGTCGAGGGTCGGGTGTCCCGCCGCCAGCGCGTCGTAAAGCGGTTTCGTGCCAACGGCGCCGACGGCCGCATTGCCGGTGCACGAGCCGAGGTCGCCCTGGTCGAACACCGGGATGGCTCTGTCGTGCTCGGTGCTCTTCAGCTCGCGTGCGGGCGAGCCGACCAGGAAACGTAGCGACCGTACGTCGTGATTGACGTTGCGGCCGAGGCGGCGTCCCGACACCTGCTCTTCGGCGATGAGGTAATTGGTCATGGGCCCTCCCTGAGTGGATGCGGCGCGACGGCCGATCGAACGGACCAGGTTCGATCTGCCTCAGTGTCTCGCTGGAAAGATCGCCGACCATCCCGCGAAATACAGGCTTCCCGTGGAGATCACCGGAGCCGGGAGGCCAGGACGCGACAACGCTCGATCAGCGAGCCATCCATCGACTCGGAGCCCGGTCGGGGCGCGCCGAGCCAGGGATGGACGTCTCGCGGATCGGCTCTCAGACCGGAGGCACGAGCTTCACATCGATCGCCAGCGGTACGTCCGCGGCCGTCCACAACAGCTCGCCGGTGAGCCGACCCACGGCGCGCAGGTCCGGCTCGATGTCTTTCAACCGATCGAGCACCTCTGCCCGTCCGGTGAGCTCGGCGCGACTGACCTCGGTCCGCATCGACACCTTCGCTTGTGACTTCGCTCCCCGGACGGCGGCCAGCGCGACCGCCAGATCCTCGAGCAGCAGTGCGTCTCCGGCGATCCGAAACTCATCGACGTCGGGCCATGACGCGGTGTGGATCGAACCCGGCTGCCACCACGACCACACTTCCTCGGTCACGAACGGCATGATCGGTGCGAACATCCGCAGGAGCGCTGTGAGGGCGATCGCCAGCGCGGCCCGTGCAGAGTCCGCGCCCTCGCCCGTTCCGTACGCTCGTTCCTTCACCGTTTCCAGATAGTCGTCGCAGAACTGCCAGAAGAACTTCTCGGATGCTTCGAGTGCACCGGTGTAGTCGTAGGCGTCGAAACAGTTCGTGGCTTCGGTGACGACGCCGGCCAGTCCGGCCAGGAGCGCACGGTCCAGCGAATCGGTCACCGCGGACAACTCGGCGCCCGACGGGTCGCCGGCCAGCCCGAGCACGAACTTGCTGGCATTCAACACCTTCGTCGCCAGCCGCCTGCCGACCTTCATCTCCTTCTCGTCGAAGGGGGAGTCCAGACCCGGCCGCGCCTTGGCCGCGCGCCAACGGATGGCGTCGGACCCGTAACGCTCGAGGATCTCGCTGGGCACCACCACATTGCCCTGGGACTTGGACATCTTCTTGCGGTCCGGGTCCATCACGAAGCCGCTGATCATGGACCGCGCCCAGGGCAGCGAGTGGTTCTCGTAGTGTGCGCGCACCACACGGGAGAACAGCCAGGTCCGGATGATCTCGTGGGCGTGGGTGTTGAGGTCCATCGGGAAGGTGAGCGCGAACAGGTCTGGGTCGCGTTCCCAGCCGCAGACGATCTGCGGGCTGAGGGAGGACGTGGCCCAGGTGTCCATGATGTCCGGATCGGCCATGAAACCGCCCGACACGCCACGCTGGTCCTCGCTGTAGCCGGCCGGCACGCTCGAGCTCGGGTCCAG
>JBBSQJ010000210.1:0-4062 GCA_038257965.1 Propionibacteriales bacterium
CACCCGCGACCCCTCACCGCTCCATGCCAGCAGTTGATCACGCTCGGCACCGGTCAACACGAACTCACCGGCTGCCACCGAACTCACCATACGAACAGTCTATCAACTAACGACGCCTATTAACGGCGGGACACACTAGTGCCGCCCGGAACTGGTCGAGCGTCGGTTGGTGCGGATAGAGAGTTGGACTCAACAGCCCGAGTTCCGGGTTCGACTTGAGAGCCGAGCTCACCATCCAGTAGATCGGCACCAGGACGAAGACCAGCCCCGGCACGATCGCCAACCAGCGAGCGCGACCCGAGCGTGGCCGGCGGCGCGCTCTGGTCGGCACGGCTGCGGACTGCGTCCGGACGAGCGTCGCCGCGGTCACGAGTTCCGCCTCCTGGACGCCCAGGCGTAGGCGCCGATGGCCACCGCCATCAGCACGAACGAGACCACCGACAGCGCCGCACCCTGGTCGAAGCGGTTGTAGACGAAGGACGTCTTGTAGATGTCGAAGGCGATGGTGGTCGTCGCCGTGCCCGGTCCGCCCTGGGTCATCGCGTAGGACAGGTCGAAGTAGTTGAATGTCCAGATGAACGCCAACAATGCGGTCAGCACGAGGACGTTGCGTAGTGCCGGTAGGACCACGTGGCGGACCTGTTTGAGGTACGATGCCCCGTCAAGCGCGGCGGCCTCGTACAGGTCGGCGGGGATGGACTTCAGCCCGGCGCCGAGCATCAGCATCCAGAAGGGTGCCCCCTTCCATACGTTCGTCAAGATCAACGCCGCCAGGGCGGTGTTCGGGTCACCCAACCAGTCGTGCCCGGCGAACCCGAACCATCCCAGCACCTTGTTCGCCAGACCGCCGATCGGGTTGTAGATCGTCAACCAGATCGCGCTGATCACCACCCCCGGCATCACCCAGGGAGTGAGCATCATCGTGCGGACGAAGGTGATGCCGCGTCCCGGCCGGTCCAGCGCCAGCGCCAGGACGAAACCGATCAGCCCTTGGAAGACGATGCACCCGATCGTCCAGACCAGTGTCGTCCACAACGTCCCGGCGAGATCGCCGAACTGGAACAGCTGGAAATAGTTCTTCAGCCCGTTCCAGGCGCCGTCGTTGGGACTCAGCCGGTTGACGTGGAGGGAGACCCAGAGGTTGTAGAACAGCGGATAGACCACCAGCCAGGCAGCCACGAGCGCGGGGACAACGGCCATCGACCAGCCGCCCCAGTGCCGCCGATCCGGTCGGAGCCCCTGCTCCGGCTCCGCCTGCGCAGCGTCCGGAGCGGGGGCACTGGTCAAGGTCACTGCAGGACCTGCTCGTTCACCTTCTTGTCGAAGTCGGTCAGCTCGGTCGTGACATCCTTGCCCTGGTTGACCGCAGCGCGACCGGCGACCTCGAACGCGGCCGAGACCTGCGCGAGCTGCGGGACCGGTGTGATCGGCAGGCCGCTGTTGGGCAACAGCTTCTTGAATGCGTCGTAGAACGGATCGGTGCCGAACGGCGCACCACTCATACCGTCGGTCAGGGGTGGGAACGAATTGCTCGAAGCCAACGTGATGAGGTTGTCCGGCTGCTCGAAGAAGGCCAAGAACTTGGCCGCCGCGGCGGCGTTCTTGCTCTTGGCGTTCATCCCGATCTGCCAGCCACCCGAGGCGCTGGCCGACTTCCCACCCGGCTGTGGGGTCGGGATCGTGGTCAAGACGTAGTCCTTCCCGTACGTGAACTTCGGACTGGTCTTGAGGATCGCGTCCTTGGCCCAGGGCCCGGCCGTCATCATCGCCACCTTGCTGTTGGCGAACAGGTTCTCCGAGGTCTGCTCGCTCATGTTCGCCTCGCCGGGCGGTACTGCACCGGTCGCCTTGATCTTCTGGAGCAGGGTGACCGCCGCAACGGTGTTCGGGTCGTCCGCGGCTACGGCCTGCGGCTGTGCGCCGTCACTCAGGATCTTTCCCCCGGCCGTCTTAAGATACGGACCGACGGCTTCGTAGGCCATCGCGTAGTCGCTGTCGGTGCGGTACACGTAGCCGTACGTGCCGCTGCCCTTGAACTTGGCGACATCGGTGACCAGTTCGTCCCACGTGGTCGGCGGCTTGGCCTTGCCGCTGCCGTCCACGATCCATGCCTTGACCAAGAGCTTGGGGTTGTACCAGAACGCGCGGCAGTCCGTGTCGATCGGCAGCGTGTACTGCTTGCCGTTCACCTTGCCGATGTCGAGCAGGCCGGGGATGAACTTGCTGGTGTCAACGCTGTTGTCCGTCATCGGTTGGGTCAGGTCGGCCAGATAGCCGGCATTGGTCCACGCCTGGACGTTGGGGTGATTGACCCGGAACACGTCGGGTCCCTGCCCGGAGCGCAGAGAGGTGGTCATCTTGGTGTCATAGTCGGCGAAGTTGGTCGCCTCGAGCTTGACGGTGATGTCCGGGTTGGCTTGCTGGAACGCGGTGATGACCTTGGCTTCGGCCGCCAGCAGGGACTCGTTTCCCGTCGTGCCCCAGGTGATCGTGACCTTCTCCCCGCCGCCGGGGGACTGGGAGGTCTGCGGTTGGTTGCGTGCTGTGGAACAGCCGCCCAGCGCGAGAGCGAGTGACGTCGCGACGGCCAGGGTCGCGACCCAACGGCCATGTCGGACCATTCGAGCTCCTATCGATAGTCGTTAATCGTCAGTCATTAACGTCCCCTATGCTGTTTCCACTGTCAAGAGAGGGCACGATCACGATGTCGTCACCGTCGAGTTCCATCACCGGAGTCGTCAGCCGTGCCCTGCTGTCGGATCAGGTGTACGAGTTGATCCGTGCTCGACTGATCGTTCACGAATTCGCGCCAGGCAGTCGCCTGGTCGAGTCCGAGATCGCTCGGCAACTCTCGGTCAGTCAGGCGCCCGTCCGGGAGGCATTACGGCGTCTGGCACACGAGGGTCTCGTGCTCCAACTGCCACGGCGCGGCAGCTTCGTCGCGGAGTTGTCGACCGAGGAAGCGCGTGACGCGTACGAGATCCGGGCCAGGCTGGAGGGGCTCGCTGTTGGGGGCGCACTGGAGCATCTTGACGATGCACTACTCGCCGACCTGGACGGTCATGTCCAGGAGATGCTGGCCGCCGCCGAGGTCGACGACCTTCCGGCCTTCGTCGACGCGGACGTGCGCTTTCACAAGGCGGTCTGGACTGCCTCGGGCAACGGGTTGCTTCCGCGGGTGTGGCTACTGGTCGAAGCCGGGATGCGCAACCTCACGCTGGTCTCGAACCGGCTCTACTTCCACGATCTCACCGAGATCGCGCAGACGCATCACCCCCTCGTTGCCGGCCTGCGGCGCCGCGATCCCGATATCGCCGGCGAGTTCACCGAGCATGCGTTGCGGATCTGGCGGTTGCTGGCGGCGGACGCTCAGCAGCAGGCGGACGGCTGATCTGGCCCATGATGAGGTCGCCGGATCCAGTGCGTGTTCGTCCTGGGCTGGGCCTACCAATGTCGTCGCTCGACGATCCCTTCGCTCACCGTAACCTTGTACCAAATGGAACATTGGCTAACGGTCAGGGGACGTCCCGATTGCGCGCAACGCCCTATCCTGGCGTCATGAGTGTCCCTAGGGCGGCGACTGAACCGGCCCAGGTCGGCCGGGAACGTCTCCTACGCGCGTCGATCGACTACTTCGCCGAGCACGGCATCGGTGACGCCAGTCTGCGGCAGATCGCGAGCGCCATCGACTCCAGCCACCGTATGCTGATCTACCACTTCGGCTCCCGCGAGGGCGTGCTCGAGGCGGTGGTCGAGGAACTCGAGCGCGCCGAGCGCGACGTCCTGAATCAGATATTGCGGCAGGACGATCGCCCTGGACGCGAACGGGCGTGGGACTTCTGGACCCACGTGGCCGACGTCGTCGACTTCTACGGTCCGCTCTACTTCGAACTGGCCAGCCGCGCGATGCGCAGCAGCGACCTAGGTGGTCCACTCAGGGTGCCCAACATCGACATGTGGGTCGAGGCGCTCGTCGACTTGTGGAAGCAAGCGGGTTTGAAGCCCAGCCAGGCGAGGACTCACGCCCGCCTCAACCTCGCCGTGGCGAGAGGGCTGCTCCAC
>JBBSQJ010000211.1:0-3640 GCA_038257965.1 Propionibacteriales bacterium
AAAGTGGGCGCTAACGACAGTTCTCACCGGCGTGTCGCTGTCAGACGTGCACACTTTCCAAAGGTCCGGGGGTCACTCCGGCGGGATCGGTGGTGCCCAACCCGGACGCTGGATCAGGCAGAACGGATGGCCGGCTGGGTCGGCGTAGGTGTCGTCCAGCAGGTGCCGGGCGCCGAGCGCGACGACGGCCCGACTGGCCGCTGCCACATCCTCGACCATCACGTCGAAGTGGATCTGCTGCGGCACGTCATCGCCGGGCCAGGTGGGTGCACGATGGCCGGGAGCGCGTTGGAAGGCCAGTCCCGAATGGTGGTCGTCCTCGGCCACGACGACCCAGTCGTCGTCGGCGTACGTGATGGGCCGACCCAGCACGGCGCTGTAGAACCGGGCCAAGACCATCGGGTCGGGACAGTCGAGCGCCACGTGATGGAGCCGTCCGATCACCAGAAACCTCCTCGAGGAGCGGTTTACGCCGCGAAGATGGGCGGCAGCACGAGCAGCATCATCATGGACCAGGTGATGTGGGTCAGGATCGGGGCCAGCACCCCACCACCCGCTCGCCGTTGCAGTCCGACGACGAGACCGAGCACGAGAGCCGCGAAGACCAGCACAGGGTTGCCACCGGCAACTGTGGCGAGAGCGTACAAGATCGTGGAGATCAACACCGGATGGCGTACGCCGATCGCGGCGAACAGTGCCCCGCGGAAGAACAGCTCTTCGGCGATCCCGTTCACCAGCGTGATCACCGCGATGATCAACAGATTGCCGGACCTGGCGTATCCGAGAACATCCTCGGTCAGGCCCGCCAGGGGCGGAATCATCCGGAAGATCAACGCGCCGATGATGAAGACTCCGGCCAGACCGAGGCCGACCAGGATGGGCGCGAGGATGGGCCGCTTGAGTTCGCCCCGGGACAGGATGCGGCCCAGATGCAGCGGGCCCGAGGCGAAACTGCCGATGACCCAGACCGCCGCGAGCCCGAGCGTCAGCGGATAGAACCGGGGGTCGCCCTGCTCGATCGAGAACGAGAGGCCGAGCAGGGTGGCGCCGACGACGATCGTCAGGGCGACGACGACCCGGCGCCGCAGGAACTGCGCGTCGGACTGGCGATGATCGCGTTCGACCTTGTCGATCAGCAACGGCCGGACCAGCCCCACCGCGCGGCCCACCATCCGGGCCCGGCGCGAAGCCGCGCCGATCCTGTCAGCTCCCGGTTGGTCTTCGTGGTCGTCGCGGATCAGCGCGGTGCCGCCGAGTTCGGGTCCCGAATCCGCGCGCCGGCCAGGCGCCGGGCCGTCCACCTCTCGGTCGATGCGCACCGGGTCGGACCCGATCGAGTCGGCTCGGCTCGGGTCCTCGCCGACGTTGTCGTCGTCGGGACCTGCGCTCATTCCGTGCTCATGCGTCGATCGTGCTCTGCGAGGGCCAGCCGCACCGCCTCGTCGTAACCCATCGGTTCCAGCGGGACCACTGAGCTTATCGAGTGGTCGGTGACGATGACCTCGTTGCTCATCGAGTCCACCAGGTTGCGTCCGGTGGCGGTGTCGACGTCGGTGACCAGCGCCAGCCAGCGCGACGACAGCCGCGGGGTGAGCAGTGGCACGACGACGATGGGCAGGTTGCGGCCGTGCTTGATCCGGGCGACGCGCTGCATCATGTCCGCGTACGTCAAGATCTCCGGACCGCCGATCTCGTACGTCCGCCCACGCGCCTCAACCGGCTCCAGCACACCGACCAGGTAGTCGACGACATCGGGCAGCGAGATGGGCTGCGTTCGAGTCGTCACCCAGTGCGGCGCAACCATGGCGGGCAGCCGACCGACCAGCTGTCGGGTGATCTCCCAGGAGATGCCGCGGTCGCCGATGACGATGGCGGCGCGGAGCACCGTGACGGGCACTCCGCCTTCGCCGAGCATGTGTTCCACCTCGCGCCGGGACTTGAGGTGCTCCGACAGTTCCGCCGAGTCCGCACCCAGCCCGCCCAGGTAGATGATCCGTTCGAGCCCGGCTTCGGCCGCTGCACGGCCGAACGCCCGGGCCGCCGTGGCGTCCTTCTCCCGGAAGTCATCACTGGCCAGGGAGTGCACCAGGTAGTACGCGGCGCCAGTGCCGGACAGCGCGGATTGCAGCGACGCCGGATCGGACACGTCGCCGTAGATGGGCTTGCCGGCGCCGCCGTAGTCGTCGGGATGCCGGGTCATCGCGCGGACGTCGTGTCCGGCCTCGACCAGCGCCTCGGCCAGTCGCGATCCGACGAATCCGGAGGCCCCGGTCACCAACACTGTCGTCATGCTTGCTCCGGTCTGTTCTCAGTAGATCTCGACAGCTCACCTGCTTGCCGATGGGGGTGGCGCGCGTGGGTGGTCTGAGCTCATCGATCGAGCGTCCAGAATGACCCACTCCCACGATGATCTCCTACCCAGCCCTTGTTCGTTCCGATGGCGGCTCGCGGATTCACCCGGTCGAGGATCTCGACGGCGCGGTTTCGGAGGCGGCAAGGAGACAGTGGAGTAGATCGCTGCTCGAGTAACGGTGACGATCTACTCCACTCCGGCGGATCGCCCGGATCAGGACTCCAGACTGAGCCGGACCATCGCCCGAACCAGACCCGTGAGGTCACGGCTGTCACCGGCCATCCGTCGCTGAACGGCCGCACCCGTCCCGTGCTTGCGCACCACGTCGAGCTGGCGGGCGACGAGATCGGCGTCCCCGGCTGCGCTCAGAGCCGGCCGCACGTGCTCGAGAAGTTCCGCGACGACGCACCAGGCGGGCGCCGGCTGCCAGGAGCGCGGATCCAGCAACGTGTCCTCGATCCCGAACCGACTGGCCCGCCAGGTGGCCAGCCGGATCAGGTCCGAGGGGACGTCGGGTGCCGGTCGGCCTTCCCGCCAGTGGGTGGCCGCTGTCTCGACCAGCGCCCGGACCAGGGCCGCGATCAGCACCGTTTCGTCGACGCGCAGGCAGACGTCGGCGACCCGGACCTCGACCGTCGGATAGTTCCGCGACAGCCGGGCGTCGAAGTAGATCATTCCCGTGTCGATCGGCACTTCGGTGGCGAGCAGTGCGTCGACGTACGCGTGGTAGCCGTTGCCGGTGCCGAGCAGCGGAGTCGGCCCGGCCGTGGGGAAGCGATGCCAGGCCTGGGTGCGGAAACTCGCGTACCTGCTGTCAGTCCCTTGCCAGAAGGGGGAGTTGGCCGACAAGGCGACGAGGGCCGGCAGCCAGACCCGGATCCGGTCCAGCACCGCGACTCCTTCGTCAGGGGAATCGATGTCGACATGGACGTGGCAGCCGCAGGTCAACTGCTCCGCGGTGGTCAGCCCGAGGTGGTCGACCATTGCCTGGTAGCGCGGCTTGACCGTCGCCTTCGGGATGACCGACAGGGGGCAGGTGCCGAGTGCGGCGATGCGGGCACCCTGCTTCTCGGCCAGACCGTTCGCCCGGCGCCTGAAGCTGACCAACTGGGCGCGAAGCTCGGTCAGGGACGTGGTCGGCGGCGTACCGATCTCGATCTGCTGCTGCTGGAGTTCGGGCCCGACGGTTCCCCCCTCGCCGTCGCCGCTGTCGCCGTCGCCGCTGTCGCCGTCATCGTTGCCCGACTTCGCCGCAGCCATCGACGTGATCAGCCCGGCGACAGCGCG
>JBBSQJ010000212.1:0-3604 GCA_038257965.1 Propionibacteriales bacterium
AGTCCCGGACGGCTCCAGCACCGTTGACGGCCAGACTTGGGAGCGCCGGATCAGCCCGGACGGACGAACCCGATCATTGGTCCTCGTCACGCCGAAGGCCACGACTGTCGTGGCCGGTGACGTCGAGTACGAGGCTCTCGACGCCTATGTCTCGACCCTGCGCTCGGAGTAGACGCGACATCCAGAAGGTTCGAGCGCATCCTGTACGCCTGAGCCTTGTAGATCTTCCCGTACGAGCGAACCGCCCAACCGGGCTCAGTCGCGATGCGCATCGAGGTCGGCGATAACGCGGGCGCGATCGCGGTCGAGCGTCCGGTCGGTTGCCGACGGATCGGCGAACAGGCCTCGATGACGATGGGTGTATTCCAGCACGGCGGCCACGACTGTGAAAAAGACCAGGAAAGTGATGAATCCGCCCATGGCAAGAATCATTCTCACAAACGTTTCTCGCCACGACTGGCAAACATGACGTTGTGCGAAGGATATCTGCCACCTACGGTGTCGCCATGACTCTGCACAAGGTCAGTGTGGTTCTCGTGGAGCCCGTGGCGATGTTCGAGTTCGGCGTCGCTGTCGAGGTGTTCGGTCTGGATCGCGCCGACGACGGGATTCCCAACTTCGACTTCCGGGTCTGCGCCGCCGAGCCGGGTGTGCCGATGCAGACCAAGAACCTGTCGTCGTTCACTGTGGTCGCCAGCCACGGACTCAGTGTGGTTCCCGACAGTGATCTGGTCATCTTGGCGCCCACGCTGCCTCGCCCGGAGTACCCGGCGGAAGTCCTGGACGCCGTGCGTGCCGCGTATGACAACGGAGCAACGCTGCTCACGCTGTGTTCGGGTTCGTTCATCCTCGGTGCCGCAGGCTTGCTCGACGGGCGACGCTGCACGACGCATTGGATGTACGCGGATGCGATGGCGGAGCGCTTCCCGGCTACAGACGTCGATCCGCGGGTCTTGTACGTCGACGACGGCCAGATCATCACGAGCGCCGGAACTGCTGCAGGTATCGATGCCTGCCTGCACCTGGTCCGCCGCGAGCTAGGAACTGCGGTCGCCACCAAGATCGCCCGTCGAATGGTGGTGCCCCCGCAACGCGACGGCGGCCAGCAGCAGTTCGTCGAGGTGCCGATTCCCGAGTGCAGTGCCGACAGCCTGGCACCGCTGCTCGGCTGGGTGATCGAGCGGCTGGACGAGCAGCACAGCGCAGCTTCGATGGCCAGGCAGGCGGTGATGAGCGAACGGACGTTCGCTCGACGGTTCGCCGCTGAGACCGGGACGACGCCGCACCGGTGGCTCGTCCAGCAGCGGGCCCTCGCCGCGCGGGCGATGTTGGAGGAGACCGATCTCGGGGTCGAGCAGATTGCCGGCCGGGTCGGCTTCAACTCCGCGGTCGTGCTGCGTGAGCACTTCCGGCGCCAGATCGGGTTGTCACCGGCGGACTACCGACGCCGGTTCGCCCCGCGGGTGCACGAGCACGCCGCCTGAGTCCCGCGCCGCCTGAAGTTCCCCCGCCGCCCGAATTCCCCCGTCGCCCGAAATCGCCCGCCGCCTGAATTCGCCCGCCGCCTGATACTGGGGGAGCGTCTGGCCTTCGGCGCGGGCCGGGAGGTGCCTGTTCTTCTGCAAGATGAACCCACGTCGGGCGCTGTCCTCCGCCAAGAGCACGTCGAGCGACGGAGTTCGGCGCGGTCAGGGCGCGTCGGACGTTGGAGCCTCAGACGGATCAGCCCCGGGCGGCTGGTCCGGTCGGCGAGCGGCGTCGATCTTGGCCTTGGCGCCGTCCAACCATCGCTGACAGATCACTGCGAGCTCCTCGCCGCGCTCCCACAAAGCCAGAGCCTCGTCCAGAGGAGCCCCGCCGGACTCCAGCCGCTGGACGATCTGGACGAGTTCGTCGCGGGCCACCTCATACGTCGGCACCGGCGCCGATCGCGTGTCCGTCTGTTCAGTCATCACGTTCCTCCGTCTCAGCCCCAGCATCAGCGGATCCGATAGATCCGGCGATGATCTCCTCGACCCGGCCGACCAGCTGGCCATCGGCCAGATATGCCCTGAGGTCGTCGGCGATGTTGACTTCAGCCACCGACGTGATCGCCTTTCCGTGGTCATCGACCACGATGGCGTACCCCCGCTCCAAGGTCGCCTTCGGCGACATCGCCCGGACCCGGGCAATGGTGTGCTCGAGGCCCGTGGCTTCGCGGTCCAATCGATGTCGCACGGCCCGACCACTCCGCTCGCGCAGAGAGTCGAGCTGCTCGTACCGAGGCGTGAGAGAGGCCCGCGGATCCGCTAGCACCGGGCGGCTTCTGATCGCGTCGAGCTGATCTTGGTGCCGCCGGACGAGTCCGCGGATCGCACGGTCGAGCCTGACTCGAGCCTGGCTGAGCCGGTGTAGCTCGTCCGCGACGTCCGGCACGACCCGCTTGGCGGCGTCAGTCGGCGTCGACGCTCGGACGTCCGCCACGAGATCGAGGATCGGAGCGTCGGTCTCATGACCGATCGCGCTGACCACAGGCGTTCGGCAGGCGGCGACGGCGCGAATCAGACCCTCGTCTGAGAACGGCAACAGGTCTTCGACCGACCCACCACCGCGGGCGACGACGATGACGTCGACCTCTCGACGTGCGTCGAGGTCGCGGACCGCCGCGATGAGTTGCTCCGCGGCCTGCTGGCCCTGCACCAGAACATGCCGGATATCCAGCAGCAGGCCGGGCCAACGGCGCCGTGCGTTCTCGACGACGTCGCGCTCAGCGGCGCTGCCCGCCGCCGTGATCAAGCCGACCCGGGTCGGCAACAGCGGGAGCCGCTGCTTGCGTGCGGGGTCGAACAGGCCCTCGGCTTGCAGGAGGCGTTTGGTCTGCTCCAGACGTGCGAGCAGTCTGCCCTCGCCGACCGGGGTGATCGCGTCGCAGGAGTAGGTCAGTCGTCCCGCGGTCTCGTAATACGTCGGCTTGAGGCGGGCGACCACCGTGGTGCCCTCACTGAGCGGTCCGGCGGTGTCGAGTGTGATCGGCGATATCGTCGCAGACACCGAGACGTTGGCGAGCGTGTCGCGAAGGGTGAGGAACGCGATCTTGCTGGCGGACCGGCGATTGAGCTCGATGACCTGAGCTTCCACCCAGACGGCGCCGAGTCGGTCCACCCAGCCCCGGACGGCGTTCGTGATCGCCCGCAACGGTTGCGGGTGCTCGGGCGAGGACTCCATGGGCACGGTCGAGAGCCTAGACAAGGCCCCGGACATCTCGTCCGACCGCCGCTCCAAGAAAGTGGGCGCTAATGACACTCTGAATCGTTTCATAACTGCCACCAGCGCCCACTTTTCCGGGTAGGAGGACGGCCTGCGGGTGGCGACGAGGGGTTCTGACTGATCGGGCGCAGCGGCGCGGCCACCGTGCGACACCAACCGTTCGTGCGCCACCGCCCTCCTAGGTGGCTGGTGTCGAACGGGCCTTCCCGGTGTTTGCCGTGCGAATCTGGAGGCGAGGTGATTGGTGACTGCCTCGGTCTGCCGGGCATTTTGGCCGGTTCTGCCGGTGATCGGGGGCTGTGAGGCCGGGTGGACGGCCCGAAGGCCCCTGAGGCGGGGTTTCCGGCCTGGTGCCGGC
>JBBSQJ010000213.1:0-3581 GCA_038257965.1 Propionibacteriales bacterium
ACCGCCGCACCGGCCCAACCCGAGGAACCCGAATCGTGGAAACGCTGGGCAGACCAGCCGATCCCGCCTGCCCACCACCCAACACCATGATCAACTCCGACCCAGGCCCGCCAGGCCCAAGCCGATCCACGGATCGAGGCTAAACTAAACGGGCAAGTGTCCCGTCGCACCGCACCGACGACCTGCTGCCCGGGCCCGTCAGTGCGCAAGGACTCGCGAACAGCGGCAGGTAGGCCAAGATGCTCGCGACCTCGACGAGCCCGAACCGCACGACCTGACCCCTAGGAGCTGGCGGGCAACGCCCAAGATCACTGTGCCTGATGGCCCTGACAGGCGGGATTGGCACTGACCAGGCGGGATCAAGCATCGTAAACCCGTGTCGATCCGGGGCGGCTGGGCGGTACGCTCTCACACGCCTCGCCCGGCAGCGATGGGACGATCACCCCGGAGCCGCTGGAAGAACGGCGCATGCCCAGTAGAACCACCAGCGGCAGAAGGTGAGTGGGTGATTACCACGGACGCCAAGGAGGGTGGTACCGCCTCCCGGTCACCTGCGCGGTGTTCGTCTCTTCGACAGGTTGACGCTGCCGAGGACCCACCGCCGTGACCCAGACCGACCGGATCAACACCGCGCCCGACACCGCGCCTAGCCCAGCTGGAACCTACCGCCCAGTGCCCGCTCGAGTCGACCTGGTTGCCATGGAGCACGAGATCATCCGCCGGTGGCAGGACGAGCGCACGTTCGAACGCACCCTGGCTGCCTCGGAGGGCCGACCCAGGTGGACCTTTTACGAAGGTCCCCCGACCGCCAACGGGATGCCCGGTGCCCACCACATCGAGGCTCGGGTGTTCAAGGACGTGTTCCCGCGGTTTCGGACCATGCAGGGCTACCGCGTCGAACGCAAGGGCGGCTGGGACTGCCACGGGCTCCCGGTCGAGATCGCCGTGGAGAAGGAGCTCGGGATCAACGGCAAGGCTGAGATCGAGGCGTACGGTGTGGAGGCATTCAACGCCAGATGCCGAGAATCGGTGTTGCGACATGTCGACGCCTTCACACAGCTGACCGACCGGATGGGCTACTGGGTTGACACCGACAATCCGTACCGGACGATGGACACCGCTTACATCGAGTCGGTGTGGTGGGCGTTGAAGCAGATCTTTGCGGGCGGTCTGTTGGTCGAGGACTACCGGGTAACGCCGTACTGCCCACGCTGCGGCACCGGTCTGAGCGACCATGAGCTTGCCCAGGGGTATGAGATGCTCAGCGATCTTTCGGTCTTTGTTCGGTTCCCGGTGAGAACCGGCCCGTTGGCCGAGCGCTTCGGCGACGTCGCGCTGCTGATCTGGACGACCACACCGTGGACCCTCGTGTCCAACACTGCGGCGGCCGTCCATCCCGAGGCCGACTACGTCGTGGCGCGGACCGCAGCCGGCGAGCAGCTGATCGTGGCGGCGGTGCGGCGGGAGGAGGTGCTCGGTGCGGACAGCGAGGTGCTGGCCGAGTTCGCCGGCACGACCCTGATCGGAACGGCCTACCGACGGCCCTTCGACTGGGTCACCTTCCCGGAGACGGACGCGCCGCTGCACACGGTCCTTACCGCCGACTTCGTCACCACCGAGGACGGCACCGGCATCGTGCATGTGGCGCCGGCGTTCGGCGCCGACGACTTCGCGATCTGCCGTGCCAACGACCTGCCGATCGTCAACCCGGTCGGCGCCACCGGCGTGTTTGCCGCCGATCTACCGCTGGTTGGTGGCGTCTTCTTCAAGACCGCCGACGAGGCACTGGTCGCCGATCTGACCGGACGCGGCCTGCTCTTCCGCCGCCGTGAGCACGCTCACTCCTACCCACACTGCTGGCGTTGCCACACTCCGTTGATCTACTACGCCCTTCCGTCCTGGTACATCCGCACCACCACAGCCAAGGGCACATTGTTGCGAGAGAATGAAGCCACGACCTGGCGGCCGGACACGATCAAGCACGGCCGGTTCGGCGACTGGCTCGACAACAACGTCGATTGGGCGCTGTCCCGCAGCCGCTTCTGGGGCACCCCGCTGCCGATCTGGCGCAATGATGCCGATCCCGACCGGATGATATGCGTGGGGTCGCTCGCCGAGCTGTCGGCGTTGACCGGCACCGACCTGTCGGAGGTGAATCCGCACCGGCCCCACATCGACCACGTCACGTTCACCGTCGACGGGGTGGCGGGTACCTACCAGCGGGTGCCGGAGGTTATCGACGCCTGGTTCGACTCCGGCTCGATGCCCTTCGCGCAGTGGGGCTTCCCGCACGCGAAAGGATCCGCCGAGTCCTTCGCGGCCGCGTTCCCGGCGGACTTCATCTGTGAGGCGATCGACCAGACCCGCGGCTGGTTCTACTCGCTGATGGTCGTCAACACCCTCGTCTTCGACCAGAACGCCTACCGCCACGTCGTCTGTCTCGGGCACATCCTGGCCGAGGATGGCCGCAAGATGAGCAAACACTTGGGCAACATCCTCGAACCCATCTCGCTGATGGACACCCACGGCGCAGACGCGGTGCGGTGGTTCATGGCCGCCGGCGGATCACCGTGGGTGTCGCGTCGGGTTGGGCACCAGACCATCGGCGAGACCGTCCGCAAGGTGCTGCTGACCTACTGGAGCGCGGTCTCCTTCCAGGCCCTGTACGCCGGCGCCAACGGCTGGTCACCGGCCGGCGAGGCGCCGCCGGTCGCCGATCGGCACGTGCTGGACCGGTGGCTGACCTCGCAGACCCTGGTGCTGATCGGTGAGGTCACGCAGGCGCTGGAGGACTTCGACACGCTGCGGGCGGGATCCGCCCTGACCGGGTTCGTCGACACGTTGTCGAACTGGTACGTCCGCCGCTCCCGGCGTCGATTCTGGGCAGGCGAGCCGGAAGCGTTGTGGACATTGCACGAGACTCTCGACACGCTGACCCGGCTCATGGCGCCGCTCGTGCCGTTCATCACCGAACGGGTCTGGTCGGACCTGTTCGTCGCCTCCGGCACCGCCGATGTCGACTCGGTGCACATGGCGACCTGGCCGGTGGCCGACGAAGGGTTGATCGACGGGGAGCTGGGGGAGCAGATGGCGAGCATCCAGCGGCTGGTCGAGCTGGGCCGGGCAGCACGGTCGAGGGCCAAGATGCGGGTGCGACAACCGCTGAACCGGATCCTGATCCCGAGCGCACTACATGCCCGGCTCACCGACGAGCTGCGCGGGCAGCTCGCCGCCGAGCTGAACGTGCTCGCCGTCGAGCCGTTCGCCGGTGCTCGTGAGCTGGTCGATCACAGCGCGAAGGGCAACTTCCGTGCGCTCGGTCGGCGGTACGGCACGCAGACCCAGATCATTGCCCAGGCGATCGCCTTGGCCGA
The DNA here is from genome assembly GCA_038257965.1 of Propionibacteriales bacterium. GTDB lineage: Bacteria > Actinomycetota > Actinomycetes > Propionibacteriales > Propionibacteriaceae > Microlunatus. Next base: position 3,375 of record JBBSQJ010000213.1, read on the forward strand.
CGCGGCCGAACTGGCCGCGGCCGTCGCCGACGGGGGGTCCTTCCATCTGACGGTCCCCGGGTGGAGCGAAACCGTCGAGTTGAGTGCCGACGACGTCCTGATCAGCGAACGGCCCCGCGACGGGTGGTCTGTCATCAATGAGCAGGGCGAGACGGTCGCCCTGGATCTAGCGCTCACGCCCGAGCTCGTGCGCTCGGGAGTGGCCCG
>JBBSQJ010000214.1:0-3499 GCA_038257965.1 Propionibacteriales bacterium
CATCACGATGTAGGGGATCGAGACACCAGTGACGGGGTCGGGTTCCTCGCCGGTGTCGTACACGGCAACGATCGTCGGGTGGTTCAGGCCCGCGGCCGACTGCGCCTCGCGACGGAACCTGGCCTGGAAGGTCGGATCGGTGGCCAGGTCGGCCCGAAGCATCTTGACCGCCACCGGTCGTCCGAGTCGGCTGTCGATGGCCCGGTGGACCTCGGCCATCCCTCCTCGTCCGAGGACGTCACCTATCTGGTATCGCCCGCCGACCGTCCTCGGCTCGCCAGTCATCGGTTGAATCCTTCCCGCTCACCACGGGCTCGTCGACCTATGGTCCGCGCGGCTGACACTATCGTGCGGGTCCGTGGGCTCTGGCTCACGTCGAGAGCGATCACAGGGCTGCCTCCATGACCTTCTTCGCGATGGGTGCGGCCAGCCGGCCGCCGGCGATGTCGTTTCGGGGAATGTCGGCGTCCTCGACGATGACCGCAACGGCGATCTGGGGATCCGCGGCCGGAGCGAAGGAGGTGAACCAGGCGAACGGCTTGCGTTTCGGGTCCGACTGGGCGGTTCCGGTCTTGCCGCCGACCTTCACTCCGGGGATCTGGGCATTGCTGCCGGTCCCACTGTCCACGACGGTGACCATCATCTTCTGCAGCTTGCGAGCGTTGTCCGCGCTCATCGCCCGCGAGAGCACCTGGGGTTTCGTCGTTTTCACGGCCTTGAGATCAGCGGCCTGGACCATCGACACGATGTAGGGATCCATGACCACCCCGTCATTGGCGATGCCCGCCGAGACCATTGCCATCTGCAGGGGGCTAGCAGCGACATCGAACTGGCCGATCGAGGCCAGTGCCAACTGCGCCTTGTCCATGCCGTCTGGGAAGACGCTGGCCACGCCGGCGAGGTCGGAGAGGTGGCGCTGGTTGAAGCCGAACTTGTCGGCCTGCTCCTTCAACTTGTCCTGGCCCAATTCGAGTCCCAGCGTCGCGAACGCGGTGTTGCAAGAGACCCGCAGCGCCTGGGTGATGGTGACCTGGGTGCCACCGCAATTGGTGCTATTCGGGAGGTCGGTCGACGTGCCCGGCAGGCGGAGCGGGCTGGGGGCGGCGACCCTGCTCGTGGGTTCCATTCCGTTCTCCAGCGCGGCAGCCGCGGTGACCAACTTGAACGTCGAACCGGGCGGGTAGATCTCGCGGGCGCCCCGGTTGGTGAGTGGCCGGTTGGGGTTTTCGAGCAGGGTCCGGTAGGACTTCCGCGCTGCATCGATGTCGTGCGTCGCGATGTCGTTGGGGTCGTACGTCGGGCTGGTGACCATTGCCAGGATCGCGCCGGTCTTGGGGTTCAGCGCGACGACCGCGCCCTTCTGATTCCCCAGTCCCTCGGCGGCGGCGCGCTGCACGGCCGGCACGATCGTGGTCTGCACGCTGGCGCCTTGCGGGCTGCGACCCGTGACGGTGTCGACCAGCCGTCGGACGAACAAGGAGTCGGCCGTGCCGGCGAGCTGTCCGTTATAGGTTGCCTCCAGTGCGACCGAACCCTGATCGTAGGAATAGAAGCCGGTGATTGGTGCGTAAAGGGTGCCGTCGGGATAGGTCCGTTGGTACGCGAACTGGTCCTTGGACGGCTTGCTGGTCGCGATCTCGGTCTTGCCGGCGGCGAGGATCGCGCCCCGATCGCGAGAGAACTCCGCATCACGCACCCGCCGGTTCTGGGCATTGGCGGCGAGGGAGTCGGAACGGACGAGGTTGTTGAAGGTGATGTTGCCCAGAAGTAAGGCGAACATCAACATCGTCACGAAAGCTACCCGTCTGATCGGCCGGTTCATCTCTGCTGGCTCCGTTCGCGCACGACCGGCTCACGGCTGTTTCCGGGAAGGGCGGTGTTGTCCGGGTTGTGGGTCATCCGGCGGCTCGCACGATCTGGGTGGTCTGTGCGTCCGGGGAGTCGTCGAGGGTGGCGATGGGCTTGCGGGAGTGATGGGAGATGACCATCAGCAGTCCGACCACAATCCAGTTGCTGACCAACGACGACCCGCCCTGCGACATGAACGGTGTGGTCAAGCCGGTCAGCGGGAGCAGTCGGGTGACGCCGCCGATGATGGCGAAGACCTGCAGCGCCATCGCGAACGACAAGCCGGCGGCCAGCAACTTGCCGAAGGGTTCACGGCACTGCAGTGAAGTCCGGAGCCCGCGGGCCACGATCAGCCCGTAGACGAAGACGACCGCCATCAGGCCGGTGACCCCGAGTTCCTCGCCGATCGCCGCGGCGATGAAGTCGCTGCGGGCCAGCGGTGTCAGCCCCGGCCGGCCGAGTCCCAGCCCGGTGCCGAGGAGGCCACCCCACGCCATCCCGAACTGTGCCTGGATCACCTGATAGTAGGTGTCGTAGTCGGAGAACGGGTCGAGCCACGCGCCGACCCGGACCCGCACGTGCCCGAAGTAGGCGTAGCCGAACCATGCTCCGGCAGCGAACAACAACGCGCCGAGGACGACCCAGCCCGCCCGCTCGGTGGACACGTACAACATCATCACGAACAACCCGAAGAACAGCAGCGAGGTGCCGAGGTCGCGTTGAAGCACCAGGATGGCCAGGCTGATCAGCCACATCAGCAGGATCGGTCCGAGGTCGCGGGCGCGCGGAAGGTCGATGCCCAAGATCCGGATACCGGCGAGTGCCAGCACGTCGCGCTTCTCGACCAGATAGGACGCGAACGCGATCGCCAACAAGATCTTCGCGGCCTCTGCGGGCTGGAAGCTGTACGGCCCCAGATGGATCCAGATCCTGGCGCCGAACTTCTCCTCGCCGATGAGTGGCAGCATCGGCAACAGCATCAACACGATTCCGGCCAACCCCAAGGTGTAGGTGAATCGCTGCAGCGGTCGGTGGTCGCGCAACACGGCGACGATCAGCACGAAGAGCACGACCCCGAGCGCCGTCCAGATGAGTTGCTGCCGGGCGCCCTGGGCCGGCGGGTCGCTGATCAGGTCGATCCGGTGGATCATGGCCAGTCCCAGACCGTTGAGCAGCACCACGCAAGGCAGGATCACGGGATCGGCGTACGGCAGTCTGAACCGCACGGCGAGGTGCGCACCGACCGCCAGCAGCGTGCAGCCGCCGGCCAGGTAGGGCAGGGACGGCGAGATCCGGCCGCTGGCGTTGAGGTCGACGATGACGTACGCCGACAGGGTCAGCGCGAGCGCGAAGATCACCAGGAACAGCTCGACCCCGCGGCGCTTGCGGGGAACGACGGTTACGGCGGCGGAGCTCATCCGCGGGCCTCAGCTGGCGCGATCGCGCGGCGAACGGCATGCCTCATGGCTTGTCTGGACACGGCTTGCCTGGACACAGCGCCGACCGCAGGAGGTCGCGCGGCAAGAGTCAACACGTCGGCTCCGGGGTGGCTGCTCCGCTCGGGGCAGCGCTCGTGGTCGAGGAGCCGCTCGGGTTCTTGCCGGGAGCCGAGGTTCGGTCCGGCTTGGTGGACCCGCTTGGCTTGGTCGAG
>JBBSQJ010000215.1:0-3469 GCA_038257965.1 Propionibacteriales bacterium
AGCGCGCCATGACCGATCTCGCGGCGCTTCGGCGAACCCACCCGACCGGTCTCACCGGTCGAGTACGGCGGGAAGTTGTAGTTGTGCATGTAGCGCTTGGTGGTCTCGGGGGCCAACGTGTCGAGCCGCTGCTCCATGTTCAGCATGTTGAGCGTGCTGATCCCGAGGATCTGGGTCTCGCCACGCTGGAACAGCGCCGAGCCGTGCACCCGCGGGAGCACGGCGACCTCGGCCGACAGCGTACGGATGTCGGTCAGCCCGCGCCCGTCGATGCGCACCTTGTCGGTGAGGATCTTTGTCCGGACGAGCTTCTTGGTCAGCGCCCGGTAGGCACCGGTGATCTCCTTCTCGCGGCCCTCGAACTGACCTGCGAGCTGCTCCTTGAGCTTGTCCTTGAGGACCTCCGTCGAGGTTTCCCGGTCGTGCTTGTCGGCGATCGACATGACCTGCGACAGCTCGTCGGTGGCCGCCTCGGCGACCGCGGCGTACACGTCGTCTTGGTAGTCCAAGAAGATCGGGAACTCGGCCGTGTCCTTCGGGAATTTGGCCACGAGCTCGGCCTGCGCGTCGCACAGGGCCTTGATGAACGGCTTCGCGGCTTCCAGGCCGGAGGCCACGACCTCTTCGGTGGGTGCGGTCTTGCCGCCGCGGACGAGATCCCAGGTCTGCTCGGTGGACTCAGCCTCGACCATCATGATCGCGACGTCGCCACTGGCCACGACGCGGCCGGCGACCACCATGTCGAAGGTGGACTCCGCCAACTGGTCGACGTCGGGGAAGCCGACCCACTGATCCCCGATCAAGGCGACGCGGACGCCGCCGATCGGGCCGGTGAACGGCAGTCCGGCGAGCGTGGTGGACAGCGACGCGGCGTTGATGGCGACCACGTCGTAGGCCTTGTTGGGGTTCAGCGCCATCACGGTGACGACGACCTGGACCTCGTTGCGCAGGCCCTTGACGAAGCACGGCCTCAGCGGCCGGTCGATCAGCCGACAGGTGAGGATCGCGCCCTCGCTCGGGCGGCCCTCGCGCCGGAAGAACGAGCCAGGGATCCGGCCCAGGGCGTACATCCGCTCCTCGACGTCGACGGTCAACGGGAAGAAGTCGAGGGCGTCTCGCGGCTTGCTCTGCGCGGTCGTCGCCGACAACAGCATGGTGTCGTCGTCGAGATAGACAGTCGCCGAACCGGCGGCCTGCCGGGCGAGCAGCCCGGTCTCGAAACGGACGACATGCTTGCCCAGCGCACCGTTGTCGATCACGGCTTCGCTGAACTGAAGTTCTGGTCCCTCCACGGGATTCTCCTCATCTGGTGCCGCGCTCGTCGCGACACCACGTACGGGATTGCATCCGCACACCAGCCGTACCCGAGGATCGTTTGCCGATCTTCGATCGAGGTTCGCGGGTGCTGCCCCGGCTCGCCGTTTCGTCAGGCTGGCCGGCGGACGCCCCGAAAACCACTACCGAGGACCGAACTGGGACCGATCCGTGCGCGGTCGCGGGTGGGATGCAATCTCACTGGTGGTAGTTCGTATGAAGTTGTGGGTGAAGCACAGATGCGGCCCGCCGGGATGTTCCCAGCAGGCCGCACCGTGGTCAACGCCGAAGACCGAGGCGCTCGATCAACGACCGGTAGCGCTCGATGTCGGTTTTCGCGACGTAGTTGAGGAGCCGACGGCGCTGGCCGACGAGGAGCATCAGCCCTCGGCGACTGTGATGGTCGTGCTTGTGCTCCTTGAGGTGCTCGGTCAGGTGGGCGATCCGCTTGGTGAGAATCGCGACCTGGACCTCCGGAGAACCGGTGTCACCCTCGTGGGTCGCGTATTCGGCGACGATCTTCTCTTTGGCTGCAGCATCGATCGACACGCAGTTCTCCTCTCGGTTTCCCGCTGCGCGGCGCCCCCAGCCCTGCCCCGGATCGGTGTCCGGAGGGGATTCACGCGGCGTGAGTGGGAGCTCTTGGGTGTCCGCGGCCGCATGCACGGCGTTTCAAACGTACCAGCGGGTCGGCGAGCCGACCAAGTCGTGCGAGGACAGTGTGCGCTTGTTGCCGTCCCGGCGGCGTGTCGATGTCATCCCCGCCCACTTTCCGTCAGTAGCGGCGAGCCGGCAGGTCAGGAGTGGAGCATCGTGCGTACGGCCGCCGTGGCGTCGGTCGGGAGGGCCGAACCCAGCGCCCGGGCGGGGGTTGGCCAGCGGGTGGACCCGGGAAGCCGGGAGAGCAGCGCGGAGCCGTTGCCGGGGCGGCGCGCGGGATCGACGTCGGTGGCCGCCCAGACCAGGTCCGCCAGCGGGGGACTGATCCGGCGGATCGCCTCCAGTGCCGTGAGGTTGCGTCGCCCGTTGAGGATCGCGTACGTCACCGGATCCCACTCCTCGCCCGGGAACAGTCGTTGCCCGCTCGCGGCGTAGGCGACGCAGCAACCCCACGACCAGACGTCGGCGGGCGCCATCGTGCCGCGACCGAGGATCGTCTCCGGCGCGACATATCCCAGTGTCGCGAATCCCTGGCCGCCCGGCATGGTCGCGGTGACGTCGGCGAGTTTGGCGATGCCGAGGTCGACGATCACCGGACCGTTGTCGGTCAGCATGACGTTTGCGGGCTTCAGGTCGCGATGGGTGACCGCACGGGCGTGGAAGTCCGACAACCCGGCGGCGAGCACAACCGCCAGGTGGATCAAAGCGCCGGCGTCGGTGACCGGCCCGTTCCGATGCACGAAGTCCCACAGGTTCGGTCCGAGGAGTCGCTCCATCACCAGGTAGTGACGCACACCGGCGCTTGCTGAAGTCGCGTGACCGACGGTGAGGATCTTGACGGTGTACGGGCCGGTCGCCTGGGCCAGGGCCTCCATCTCGCGGAGCAGCCGGACCTGTGCGTCGGCGTCGTCGAGCACGTCGCGCATCACCTTGATCGCCACCTCGCCACGGGTCCTGCGGTGCCGACCCGCGTAGACCACACTCATGCCACCGGTGCCGAGTCGACCCTGGAGGTCGTAGAGTCCGATCCGCCGCGGATCGCTCTGCTTCAGCGGGGCCAGTGCGGGAGCAAAGGCAGCCCAGGAGTCGACCGATGCAGCGGCAGTCGTCGGCGCATCCTGAGCAGGCGCCGGAACAGCGATCGGTCGGCCCCGCAGCTGGGCGGCCCGTGCGGCGTCGGTGCGGGCGAAGAGCCTGCGATAACTCGTCGCCAGCCTCGAGGTCGGGCCGATCTTCGGTTCCGGCGCCTCCACCGACACCCGTTGCCGGGGGGACGCCTGAGGCCGGACCTGGGACTGGGGCTGGGGAGGCTTGGACTCACGGGACTCCGACCCACGGGACGGGGACTCAAGGGAGAGGGACTCACGGGACGGGGACTCACGGGACGGGGGCTGGAGGGACGGGGACTCACGGGACGGGGGCTGGAGGGACGGGGGCTGGGACTTCCAGGAGTGGTGCCGATCCGCTGGTTCACGCGGAGCGGCACGCCACGGCA
>JBBSQJ010000216.1:0-3443 GCA_038257965.1 Propionibacteriales bacterium
CCCCGACCAGATCGGCAACCGCACCGACCAGGTGTTCGCAATTGTCCAGCACGATCAGGCCGTCGGACCCACCGATCCCGGCAGCCACCTCTGCCGCAGTCGGCCCGGCGGCCCCGACGACGGTGGCGAGGTGCTCCACGACGAGTTCCGGCTCTTCCGTGGCGGCGAGGGACACCCAGGCAACCCGACCCGTGCGGTGCGCCGTCGCCCACTGCTCCGCCACGGCGAGCGCGAGACGGGTCTTACCGCCGCCGCCGGGCCCGGTCACGGTCAGCAGCCTTGTCCGGTCCAGCAACCCGATGATCTCGGCCGCCTCCTCGACTCGACCGATCAGCGGGATCAATGGCACCGGCGCACCGAGCACGGCCGCCGACGTGGGTGGAGGCGGCTCGTATCCGCTCAGCTGGTCCTCCACATGTGCTGGTGAGCCGGAGACCCGTCGAGAAATACGGCCTGGGCGCTGGACAATCCGAGCACCGGGAGGTTTCCCGGCTCCGCTCAGCTGCGCCGGTCTCGCCGATGATCGCCCGCTGCGGACTCTCGCTTAGCCTTGCCGTCATGCAGCCGACACCTCCGCCGACCGCGACCGTCTATCGCCCGCAGTTCGGACGTACGGTCGCCACCGTCGGCGTACCTACGTCGGTGCTGATCCTCGCCGGTATCGCCACGGCACTCGCCCTGAGCTTCGACGTGGTGTCCAACCCGTTGTTGGCCGTGTTCGGCATCGTGCTGTCCGGCGCGGCCTGCGGAATCGTCGTGCTCTGCTATCTGTGGCTCGACCGGTGGGAGCCCGAGCCGCCGCGGTTGCTGCTGTTCGCCTGGCTGTGGGGCGGGGTCGCGGTGGTCATCTCCCTCCTCACCAGCCTGTTCGACAGCGACTTCTTCGTCTCCACCGTGATGCGGGCGCCGATCGTGGAGGAGTTCGCCAAGGGCCTCTTCCTGTTCATCATGGCTACCGGCGTGCGACGTCGCGAACTGAACACCCTGATCGACTGCCTCGTCTACGCTGGCCTGGTCGGCGCGTCCTTCGGCTTCATCGAGAACGTGTTGTACTTGGCTCGCGGCGAGGACATCTACAACACGATCGGCGTGGCGATCGTCCGGCTGGCCACCCCGTTCCTGCACTCGCTGTTCACTTCGATGACGGCCATCGGCCTCTATATCGGGCTCCGTCGACCGGGGAGGTACGCCTGGCTCGGATTCATGGGTCTGGGGTACGTCGGGGCGGTCGTTCTCCACATGATCTGGAATGCCACCGGCTTGGGCACACACTTCCTGCTGTTCGTCCCGCTGTTCGGTGCCGCGGTCGTGCTGGCGATCGTGGCTCGACATCGTGAGCAGAAGGTGCTGCTCGGCCAACTGCCGGGGATCGTGGGCACCGGGCTGATCACGGGCGCGGAGGGTGCCTGGCTCACCACCCTGCGGGGTCGCAAGCTGTGGGCGGACCAAACAGAACGCACCTTGGGCAAGGACGAGAAGCGAGTCGTCCAGACGTTCGCCGAGGCGGTCACCGAACTCGCCTTCGTCCGGGAACGGTTCGAACGAGGTGGCGGCACCACCGGCGCCGGCGAGCGGCATGCCGAGCTGGTCACGGTCGTGCTGGGGCTGTCTCGCCCGCCCGTTCCGGCCGGATTGGCGCCCTCGCCGGCGAACCTGCCACAACAAGCTGGAACCCTCGATCCGACCCGCCAGGTGCTGGACCGGTCCGGATCGGCGGTCGGGGTCGGGCCGGCGAGTTCGGATCCCTACGGATCCGCGACCTGGGACCCCATCCCCGGACCACCCTGATCCCGGACAGTCCCCTGAGTTCGCCCTCCGCGACGCGGGAGTCCGGCGCCAGCCGCGGGCCGGACGGATGCGGAGCTCGAGCAGGAGGATCACTAAGAATTGAAAGCGCTCTGAGTGCGTTCGAGCCCGACCTCGACGAGTGAGGCGACGGCGTCGGCCGCCCGACTCACCTCGATGGCGACCTCGGTGCGGGCGGAGGCCGGGAAGTTGCTCAGCAGGAAGTCCGCGGGATCCTGGCGCCCGGGCGGACGACCCACCCCGATCCGGACGCGATAGAAATCGCCGCCGCCGATCGACTTCCGGATGGATCTCAGGCCGTTGTGGCCGTTGTCACCGCCGCCGAACTTCACCCGGAGCTGACCCGGATCGATGTCCAGCTCGTCGTGGACCGCAATCATTCGCTCACCGGTGCTGCGGTAGTAACCGAGCACAGCGGCCACCGCGGACCCGGTCTCGTTCATGTACGTGCGGGACTTGACCAGGATGGTTCGGGCTCCGTCGGGCGGTGGACCGAGACGGCCGTCGGCGATCTCTGCCCGAAGGCCCTTGGCCGCGGTGAACCGTGCAGACATCCGCGACGCCAGCTCGTCGGCCACCAGGAAGCCGACGTTGTGGCGGTGCCTGGCGTACGTCGGTCCGGGGTTGCCCAGACCGACGACGATCCACGGGTCCATGATCGCGGACGACCCGCGAAGGGTCAGGCGTTCTGCGGCTCGGGGGCCCGCTCGGACTCTTCGGACTCCTCCGACTCCTCCGCCAGTGTCGGCTCGATGCCTGCCCCGGCCTCGGCCTCGGCCAGCTCGGCTTCGACGTCCTCGGCGGTCGGGGCGTTCGTGATGTTGACGATCAAGGCGTCGGCGTCGCCGGCGAGGGAGGAACCCTCGGGTAGGGTCAGGTCGCCGGCCAGAATCTGGGTGCCGGCCGCCAAGCCCTCCACGGAGACCACGATCTCCTGCGGAATGTGGGTGGCCTCCGCCTCGATGGAGATGGTGGCCTGATCGACTACGACCAACGTGTCGGAGGCAGCCTCGCCCTCGACCTGCAGGCGGATCTCGACGGTGACCTTCTCGCCGCTCCGGACCAGCACGAGGTCCACGTGCTCGATGGTGTGCTTGATGGGGTCGCGCTGGACCTGCTTGGGAAGCGCGAGCTGGGAGCTGCCGGCCACGTCGATGGAGAGCAGCGCATTGTCCACCCGGAGCGCGAGCAGCGTCTCGTGACCGGGCAGCGTGATGTGCACCGGGTCGGTGCCGTGACCGTACAGAACGGCGGGGATCTTGTGGGCGCGACGGATCCGGCGGGCAGCACCCTTGCCGAACTCCGAACGCATTTCGGCAGTGAGCTTGACCTCGGGCACGAACGAACTCCTCGAAATATTGCTGATCTTCAGATGGCGAGCGCCGGGGAGAGAAACGAAACCTCAACCTTGTCGATCACGGTCGACATCGACCCTCGCCCAGGCAACCGGTCTACCTTAGCCCAGCCCTCCGCATCCGGGAAAGTCGAGCGAACCCAGCTCGGCCACTAGGTGGCAGATGATGCCGCATACTCCCGGCGCGAACTGCCACCTTGCGTACTACTGAGCGCGCGATTTCACGAGTTTCCAGCGAAGAGGCTGGTCACGGAGCCGTCCTCGAAGACCTCGTGGATCGCCC
>JBBSQJ010000217.1:0-3404 GCA_038257965.1 Propionibacteriales bacterium
CATCGTGTTGTGGGTGGTCGGCGGGATCGTGGCCAAGCGGTCGAGCGCGAAGGCGGTCGCGACGGGAAGTTCCGCGTCGCGCACCGCGGGTGGTGCGGGATCGGCCGGGGCCGTGGCCGGCCGTTCGCCGAAGTCATCCGGCGCGGTCGCCAGGCAGAGTGCTCCCCCGGTCGACGACGACATGGCCGAGATCGAAGCGCTGCTCAAGAAGCGTGGGATCGAATAGGCCTCTCGGCTACCCGGCGACGCCCTGGTCGGCCCAACGGCTCGCCTCGGCCGGCTCGCCTCGGCGTGAGTCATCGCGAGCGCGCGACGGCCAGCCGGTGCCGCAGGTCCTCGACCGCGGCCCTGGCCATGGCACCGTCGCCCGCCTGGATGCCGAGCAGCTGGTACTTCTCGGCGTCGAAATCGGTCTCGATCGGTCCATCATCGGGTCGAACCAGCAGCAGCGCCCAGGCGTCGCCCGGCCGGAGCAGCACCTTGTGGATGTCCAGCCAGGCGATCGTGTGCGTACGAAGCCCGTTGCGGAACCTCACCCCAGCGGCGTCGGCCCGGACATAGCTCGCCGCGAGGGCCCACAAGAAACCGACGATGAACGCCAATATCAGCAGCAGGGTGATGATCTGGGATGGCAAGAACTGCGCGCGCAGACTCGCCGGGAGGCCGAACCAGCCGAGGAACGAGAGCAGGACGAGGGACAGCGACGCCACGCCGGCCACCAGTCGCAGCAGTCGCGGCCGATAAGTCACCGCCGACTCCGGGCCTAGATCCGGCACGCCGCGATATCCGTCACGAGGATCGCCCGGGCGCCGGCGGCCCACAGGTCGTCCATGATCTGTTGCGCTTGCTTCCGCGGCACCATCGCCCGGACCGCATGCCAGCCCTGCCGGGCCAGCGGTGACACCGTCGGCGACTCCAGACCCGGGGTGAGGGCACAGGCCTGACCGATGCGATCCTCCGACACGTCGTAGTCCATCATCACGTAGTTGCGCGCGACGAGGACGCCGGTGAGCCGCCGGATGAACTGCCCGAACCCGTCGGGTGGTTCGACCCCGGTCCGGGTGATCAAGACCCCCTCGGACTGCAGGATGGGTTCGCCGAACGACTCCAACCCCGCTTGCCGCAGCGTCGTGCCCGTCTCGACGACATCGGCGATCACGTCGGCGACGCCCAGCCGGATCGCGGTCTCCACCGCGCCGTCCAGCCGGATGAGCCGGGCGGAGACGCCGCGCTCGGCCAGGAAGGCGCCGACGAGACCCGGATATGAGGTGGCCAGCCGCAGACCCTCCAGCTTTTGCACGGTGAGGTCGCTGCCGGCCGGTGCCGCGAACCCGAACCGGCTCACGCCGAAGTTCAGCGACAGCCGTTCGCTGGCGGAGGCCCCCGAGTCGAGCAGCATGTCCCGGCCGGTGATGCCGACGTCGAGGGTTCCCTCGCCGACGTACACGGCGATGTCGCGTGGTCGCAGGTAGAAGAACTCGACGCCGTTGGCCTCATCCAAGAGCACGAGTTCCTTGGTGTCGGTGCGTTGGGCGTAACCGGCCTCGTGCAGCATCACGACCGCCGCCTCGGAGAGCGCGCCCTTGTTGGGTACAGCGATCCTGATCAGCCGCTTGTCGGCTTGCGCTGCCCAGGTCGAGGTCACGGCGGCCATCCTAGGCGGTGACTTGGCGCATCCGCGGGTCACTTGGCGCATCGGCACCGATCGGCACAGTGACCCGCCGGTGCGCGAAGTCGTGCCTGCCGGTGCGCGAAGTCGTCTCCGGCCGGTCTCGTCCACCGCATCGAGGCCGACTCAGAGGTGGGCGTACACGTCCGCCAGGTCCAGATCGAGGGCGAGCATCAAGACCTGCAGGTGGTAGAGCAGCTGACTGATCTCCAGCGCGGCGTCGCCGCTGCTCTGGAACTCCGCCGCCATCCAGACCTCGGCCGCCTCCTCCACGATCTTCTTGCCGATCTCGTGGACCCCGGACCGAACGCGGACGACCGTCGACGAGCTCTGGTCGCCGGTGGCCACCTTCGCAGCGAGCTCGGCGAACAAGGAGTCGAAGGTCTTGGCTGCGGTCACGACCGACAAGCCTAAGGCGTCTGCCCTTCGACCGGCTCCGGGCGCGTCAGTAGGCAGACAACCAACCAGGCTGGCCGGCTCGCGTGACGGGCGAGCCGGCCCGGCCACTCAACCGACGGTTTCGATCTGCGGGGAGTCGACGGCGACGGGTTCGACCTCGTCGCGGTCACGGCGCTCGATGCGCCACCAGGAGATGAAGCCGATCAGGCAGAAGCCGCCGTAGACGATGTACATCAGGGCCGACGGGTAGTAGCCGGCGGTGAGCAGCAGCGGCACACCGACCAGGTCGACGGCGATCCAGATCAGCCAGAATTCCACCCAACCACGCGCCATCCCATACGTCGCCAGGATCGAACCGGTGAGGATCCAGGCATCCGCGGCCGGTCCCCAGGAGCCCAGCGCCTGGAGGATGAAGTACGAGACCGTCCACAGCACGACGGCGGCGACCCCGAGTTGGACGCGTCCCCGCCAGCCGGCCCAGCCTGGCTTGACCCCGACCTTCTCCCCCTCGCCGGCGGCGTGACGGAACTGGTACCAGCGGATCCACCCGTACACGCTCACGATGAAGAAGAAGATCTGGCGGCCCGCCTGGCCCCACAGATCGAGGTCTTGGGGGGTATGGAACACCCCGCCGAGGAACACCGTGAACAACAAGACGTTGCCGACGATGCCCACTGGCCAGGCGGCGACCCTGCGCCGCATGCCGAGGACTGCGCTGGCCAGCCCGAAGCCGTTACCGATGATCTCCCGCCACAAGATGCCGGGACCGATGTCGATCTTGGCGTTCAGCAACCCTGTGAGTACGTCCGAGAAACCCATGATGGTCTCCTCCACTCGTCCGGTCGCACGAACCCCGGGGTTGGAAGAGAGCTCGCCGCGACCGGTCGCTCATCGACCCGTCGCGTCGACGCACTCCCGTGTTCCTCCCATCCGGACTTTCACCGTCGGTCCTGGAATTTCGCCAGGTCAACCTGTTGCTGGCTGCAGCAGGGTCGCGGACTGTCACCGCCGGTTCGGATTTGCACCGACCCCGGAACACGCGCGAGTTGTCAACTCGTCGTGCTCATTGTGCCACGTCGGCCGAGGCGCGCCACCGCTGTCCACGGCGGCCCGGGCTGACCGCCGGTGCGGTCCATGGGCGTCCGAGAAAGTGGGCACTCGTCGCGGTTGCCGCCGGCGTGTCGCTGCCGGACGTGCACAGTTTCCGGGGGCGGGCCACCTGTGGCTGAGCTGGTCTCAGAGGCGGACGCCGAGGAGAGAGTCTACGGCGCGTGCGATCAGGCTCGGAGCCTCGCCGTCGTCGCCGTCGATGGCCAGCGATGCGCTGCACCACGCG
>JBBSQJ010000218.1:0-3320 GCA_038257965.1 Propionibacteriales bacterium
AGACCGGCGCGGGCCGACCTCCTCGGCACACCCACGGCAGCCCGATAGCGTTCCGCGGCCATCGCCGCGCCCAGCGCCACACTGTGCGACGGGTTGCGCGGCATGATCACCTGGCAGTCGAGGCGCCGCGCGATCGACTCGAACACGAGTGGAATCCGCACCGAACCGCCGACCAGCACGACCGAGGCCAGGTCGGCCGCCGACGTTCCGGCGTTGCGGATCGCCCGTTCGAACGCGCGGATGGTGTCGTCCAGCGCCGGCCGCACCATCGACTCGAACTCGCCGCGGGTGATCCGCACCGACCTGGTCGAACCGGGCAGATCGATCGCGATGTCGGCAACATGATCGATCGACAGTGTCTCCTTGGCCGTGACACAGCGCCGCCGAATCCTGGCCAGCGCCGCGACCATCTGCGGATCGTCCGATCCCGCCAGATCAGGAGCGTCGTGACCAAGTGCCTCGATGGTGAATGCGTAGATCGCTTCGTCGAAGTCGATGCCCCCCAGGTGCTCGATCCCCTCGGGCGGTCCGGCCAGCGCGAAACCGCCGGTCCGGGTCGCGCGCAGCACCGCCGCGTCGAAGGTTCCTCCGCCGAGGTCGTAGACGCCGACCAGGGCGCCCTCGCGCTGGGCGTCCGCCCCGGCGTGCCGGATGGCTGCCGCCTCCGGCTCGGTGCACACGATTGCGCTCGGCACCTCCGCCATCCTGATCACCTGGCGCAACAAGTCGTGCTTGTACGGCCCCCAGTTGGCCGGGCAGGTGACGGCGAGAAGCTCTGGCAGACATCCCGCCTCGCTCGCCACCCGATCGACCACCCAGCTCAGCTGGTGCGCCATCAGCGTCTGGGGCGAGTACATCCGCCCGTCGATGATCAACGGAACCTGATCACCGAGCCGGCGCTTGAACTCCCTGGCCAGTGCTGTCGGTCGCTGCTCGCCGAGTCGTTCAGCCTCGTCGCCGATGAGCAGCCGCCCGTCTGCAGTCAGGCAGACGGTCGACGCCACGTCGTAGCGACCGGGCACCAACTCCGCGACGGTGTGCTTGCCGTCCTGCGCCACGGCTGCCGCCGTGAACGTGGTGCCGAGGTCGATGCCCAATCGGTACGACAGCATCCTGACGACTCCCCTCTGCTTCGATTTGGACCGGTGCCGTCAGTGACTACGCTCGCTCGAGCCGGTCGGCGGCACCGACGGGACGTAGTCGATCGGTTCCCAGCCAGGGAAGACATCCGGCACGTCGGCGGGCTGATGACTGACCGGCGGACTCGGTGCCGGTATCGGGGCCGATCCTCGATCGTCGACCGCGGCGGGCGCCGGATAGCCGTCGGCCACGGTGGTCTGCGGGTAACCCGGGACGATCGGCGAGCTCGGCGGAGCGACCGGACTCATCGCCACGGACGGGCTGGGCGAGACGCCCCCCATGGCGGCGGCCGATCCGGGCTGTCCGATCGACGGCATCGGCAACGCGGGATAGAGCGGCTGGGGAGCGCCCATCGGGTACGCCTGCTGCGGCAGTCCCATGCTCGTCGACATCGGCGTGCCACCGTTCGGCATCGGGCCGTACGGCTGCTGCGGTGGATACGGCGGCTGGCCGCCCTGACCCAGCTGACCCTGATCGGACTGCTTGCCGGGGCGACGACGCAGCACCAGCAAGAGGACCGTCACCCCCACGGCGATGATCACCACGGTCGCCACACCGACCATGTTCAAAGGAGTGCCGAAGGAGAAGCCGGATGTCGTCTCGGCGGCCGGTGGCGGGGTTTTGTCCTTGCCCTGGTTGATCGCGGTCTGTGACTTGGTGATGAAGCCGCCGACGTAGGCATGTGCGGGGAAGAGTGCCTTGACCTGCTGGAACTCTCCGAGGGCTTTGCTGTAGTACTCGTTGTGGAAGTCGGCAAGGCCCTCGTTGTAGATCACCGACGTCTCGCTGGCGGCGGGATGAGCCCCACTACGGGTGAGCGCGTCGGAGATCACGTCCAGCGGCATGAGGTAGTTCTGACCGACGCCCGACCCGTTGGCATCGGTGGCACCGGCGACCAGCATGCCGATCACCTGACCCTTCTCGTCGAACGCGGCAGCGCCGGAACTGCCGGGACTCGAGATGGCGTCGGTCTGCAGGATCGGGGTGCCGCCGGCCGTGTTCTTGAGCGCGGTGATCGAGCCCTTGGTGAGCGTCGGCTGGAGTTGGGAAGCCTTCGAGAAGTCCTTCAGGTAGGTCGCGGCGGCCGGGAATGCGTTGATGTAGACTTGGTCGCCCTGCTGTGGGGAGTCCGAGCCCAGTGGGACCGTGGGAAGCTGGCCGTCCACCCGGATGCGCAGGACGGCGACGTCGGCTCCGAGCGCGGGGTCCGAGCGGAAGACGACCTCGGCAGGCTGGTTCTGGCCGACCCGCTGTCCGGTGGCCGAGGCGACACCGAGTCGGACCGCCACCTTCGGCTGGCCCAGATCGACGTGGACCTTCGCCTGCGCGAACCCGTTGACCGTCCGAACGATGTTCCTCATCGCGCCGGTGGACAGATCGAACCGGGCGAAGTCCTTCAGCAGTGCCTTGGCATCGGCCTTCGCGAAGTTGGTCGCGCCTGCCTGGGCAAACATCTTCTTCACGTCGGAGTCGGGCGTGACCACGTGGCGTGCGGTCACCACATAGCCGTCAGGGCTGGCGATGAACCCGCTCCCGACGAACTGGGCCTTCAGCTTCTGGGTTCGCTTGGCTCCGGCTTCCTTCAGGTAATGAGCCGGATCGCGCTGAGCACGGTCGAAGATGTAGCTGACGAAACCGGCGGCCCCGAAGTCGCCCTTCGCGTACTTGATGTACGCCCGCAGGACGAGCTGCTGTCCCGACTTGGAGAACTCGATCCGGCCGAGCTTCACACTCGCCCGGTATTCGGTGGTGATGACCTGAACGGCTGGATTGGTGTGCTCAGCCAAGGTGGTCTCGGCGGTGACCGGCCCGGCCTGAGCCGGCAGGAGGAATGCTCCCGTCGCCAACGCTGTCGCGGCCACCGTCGCCGCGGCCGTTCGAGCCACAGCGCGTAAGCGGCCGGTGGAACGACGGTCGACAACCGCCGCCCCCGTGGTGATGTCCTCTCGCATGATGTGATGCCCCCATCTCGACTACGACGCCGTCCCGCGACGCGCCTGGCTGAATGCCCCTCCAGAGTCGCGGACGCTTCCCCTTCTCCGCTTCAGACCAGGAACTGGTTCGTGAGATACACCAGTAGCCGTAATTCGCCGCGAGATGTCATCGCCGCGACGTACGCCGAAACAGGTGGGCCTGAGCACCGACGAGCCATCGAAGGGCCTGAGCCTGTCGAAGGGCCC
>JBBSQJ010000219.1:0-3282 GCA_038257965.1 Propionibacteriales bacterium
ACGATCCGGGCCCGCTGCGCCGCAGCTGCTGTCACCGTCTGCGACCGCACCATCGACGCCAACCGCTGCCCGTCACCATCCCTGAGCACCAACGGTGCCGCAATCGTCATACCTCATTGTCTCAAGATCACACCGTAAAATAATTAACGACACGCGACACTAGCGATCTGCCGAACGACCCAGACTCTGGGCCAAAAAGCGGGTCGTGACCCGCCAGGCAGCGCCTGAGGCATCGGCGTTGTGGAAGATCGGGTTGGGGTTGTCGAATGCGTGTCCAGCCCCCTCGTACGTTTCGAACCGGACGTCCGGACCGGCGATGGCGGCGCGGATTTCCTCGACGGACTCGACGGGGATGTAGGTATCGGCCAAGCCGAAGTGATGCAGACTCGGGGTCCGCACCCGGTCGGCGAGATGCAACAGGTGCGGCACGGCCGAACCGTAGTAGGACACCAGGGCGTCCGGCGTGTCCTCGGCCGCCACGTTGAAGGCCAGGCCACCGCCGAAGCAGAACCCGACCAGGCCCACCGGCCCGGTGACTTCGATCAGACTGCGTACGTGTTCCAGCGTCGCGACCCCGTCGCGTACCGCGCTCGCCCAGTCCAGACGTCCGAGAGCGGCCACGGCGTCTTCCAGCGCGTCCGGTCCGTCCTCGATTCGGATGTCACCCAGTCGCCAGTACAGCTCTGGTGTGCAGACCACGTAGCCGAGGTCGGCGAGATCGCGGCAGCGTGAGCGGATGTAGTCGGTGACTCCGAAGATCTCCTGGAAGACCACGACGGCGGGCCCGGTACCAGCCTGGGGATGCCACAGCCGAGCGGGCATCGCACCGTCGCTGGTCGTGATGTCGATGGTCTGGGCAGCGCCGAACGTCATGGCGAAAACCTACTTGGCCCGACGCGTCTGCCGCTGTATCTTGATGTCAAGATACTTCTTGGAGGAGTGCCGATGAGTGAATGGGATCCCACCGACTACCTGGAGTTCGCCGACCAACGGGGCCGACCGTTCATCGACCTCACGGCGCGGATCACGACCGAGCGTCCCCGACGAGTGGTCGATCTCGGCTGCGGCCCGGGTAACCTCACCGCCCTGCTCGCCGCCCGGTGGCCCGACACCGAGGTCGAGGGCGTGGACTCCTCACCAGCCATGATCGAACACGCCCAGCGTCACGCCGGGGAAAGACTTCGATTCGTCGTCGGCGATCTGCGGGAGTGGCGCCCGACCGAGCCGGTCGATGTGATCGTCAGCAACGCCGCGATGCAGTGGGTGCCGCGACACCGCGAGATCGTGCCGCGGCTGGTCGGCGCCCTGGCACCGGGTGGTTGGCTCGGCATCCAGGTTCCCGGCAACTTCGATCAACCGAGCCATCGCCTGCTCCACGATCTGTCCTATCAGCCGCCCTATGCGGAGTGGACGCGCGAGGTGAAGCGTCCGAGTGCGTTCGGACCCGAGATCTATCTCGACGATCTCGCTCGGCTCGGCTGTCGGGTTCAGGCGTGGGAGACGACGTACCTGCACGTTCTTTCCGGACCCGACCCGGTCTTCCGCTGGATCTCCGCCACCGGCGCGCGAGAGGTGCTCGGCGCCCTGCCGCAGGCGTTGCGCCAGGAATTCGAGACCGCGTACAAACGGCGTCTCAGGCAGTCCTACCCGCCGCAGCCGTACGGCACCGTCCTGGCCTACCGCCGAGTGTTCGCGCTCGCCCAGGTGTCATAACGTGACTCGGGTGGACTGGTTCACCGCTGCCGAGCTGATCGGACCGAGACTGCGACTGGACGCGCTGAGGGTCGAGGATGCCGCTGCCTTCGTCGCTGCGCTGGGCGACACCCCGGACGCGGCTTCGGTGACGCAGCACCTCTCCTACGGTCCCCCGACCTCGGTCGCCGACGCCCGGGTCCTGCTTGAGAAGGCACTCGCCGATCCGCGCCGGGTGCCCTACGCCCAGCGGCTCCGCGAGAGCGGTGAGCTCGTCGGGACTACCTCGTGCTACGACATCGACCCGGGCAACCGGTCGATCGCGATCGGCCACACCTGGCTGGCGAAGCCGCACTGGCGAACCGGACTGAACAGCGAATCCAAGCTGCTGCTGCTGAGGCACGCGTTCGATCGGCTCGGCGCGGAGCGAGTGGTATGGCAGACCGACATCCGCAACACCCGCTCTCAAACGGCGATCGAGCGACTGGGCGCGGTTCGAGAGGGCGTGCTGCGACACCACCGGCTCCGGCGCGACGGGAGTTGGCGCGACACCGTGACCTACTCGATGATCAGGGCGGAATGGCCGACCAGCAAACGGCGACTCGTCGAGTCGGTGCCGCTGGAGGTGACTCGCCTGGACGCCGAGAACAGATACGTGGCCCGCTTCGGCGACGAGCAAGTAGCCGCGATCGACTACCTACCACGGGACTCGCTGCTCCATGTCAGGCATACCGAAACCGCGCTGGCATGGCGGCACTGCGGAATCGCCGCCCGGATCACCCGGTATGCCCTCGATGACATCCGCAAACGCGGACTGGGGTTGCGAGCCGGTTGCAGCTACACCCGCGCCTACCTGGCCGACCATCCCGACTACGCCGACCTGGTTGAGTGACACGCGGTGCACTTGGTCGGCGGTGCCATGATGGGCGGAATGCTCCGCCGACCGCCTCTGACGACCCGTCTGTCGACGTTGCGGACCGTCGTTGTCGGCCTGGTCGCCGTGACCGTGCTGACCAGCTGCACGGGTGGCAAGACTCCGACGCCGACCGCGAGCCTGGACAGCCCTGAGCGAGCGGCCTCAGAGCTGGCGGACGGTCTGGCGATGGCCGACCTCAGCGGCGTGGAGTTCGCCAGCGCGTCCAGCGGCGACGTGAACACCGCCTTCCGGGCGATCGTGGCGGGCATGGGTCCGGTGCGTCCGCAGGTCGGCGTGGCGTCGCTAAACGCCAAGGACACCTCGGCCACGGCGACACTGCGTTACACCTGGACGTTTCCGGGCGTGCCGACCTCGTGGGTGTACGACACCACCGCCGACTTCGCCCGCGAGGCCGGCCGGTGGAAGACGCGCTGGACGCCGGCGCTCGTCCAACCCGGGCTCGACGGGAGCAACCGACTCAGCCAGCACCGACTCTACGCCGAGCGTGGGGAGGTGCTCGGCGAGGACGGGGACGTCATCGTGACCGAGCGGGCGGTGGTGCGAATCGGCCTGGACAAGAGTGTTCTGACCGCCGATCAGCTCGAGCCGTCCGCTCGCCGCCTGGCCGCCCTGGTCGACATCGACCCGAAGTCCTACGTTGGTGCGGTCAAGGC
>JBBSQJ010000220.1:0-2772 GCA_038257965.1 Propionibacteriales bacterium
CCACTGGAACGGCGGCAACGAGAACCTCTGGGGACACCAGGACTGGGGCTGGTCGGAACGGCTCGCCGGCCGGACCTGGGGCGAGCGATACGCCCGCGAGCTGCTGCCGGCGATCGTCGCGGAACTGGACCCGACCCGGACCTACAGCGAGAACAGCCCCTGCTCCCCCGGCCCCCACCGCGCGGAATCGGCCGGCAGTGACGTCCATCCGAACCACCCGGACCACGGCACGCACCACCAGTGGGATGTGTGGAATCGGGTCGACTACACCGAGTACCGCAGCGAGGTGCCCCGGTTCTGCTCGGAGTTCGGGTTCCAAGGTCCGCCGGCCCGGCGGACCTTGAGCGATTGGGTGCACACGGTCGACGGCGGGCCGCTGGCCGAGGCGGCAGACCCCAAGAACGATGCGAACTTCGCAATCCATCAGAAGGCCGAGGACGGCAACGGCAAGCTCGACCGTGGGATGGCCCCCCATCTCGGGGTGCCGAGCGACTTCGCCGACTGGCACTGGGCCGCGCAACTCAACCAGGCGCGGGCGGTGGCGTACGCGGTCGAACACTACCGCTCCTGGTGGCCACGGACCGCCGGTGCGATCGTCTGGCAGCTCAACGACTGCTGGCCCGTCACCTCCTGGGCCGCCATCGACTCCGAGGAGCGGTTGAAGCCGCTGTGGCATGGGCTGCGGGCCGCGTTCGCGCCGCGGCTGCTGGCGATGGTGGATCGGAACGGGACGCTGTCGGTGGCCGTGATCAACGACACCGACGCCGACTGGTCGGACGAGCTCGAACTGACTCGCGAGCAGCTGGACGGAACGCCGATCGCCTCGGCCTCCGTTGCGGTTGCTGTGCCGGTCCGGTCGGTCCACGTCATCGCGGTGCCGGCCGCCCTGGCGAGCCCGGGCGACGCGCGAACCGAGGTGCTGCTCGCCCGGCTCGGGCACTCACGGACGGTGCACACCCTTGTCGAGGACGTCGACCTGGCTCTCGACGCCGATCCGATCTCGGCCACCGCCATACCGATCGAGGGTGGCTACCTGGTGCAGGTGACGGCCCGCTCGCTGGCTCGAGACGTCACGTTGCTCCCCGACGTAGCAGCGGCGGACGCCGTGGTTGATCATGGCCTGGTGACCCTGCTGGCTGGTGAGAACGCAACCTTTGAGGTCCGTACGGCTGCGGAGGGCATCGCCGAACTGCTGGTCGGTGAACCCGTGCTGCGGACCGCGAACGATCTGCGACGAACCGAAACCCCGGTCCCACGTTGACCGCCGAGGCGGCGCCGGCCGGCTCGACGGCCAGCCGCGCTGCCAAGAGCGGTTCGGGTGCGGGAAGTGGCCCGATCGGGCTGGTGATCAACCGACCGGGTCGACCGCTCGGCATGGAGCCGTTCGTGATCGAACTGGTGGAAGGCATCGAGGAGGTCTTCAGCCCGCTGGACCGGTCGCTACGGTTCAACATCGCCACGAGCCACGATCAGGAGATCGCGATCTGGCGGCGCTGGGCAGGCCAACGCTTCGTGGACGCGATCATCATGCTCGATCTCCACCCCGACGACGACCGGCTGCCCGTGCTGGTCGAGCTCGGCATCCCGGCAGCCGTGCTGGGTGGACCACGAGACGCGCTGCCGTTCTCCAATGTCTTCGTCGACAGCGCAGCCGGCGCAGCGGACGCGGTCGACGCGCTGGCTGATCTCGGCCACCGGCGGATCGCCTACGTCGGCGGGCCGCATGTGCTGCTGCACAGCCAGACCCGCACTGCGGCGTTCCTGAGTCGGTGCACCGCTCGGGGGTGTGTCGGCGTGCTGGCCGAGGGCGACTACTACGAGACGTCGGGCCGTGATGCGACTTCCGAGCTGTTGGGGCTGGCTGAGCCGCCGACGGCGATCTTCTACGACAACATCGTGATGGCCGTCGCCGGACTCGGCGTGCTGAGTGATCTCGGGTCGAACGTGCCGGACGACGTCTCCGTCATGGTCTGGGACGACACGGCGCTGTCCCGACTCACCCAGCCGGGGCTCAGCGTCGTCGCCGTGGACGTGCACGGCCTCGGACTGGCGATCGCGGAGGCGGTGCTAGCTGTGCTCGGCGGCGCGGAGGTGACCACCTACGATGCACCGAGGCCGGAAGTCCGGTTGCGCGGCTCGACCGCCCGGTCGCCGGGCCGGCGACAGTAGTAGGAGGTACGACGCTATGAAGCCCTGGATGATGTCTGCGATCCACCGCACCTGGCTGCAGACCGAGGCGGAACGACTCCTCGCCTTCGGTCGACGTGCGGGACTGGACGCCGGCGGCGCCGCCTATCTGGACGACGACGGCGTGCCAACCCCGGGACAGCCGGTGCACACGTGGATCACCGCACGGATGGTGCACGTGTACGCGCTAGGCCAGTTGTTGGGCGTGCCCGGCTGCCGGCCGGTTGCCGAGCGAGCGTTCGCTGGGTTGCGCGGTCGCCTGCGAGACTCCGGGTCCGGCGGTTGGTTCGCTGCCGTCTCGGCCGAGGACGGGTCCGACGAGCGCGCCAGGGACTCGGCGCCGCTGGACTCCAGCAAGGTGTGCTACGCCCACGCCTTCGTGGTGCTCGCGGCGAGTTCGGCGGTCCAGGCCCGGCTGCCCGGGGCGCGAGAGTTGCTCGACGACGCGACGACGGTGTTCCTGAAACGGTTCTGGGACGAATCGGACGGGCTGTGTGTCGACACCTGGGACAAGGACTTCTCCGCCCTCGACTCCTATCGCGGCCTCAACGCCAACATGCATGCTGTCGAGGCGATGCTCGCGGC
>JBBSQJ010000221.1:0-2679 GCA_038257965.1 Propionibacteriales bacterium
TGCGTGTGATCACCTGAGTTGGCCCCACTTCGGTCTTCGTTCTGCATGAATGTTGGCCCCACCTGGGGTGGTGATCATCCCGCCGGGTGGGTGCGGTGTGTCGTCACCAATGTTGGCCCCACTCTCGTTCAGATCGGCCCTGTCGTCGTTGATGGGGAGGTCGGTCAGGGTGCGGTCACGGGTGGAACTGTTCGAGCAGATCAGGAGAGACAGGCGGCTGGAGCAGCTGTCGATCCGCGAGTTGGCTGACCGTCACGGCGTGCATCGGCGCACCGTCAGGCAGGCGTTGGAGTCCGCGGTGCCGCCGCCGCGCACGGCCTATCCGTCGCGGCGAAGGCCGGCGATCGATCCGTTCGTGACGGTGATCGACGGCTGGCTGATCGCGGACAAGGATGCACCGCGCAAGCAGCGCCATACGGCCCGCCGGGTCTGGCAGCGGCTGGTCGCCGAACATCACGCGAGGCTGGCGGAGGTGACGGTGTCGCGTTACGTCGCCCGCCGTCGCGTCGAACTCGGCTTGGACCAGCGGGAGGTGTCGATCCCGCAGACGCATCTGGCCGGCGCTGAGGCTGAGGTCGACTTCGGCGAGTTCTACGCCACGATCGCCGGAGTGGTGATGAAGCTCTGGATGTTCGTGATGCGGCTGTCGCACTCGGGCAAGGCTTTCCATGTCGCGTTCGGCACGCAGGCGCAGGAGGCGTTCCTGGAAGGGCACGTTCTGGCGTTGGAGTACTTCGGCGGGGTGCCGGCCCGGGTCCGCTACGACAACCTCAAACCGGCCGTCGTCCGAGTGCTCAAGGGACGCGACCGAACCGAGTCCGAACGGTTCACCGCGCTGCGGTCGCATTACGGGTTCGACTCCTTCTTCTGCCGTCCCGGCATCCAGGGCGCACACGAGAAAGGCGGCGTCGAGGGCGAGATCGGCCGGTTCCGGCGACGCCATCTCGTCCCGGTCCCGAAGGCTGGATCGCTGGCAGCGGTGAACGAGCTGATCGCTGCCGGTGATCTGCTCGACGACGCCCGGGTGATCACCGGCCGGCCGATCACGATCGGCTCGGCGTTCCAGACCGAAGCAGCCACGTTGATGCCGCTGCCGGGCGAAGGCTTCGACCCGGCCAGGCTGCTGGAAGCCCGAGTCGACAACCGGGCACGGGTGTCGGTGCGGCAGTGCTTCTACTCGGTCCCGGCCCGTTACGCCGGACGACGACTCCCAGTTCGTCTGGCCGCCCGCACCGTCGAGATCTATGACGGAGCGAGACTGGTCGCTCGTCACGAACGGGCCGTCGGACGTTACGTCGAGGTCCTCACCCTCGATCACTACCTCGAGGTGCTCAAGACCAAGCCCGGCGGGCTACCGGGCGCGACAGCGCTGGCGCAGGCCAAAGCCCGCGGCGGGTTCACCGCCTCGCATCATTCCTACTGGGACGCCGCCCGCCGGGCACGCGGTGACGCTGCCGGCACCCGGGCGCTGATCGAGATCCTGCTCGCGCACCGCACCATGGCCGCCGCGGCGTTGACAGCGGCGATGGACCGCGCCGTCGCCTCTGACTGCCTCGACCCGGCGCTGGTGCTCATCGACGCCCGGCGCGACACCAGCCAGGTCGCGCCGCTCGTTCCGATCGGCGCTCTGGCCCGCTACGACCGACCAGCACCGACGCTGACTGACTACGACGACCTACTGACCGGGAGCCGAACATGACCACCACAACCGTCGACGCCGCGGCGCAGGCATCCATCGGAGCCGCGGCCCGCGAACTGCACCTGCCGACCGTGCGCACCGAAGCAGCACGCCTGGCCGAGATCGCCGGCCGGGACCGCCAGACACACCTGGCCTACCTCGCCGAGGTCCTCGCCGCCGAAGTCGATGACCGCACCGAACGACGACGGACACGACGGATCAACGACGCGAAGTTCCCGCGGCTCAAACGCCTGGCCGACTTCAACGTCGACGCCGTCCCCACCATCCAGCCCGCCACCCTCGGCCAGCTCGCCGCCGGTCACTACATGGACGCCGGCGAACCAGTCGTGTTGCTCGGCGACTCCGGCACCGGCAAGAGCCATCTGCTCATCGGCCTTGGCCTCGCGGCCTGCGAGCAAGGCCGCCGGGTCCGCTACGTCACCACCGCCCAGCTCGTGAACGAACTCGTCGAGG
Source organism: Propionibacteriales bacterium (assembly GCA_038257965.1). Lineage (GTDB taxonomy): Bacteria > Actinomycetota > Actinomycetes > Propionibacteriales > Propionibacteriaceae > Microlunatus. The sequence continues at coordinate 2,153 of JBBSQJ010000221.1, forward strand.
CCGCCGACGAACGAGTCCTGTCCCGCGTCGTCGCACGATACGGCCGCCTCGACCTGCTTTGCCTCGACGAACTCGGCTACGTCCAGATCGACCCACGCGGCGCGGAACTGCTGTTCCAGATCATCACCGAACGCGAGGAGCGAGCCTCCATCGCGATCGCCACCAACCTGCCCTTCAGCGAATGGGGATCGGTGTTCCCCGACCCACGTCTCGTCGCCGCCATCGTCGACCGCGTCACCTTCAACGCCCACATCCTCGAAACCGGCACCCAGTCCTACCGGCTCCGCACCACCCATCAACGCGGCCGGACAAACAAGAAGCCTTGATCAGCCGATCGAGTAGACGACCGGATGAGCGGACAGCCAGGTCCGCCTGGGACTGAACTTCATCGACCGAGAAGTCGGCAAAGCCGCCCGTCACATACCGATCCCTCCTCCCGCCATCCTCCACCAGCACCCGAAGTCTGGACCACTAGTGGGGCCAATATTCATGACGGTCAGTGGGGCCAGATCACTTGACGAAACGCA
>JBBSQJ010000222.1:0-2279 GCA_038257965.1 Propionibacteriales bacterium
ACCAGCAGCTGCGCGACGTCGGGATCGCCGTCCTGCGGGCGGTCGGCGTGGACACCGGCGGCTGCAACATCCAGTTCGCCGTCGACCCGGCCACCGGTCGGATGATCGTGATCGAGATGAACCCGCGGGTTTCCCGCTCCAGCGCGCTGGCCTCCAAGGCCACCGGCTTCCCGATCGCCAAGATCGCCGCGAAGGTGGCGATCGGCTACACCCTGGACGAGATCCCGAACGACATCACCTCCCGTGGCAGGGTCGAACATTGGACGCCGGCGGCATTCGAACCGACGCTGGACTACGTCGTGGTCAAGGTGCCGCGTTTCGCCTTCGAGAAGTTCCCCGGGGCCGACGATGCGCTGACCACACACATGAAGAGCGTCGGCGAGGCGATGGCCATCGGGCGCAACTTCACCGAAGCGCTCGGCAAGGCGCTGCGCAGCCTCGAGGATCCCAAGGCCCCGTTCACATTCGATAGCCCGCGCCCTGAGCCGGCCAACGCCATGCGCCCTGAGCCGGCCCACGCCACGCGCCCTGAGCTTGTCGAAGTCACGCGCCCTGAGCTTGTCGAAGGGCAAGACACCAGCGCCCCTTCGACGGGCTCACGACACATCCAAGACCTGCTCGACCTGGCGTCCCGGCCGCATGACGGTCGCCTGGGACTGGTCGTCCGGGCACTGTGTGCGGGTGCCACGCCGGACCAGGTGTTCCAAGCGACCAAGATCGACCCGTGGTTCATCGATCAGCTGATGTTGATCATCGAGGTCGCCGACCGGGTGCGGAATGCACCGGAGCTGACCGCCGACGTGCTTCGGCTGGCAAAACGCCACGGCCTGTCCGACACCCAGATCGCCTCCCTGCGTCACCTGTCCGAGGAGGTCGTACGAGGTGTGCGCTGGGCGTTGGGAGTCCGACCGGTGTACAAGACCGTGGATACCTGCGCGGCGGAGTTCGCGGCCGAGACGCCTTACCACTACAGCTCCTACGACCTCGAGACCGAAGTCGCCCAACGGACCAAGCCGGCGGTGTTGATCTTGGGCAGTGGTCCGAACCGGATCGGACAGGGGATCGAGTTCGACTACTCCTGCGTGCATGCGGCGATGGCCCTTTCCGAAGCCGGCTACGAGACGGTCATGATCAACTGCAACCCGGAGACCGTGTCCACCGACTACGACACCGCAGATCGGCTCTACTTCGAGCCGCTCACCTGCGAGGACGTGCTCGAGGTCTACCACGCCGAGCTGGCCGCCGGTCCGGTTGCGGGCGTCATCGTCCAACTCGGCGGCCAGACACCGCTGCGGTTGGCGCAGGCCCTCAAGGACGCCGGACTGCCGATCGTCGGCACCAGCCCGGAGGCGATCCACCTGGCCGAGGATCGCGGGGCGTTCGGCCGGGTACTGTTCGAGGCCGACCTGCCGGCACCGCGACACGGGATGGCGAGCTCGTTCGAACAGGCCAAGGAGATCGCCGACGAGATCGGCTATCCCGTCCTGGTCCGCCCGAGCTATGTGCTCGGTGGCCGCGGGATGGAGATCGTCTACGACGAGGACACGCTGAGTGCCTACATCGAACGATCGACCGAGGTCACTCCCGATCACCCGGTGCTGGTCGATGAGTTCCTGGACGACGCGGTGGAGATCGACGTCGACGCCCTGTACGACGGGACTGATCTCTACCTGGGTGGAGTGATGGAGCACATCGAGGAGGCCGGCATCCACTCCGGCGACTCCGCCTGCGCGCTGCCGCCGATCACTCTCGGCTCGGAGGTGGTGGATCGGATCCGACACTCCACCGCCGCGATCGCCGCCGGCGTAGGAGTTCGTGGCTTGATCAACATCCAGTACGCCATGGCCGGTGACACGCTTTACGTCCTCGAAGCGAACCCGCGCGCCTCACGTACGGTGCCGTTCGTCTCGAAGGCCACCGCCACTTCGCTGGCCAAGGCCGCATCCCGGATCATGCTGGGCGCGACCATCGCCGAGTTGCGCCGCGCCGGCCTGCTCCGTGCGAGCGGAGACGGGTCCGACGAGCGCGCCGGGCCGATCGCGGTTAAGGAAGCCGTGATGCCGTTCAACCGGTTCCGCACGGTGGAAGGGATTTCGGTCGACATCATCCTCGGGCCGGAGATGAAGTCCACCGGGGAGGTGATGGGTCTGGACCACACGTTCGGAGCGGCTTTCGCGAAGAGTCAGGTCGCGGGTTTCGGCCCGCTGCCGACCAAGGGCACTGTGTTCGTCTCGGTGGCCAATCGGGACAAGCGGTTCGTGATCTTCCCGGTGAAGCGG
>JBBSQJ010000223.1:0-2273 GCA_038257965.1 Propionibacteriales bacterium
TGCGGTTAGTGCCTGCGAGGAGGCCGTGGATATCGCCCGCACCCTTGACGATGAGGCCAAGCTCCAGTGGGGACTGGAGAACCTCGCTTCCCGATACGCCAGTGCGGGCCGCTTCCACGACGCCGCCACTACCACCTCCGAGCAGGTCGCCATCGCCACCGATCGGGCAGCACGCGCGTACGCGCTGATCCTGCTGTCGGCCTATCGCCAGAACGCCGGTCATGCGGCAGAGGCAGTCGCTGCTGCCGAGGAGGGCGCCGCGATCTTCCGGGCCCTGGGAGACCCGCGGTTGGCGTGGGCACTGGAGAACCTCGCCGCCCGGCAGTCGAATGCCGGGCAGACGGAGGACGCGGTGGCGACCAGCCGGGAGCGATTCGACGGGGCTTGGTCGCTGTTCGTCGGCGGCGTCTGGGATCCCGCCCGGTTGGCGGCGGTGACTACGTCGTTGGACGCCCTGCGGGCCTACCTGGCGGCGGCGGGGCATGGCGAGGAGGCTGCGGGCGTCGGCGCGCAGGCCGCCGCGCTGCCGCAGCTGAAGAGGCTGGGCGGCCTGGGCTACGGGACGGCACTCCCGGTTGGCGAGCAGTTGCGTCGGTACGCGATCGTCTGGTCGCTGCCGGAGCCTAACGTCGCCGCCCACGTCGCCGGACGGACCTGCGGCGTTCCGGACGACGTCCGCGAGGACGCTGGTCAGCTGCGGCTGGCACGCGCCGGGGAGACGATCCGGCGCTGGAACCACGGTGATCTCACGTACTCGATCTGGCCGGAAGGCTGCAATCTCGGCCCCGTCTCCACGGTGAACGTGATCGTGACCGCGTTCAACCGCTGGGAGAACGTGGCGCCCAACCACTACTTCCGGTTCCAGTCGAGCAATGACCCGCACGCGGACCTCCGGCTAGATTTCCAAGGCTCCGAGCACGACGACTTCGGCGAGGCCAACGGCGTGGTCGGCAGCACCAGCCGGGACGTCTGGGGTGATGTCTCGTTCGACTCCGCCGAGACCTGGGACGCCGACTTCCTGCTGAACGTGGCGATGCACGAACTCGGCCACGCCCTCGGTCTGCACCACTCGTCCGATCCGCACTCGCTGATGTTCCCGTCCACCAACGGAGTCGCGCTGGTCGACGACGAGAGCAGGGAGCAGCTGCGCTGGCTGTACGGATGGACCCCGCAGACGGCGAGCGGCGGCCGGAGCAGCAACCGGCCGGCGCTCGCGGTCGCCGGGCCGCCCACGTTCGAAGGTGAGTCGACCGCCGACCGGCTGCACCTGGCGTACCGAGGGGCCGGTGACGATCGGCGGCTGCGCTCGGCGGTGTTCGACGGGACCCGGTGGAGCACGGAACAGATCTGCACCGGCCCCGACGGTGTCGCGTTCGGGTCGTCGGACGGCCCGGCGATGATCACGACGTTCGACGGCACGGAGCGGGTGCTCCACCTGGCCTGGATGGGCCCGAGAGATGATTACAACATCTACTGGTCGCGCAAGGCGATCTACGAGCCGACCTGGCAGCCGCAGATCCACATCTCCGGTATCGGCACGAACGCCGGCCCGGGGCTGGCCGCGTTCGACGGCACGATCTGGCTCGCCTGGCGCGGTGTCGGCGACGACTACCGGATCCGGGTGTCGACCGAACGCGACGGGTACGGTCACGGCGTCGTCGTCCCAGGGATCGGTACCTCGACCAGCCCGGCGCTGCTCGCCCACCGCGACCGGCTGTACCTGTTCTGGCGCGGTATCAATCAGGACGCCCAGCTCTACGTCAGCTGGCGGACGGCGGCCGACCCAGTCTGGCGGCCGCAGCAGCCGATCACCTTCACGTACGCGCTGGCCAGCGTCAACGAGCAGCACCCGGTGACCTCCGCGAACGCGCCCACCGCGGTGAGCTACAACGACGCGATCACGATCGCCTGGCGGGGCAACAACGACGACAAGGTGCTGTTCCTGTCAACCAGCATTGATCTCGGAGCCACCTGGTCCGGTCAGGTACGGCTCGCCGATCGGGCCAGCGCAGTCGGACCATCGATATGCACCTGGGACGGCCGGCTCTACCTGGCCTGGCGGGGTATACCGGACGACGACGACACCAGGATCTTCTGGTCATCCTTCGGCTAGCACTGCACTGGCAGTTCGGCGGTTCAGAGATGATCATCGAGTGTGGTGGTTGATGTGATGGTGTCGGCTTTTGCGTGCTCCGCACGAGGGTCCCCTGACGGGACGGCCGGGGGTGACAACTTCGCGACCGAAGTCGGTGACAACTTCGCGAGGCTTCACA